>JAISXR010000149.1 GCA_031270375.1 Synergistaceae bacterium | reverse complement strand
TGGCGGACGAGGCGGCTACCTCAAAATGGCTGAGATATTTTAAGGAACTCGGCCGTCCGGCTTGGTCGCTCGACCTCCGTAAAAATATTCCCGATTCGCTGAAAAAATCCATCGCCGCGCTCGCCCCTTCATCGTCGCATCGCATGAATTACAGGGAAGCGCGCGTCGCGGTGGTCGGAGCGCCGAACGTCGGAAAGTCGACTTTCCTGAACAGGCTCGTCGGACGGAGGGCGGCGCCGGTCGGGGGTATTCCGGGCATCACAAAAGGCGTGTCGTGGTTCAAGGGAGCCGGCTGTATCGTCGCCGATTCTCCCGGCATCCTGGACCCGCGGTCGGACGCCGTGACGCAGAGAATGCTGTCCTGGCTGTCGTCGTCCAAAGGGCAGGTGATAGGGGCGTGGGACGATCTGGCGCGCGAGTGCGTCGATTACCTGCGGTCGAGGGATATCGCCCCGAACGTGCTTGCGGCATGGGGAATCGAGCCCGGCGGAACCTCGTCGGAAGTGTTGGAGCGCATAGGCCGCAGGCTGGGCAAACTTCTGCCCGGCGGTGACGTGGACGCCTCGGCGGCGGGACGCGCCTTCATAGATGCCGTGGCATCCGGCAAACTGGGCAGGTTCAGCCTGGAGACCCCCGATTCGCCGGCCGTTCGCGAGGGATGCCGATGAGGATCGCTGGTGTGGACGAAGCTGGGCGGGGTCCGATAGCCGGCCCCGTCGTCGCCGCGGCCGCGGTGCTGACCCCGCCGCAGTTCAGGGTGCTTTTGTCCGAAGGGCTGAACGATTCGAAAAAACTTTCCGCCTCGCAGCGCGAACGTCTCTTTGCCCGCATGAAGGAGCTGGGTGTCGTGTGGGCCGCACAAGCGGCGACGAACGTAAGGATCGACAACACGAACATATTGGCGTCAACGCTCTGGGCCATGGGGCGGGCCATAAGACGCGTCGGCCTGCCTCTTGACCTCGTGATCGTCGACGGCAACGCGTACATTCCCGATATACCGCGCGCGATTCAGCGCGCCGTGCCGAAGGCCGACGCGCGGGTTCCGTCGGTGATGGCGGCTTCCGTCATAGCCAAAGTGATCAGGGACAGGGTGATGACCGCCCTGCACAGGCTTTTTCCCGAATACGGTTTCGACAGACACAAGGGTTATCCCACGGCTTTTCACAGACGGATGGTCAATATGCTGGGGCCGTCAAGAGTACATCGGCTGTCCTTTGCGGGCTGTAAACATATTAAAATGGAAATATCGGGGAAAGAGAGCCCGCGTCAGACGGTTCTTTTCGATGATAACTGACGATGGCTGACATTGGCGGTCTTTCCGGCGGCGTAGTCGATCCCGGCGTCAGGGGTACACCGGGCGAAGGGACGCCGGTATCTAGGCCCGGCGCGCAAGCTCCCGGGCGGGGCATTGCCGACGGATCGCTTGTCGAAGGCCTGGTGACATCCAAAGACGGCGAGATGTACCGCGTGAAGATCGGCGCGCAGACATTGTCCGCCCGGTCGACGGTGGTTTTGTTTCCCGGCCAGCGCTTCCGAGCATTGTGGGACGCGTCCACGTCGCCACCTACCCTTCGCCTTCAGCATTCGGACACCGCCATGCTGGCCCGTTTTTCGGGCCGCGATCAGCAGGTGGCGTCGGCTCTTTTCTCGAGAGGGATGCCAGTGGACGAGGAAAGCGTCGCGGAGCTTCGCCGTCAGTGGCTCGCGCGCGGCGGGGATCCGGCAAAACTCGGGGCGATGGCCGAACTCTGGGCAAGGGGAGCGGAACTGACCGAGGCTAACGTCGCGTTGCTCGCGTGGTATATGGCGCTCACTCCGGAGGAAACGGCGAGAATATGGAAAAAAATCCGCGATCGCCTGCGCGGCAAAAAAACCTCGTCCCCCAAGGGACTTCTATCGGCACTGAAAGACGGAGGCGACGCCGAAGTCTCGCGGTTTTTGGCGTCTCACGCGATTGCCGGACGCAAGGCGAGGGACGGCATAGACCCCGCGGCGCTTTTGGCGCCCGCTTGGTGGCCGATGAGCCAGGACGGCGAACCGAAAAGGGCGAAAGTGGCTTTCTCGGGCGAACATCACGGCGAGCGGAGGGTATGGCGGTGCGCGTTTGGTTTCGAGGGCGATTCTCTCGGCCCTGTAAACGGCGATGTCGTGAGCAACGGAATGTCCGTGTCGATAAATATCCGGCTCGAATCCGAGAAAAGCGCCGACAGGGTGAGAGCCGGGCTCGATGAACTGAGGGAGGAACTCGCCGAGATACCCTTGAACATTCAATATCTTGGGGCGAGCGTCGCGTGGCGGGGCGAGCCGGAGGCGGATGAGCGCCGTGGTTTGGATATGGAGATATAGGCGGCGCGCCGCGTGAAAAACATGAAAAAAGCGGCGGCGCTCAGATATGACGAACGGCGAGACGCTCTGCCCAAAGTGACGGCACAGGGGCGAGGGAAAACGGCGGAACGGATAATAGATATAGCGGTCGAGGCAGAAATCCCGATAATCGAGGACGCCGCGCTTGTGAGCGCTCTTTTGATGCTGGAACTCGGAGACGAAATTCCGGTCGAATTGTACAGGACGGTAGCGAAAATACTTGCTTTTCTCTATGAAACGGACAGACGGGACGAAATGTCTTGAACCATCTCGAATTTGGAGCCAGCGGCGAGGAAATGGCCGCTTCATATCTGGAGCGGATGGGATGGAGGATATTGGGCAGAAATATCCGCGTCGGCAGGGGCGAACTCGACATCATTGCCGCCGACGGCGGCGAATTGGTGATAGTTGAGGTCAGGACGCGCAGAATCGGCGCGATTTCCCCGTCTGAGACCACCGTCGGCCCCAAAAAGATAAAGAGCTTACTCAAAACGGCGCGGCGTTACGTGGATTCCATCGCGTACAACGGTAACTGGCGCATCGATATAGCGGCCGTCACCGTTACGTCGCGCGGCGAGTGGTGCGTCGAAATTTTCAGCGACGTGACGCAGGGTATGGAAGGCGGTTATATGAGATGAATGGGATATGCGGGATAGCTCTCAGGGGCACGCAGGCTCTAGCGATAGAGGTTGAGGTCGAAATCACCGGAGGGCTGTTTTCGATCACGGTCGTGGGCTTGCCCGATACGGCTGTAAAAGAAGCGAGGGAGAGGGTGCGCGCGGCGCTGAGGGGACTGGGCGTCACGCTGAAGGGGCGTATCGCCATAAACCTCGCGCCCGCCGATTTCCCCAAGGAGGGCGCCCTTCTCGACCTGCCTATGGCGATAGGCCTGGCGCGCGCGTCGGGGCGAATCGAGATGGGGAATAACGCCATTTTCATGGGAGAACTGGCGCTCGACGGCCGTCTCAGATGGGTGAGAGGTGCCGTTCCAGCCGCGGTGCTCGCGCGCGATGCTAAAACGCCTCTCTTCATCCCGAAGGACAACGAACGGGAAGTCGCGCTGGTGGAAGGCGTGGAAGCATACGCGGTCGACAGCCTCCTTGATGTCATGCTGCACCTGAGAGGCGAGAAGATGATCCCCCGCATTGAGCACAAACTGGCCGTGGACGAGGAAATAACGGCTGAGACGGATTTCGAGGACATAAAGGGGCAGTTCGCGGCAAAGCGGGCTCTCGAAATAGCGGCCGCCGGGCATCACAATCTCCTGATGACCGGATCGCCCGGTTCGGGGAAAACGCTTCTGGCGCGCGCGATGAAGGGTATTTTGCCCCCGCTGTCGGATGAGGAGATGATGGAGGTGCTGCTGGTGAGAAGCACTGCGGGTATGCCCTTCGAACCCAGCCGGACGCGCCCTTTCCGTTCCGCGCACCACACGGCGAGCGCGGTCGCCATTTGCGGCGGAGGGGCGAACATGAGGCCGGGCGAGGTGTCGCTCGCCAACAGGGGCGTGCTATTTCTCGACGAATTTCCAGAGTTCTCGCGCGACGTTCTGGAGGCAATCCGGGAACCCCTGGAAGACGGCGCGATAACGGTCAGCAGAGCGGCCGGCAGCGTCACTTATCCGGCGCGGGTGCTTCTCATCACCGCATGCAACCCCTGTCCCTGCGGCTTCAGCGGAGATCCTGCGGAACGCTGCAGGTGTTCGCAGGGGGACCTGGACAGGTACAGAAGGAAGCTCTCGGGTCCCATACTCGACCGGATAGATCTGCATGTCTCGGTTCCGCGCCTGTCACCGGAGGAACTGGTGTCGCTCGGCAGCGGTGGGGAAAACAGCGCCGCCGTGAGGGCGCGCGTTCAATCCGCGCGGGAAATACAGCAAAAGAGATGGAAGGAACTCGGATGCCAATGCAACGCGGAACTTCCCGAACGGGTGCTCAGACGCAATGTCAAATTGGATGACGACGTCAGGCCCTTTCTCACCGACGCGATGAAAAGCGCGCGTCTGTCGGGACGCGGATTTTCGCGCATACTGAGGGTCGCCCAGACTATCTCCGACCTGGAGGGCGCGGATAAAATCTCCGTGCGGCATGTCGCCGAGAGCATATCGTACCGCGAGGAAGCGGCTTTCGGGCATTACGGGTGGAGAAAGTGAGTGATGCGTCCATGATACGTTCGCTGCTGCTGCTAAACAAGTGCGCGCACTACGACCTCAGGACGTGGAAACGCTTCGAGGCTTTGGAACTGCCGCCGGAAGCGTTCATCGCGGACAGCCCTTCGGTATGGGACAAACTCGAAATTACCGAAAGAAATAAGGATATAATGTCCCGTGCCCTGTCGTCCGGGTGGATCGACCGGGAACTCGAAAACTGCGACCGCCTCGGCGTGAAGATAGTGACGTTCAGCGACGCGCTCTTCCCGCCCGCTCTTCTCAAAATCAAGGACGCACCTCTCCTGCTCTACGTCAAGGGCAATATGCCGCCGGCAGTAAACAAGGCCATTGCCGTCGTCGGTACCCGCCGGTGCTCTGTCTACGGCGAGCGCACGGCCCGCGCCATAGGTTCCCGCGCGGCGGAGCGCGGGTGGAACGTGATCAGCGGCGGAGCCAAGGGCATCGACGGCGCGGCTCACGCGGGATGTATCGAATCGGGCGGAGTCACCGCCGCGATTTTCGGCACGGGGGTGAACGTGGTATATCCGTCGGAACACGCCGGGCTTTTCGGGCGGATTCTGGACAGTGGCGCGCTCTGTTCGGAATTTCCGCTGGGGGAGAAGGGGGAGTCGTGGCATTTCCCGAGGCGAAACAGGATTATAACGGGGTTCGCGTCCAAAACTGTGGTCGTCGAGGCGCCTCACAAAAGCGGCGCGATGATAACGGCGGGTCTCGCGGCCGAGGAGGGGCGGGAGGTTTGGGCCGTGCCGGGCAGAATAGACGACGACCATTGCGCCGGTTCCAACCGGCTCATCTTCGACGGCGCCATGCCGCTGGTCGACCTGGAACTGTTGTTCGGTTCGAAATCCCAGTATGCCGAGACATATCTCTTCACCGACGAGGAAACGGCGCAGCCAGCGCGGCCGGAGCGCAAAAATCTCACCGAAGATGAGAGAAAAATATTGTCGCTGCTGGCGATTCATCCCGACAATACTATTGACAACCTGGCGAATGAAGCTAAAATGAGCGCCGCTGAAGTATTTAAAATGATAACCGTGATGTCCCTGCGCGGATTGGTCTTTTCTTCAGGCCCGGGACGCTACAGTTCTTACGATTAAAATGGGACGAGGGGAGAAGCCATGAACACAAGGATATTGTCGAAAGAGGAAAAGGAAGCGCTGTCTCCGGACGCTACGGAATCAATCTACAAATATCTCAACAGCGATTACTGTCCGGCGGATATACTTGAAAAAACCCTTCTTCACGCGGTGATCATCTCCAAACTCAATCAGTGTCTTGTGGACGCGAATACTCTTTCTTTTCTCATCGAAAAAATATCCGAATACGAGGGTATGCCTGTATTTGATCCCGACCGGGAAGGTGACGGGGCGATGAACAGGTATTGTTGAGGAGGGCCGGAGTTGGCGAGGGAAACCAAATCCAAAGCTGAAAAAGAGACAAAACCGGGCAAGACAAAAGGTAAACCCAAAGCGACGGCGTCATCCAAAAAAACCGCGAGACCCTCGGACAAATCGGTAAAAAGCAAGCCGTCATCCACCAAACCGAAACCGAAGGCCGACCTTAAAAGCATCGCGGCGTCCTCCTCCGGGAAGACGCTCGTTATAGTGGAGTCCCCTGCCAAGGCGCACACTCTCGAGAAGATATTGGGGCGTTCATATCGGGTGGCCGCCAGTGTGGGACATGTGAGAGACCTTCCCAAAGGCCGGATAGCGGTGGATATCGAGCACGATTTCCAGCCGGAATATATCAACGTGAGGGGCAAAAGCGACATAATAAAATCTCTCAAAGCGGCTTCCGGCGCGAGCAAACGGACGCTTCTGGCGTCCGACCCCGACCGCGAGGGAGAGGCCATCGCGTGGCACCTCGCGACGATCCTCGATATCGACCCGTCCTCCGAATGTCGCATACGTATGCAGGAGATAACTGAGCACGGCGTCAAAAATGCTGTGGCCAATCCCGACCGCATCGACATGAACCTGGTGGGCGCGCAGCAGTCGCGGCGCGTCTTGGATCGTCTCGTCGGCTACAATTTGAGCCCGCTCCTCTGGTACAAATTGCAGCGGGGGCTTTCCGCCGGCAGGGTGCAATCCGTAGCGCTCCGCATAATCTGCGAGCGCGAGGCCGAGATAGAGGCGTTCGTGCCCGAGGAATACTGGCTCATCGACGTCAAAGCCTCGTCCGGAGACCGGCGCTACACGATGAGGGTCGACAAAAAAGCGGGTAAAAAATTTGTCCCCGCCAACCTCGCCGAATCGCTCGAAGCGGAAGACGCCATAAAGAATGACAGGATCGTCGTCGACGGTTTCAGGACAAAAGAGACCAAGCGTCCTCCCCTGCCTCCCTTCAAAACCAGCGTCCTGCAGCAGGAAGCGTCGCGCAGGCTCGGATTTTCTCCGCGCCGCGCGATGCGGATAGCGCAGTCGCTCTACGAGGGAGTGGAAATCCCCGGCAGGGGGCCCGTGGGCCTCATCACGTACATGCGCACCGACAGCCTGCGACTCGCCCCGGAGGCCATAGACGCGTCGCGCGCCTTCATAGCGAAAAACATTGGATCGGATTATCTGCCGGAACATCCGAACATCTACACGCCGAAAGGACGCGCCCAGGACGCGCACGAAGCCATTCGCGCCACGGACGCGTCGCTCGCCCCCGAATTAGTAAAACCGCACCTCACTTCCGACCAGTTCAAGCTGTACGACTTGATATGGAGGAGGTTCGTGGCGAGCCAGATGTCGCCCGCAAGGGTCGCCCGCTCGACGGTAGAGGCATCGTCGGGAGGATACGGCATGAAGCAGGACGGCGTGACGGTGCTCTTTGACGGCTGGGGAAAAATCTGGCCTCTGGGGATCAAGGATACCGTCATTCCTCCAGCTGTGCCGGGAGAAGAACTGGCCCTCGACGGGGTGAACCGCGAGCAGAAGTTTACCCAGCCGCCGGCGCGTTACACCGATGCCGGGTTGGTCAAGGTGCTGGAGGAAAAGGGCATAGGACGCCCCTCGACCTACGCGTCCATAATCGAGACCCTGGCTGACAGAAATTACGCCACGAGGGAAGAGGACAAAAAACTGACGCCGACCAAACTGGGCAGGATGGTAAACACATTTCTTGTGAAATATTTCCCCAAGCTCATCAACACCGAATTCACGGCTTCGATGGAAAACGAACTGGATTCCGTCGAGAACGGCACGGAAAACTGGGTCGCCGTGGTCAGGAGTTTCTGGGACAGTTTCAAACCCGTGCTCGACGACGTATCCCAAACCGCCGAAAAAATGAAGATAGAGCCGGAATTTACAGGCGAGAACTGCCCCGACTGCGACAAGCCCCTGGCGGTGAAACACGGGCGTTTCGGTGAGTTCATAGCCTGCACAGGCTACCCCGAGTGCAAGTACACGCGCAATATCGTCAAAACCCTCGGGATAAAATGTCCCAAATGCGGCGAGGGCGATGTGATTCGCCGCAAGGCCGCGAAAGGCAAGGCGAAGGGACGGTCGTTCTACGGCTGCACACGGTACCCCGAGTGCGATTACGTGAGCTGGAAGAAACCCGGCACTCCGGACAAAAAAACCGCCGGCGAAGACGCGGAACCGTCCTACGACACCGACGAAACGGACGACGGGGCCGTGATGTCCTCGTGAGCGCGATAACGATAGCCGGAGGCGGCCTCGCGGGTTCAGAGGCCGCTTTTTGGTTGGCGGCGGCCGGTTTCGAAGTGGAGCTGCGCGAGATGAGACCGGCAAAAAGCCCTCCCGCCCACCGCACAGGCGAACTCGCCGAATTGGTATGCAGCAACTCCCTCGGTGCCGATTCGGTCACGAGCCCCGCCGGTATATTGAAACAGGAGCTGAGGATGTTGGGAAGCCTCGTCATGCGCTGCGCCGACCATTCCAGAGTACCGGCCGGAAAAGCGCTCGCCGTGGACAGGGATATTTTCGCCGCCTCGGTAACGCGCGCGATCGAACAATGCGAAAAAATAAATCTGGTGCGCGAA
>JAISXR010000081.1 GCA_031270375.1 Synergistaceae bacterium | reverse complement strand
CTAAATAGGGTTTTACATTACCCTTCAGGCCGAGGACAATAAATCAGCCAAATACCACGGCTTGTTTCAGCCCGATCGCTCCGGCGGCGTTTTCGAACGCGCCAAGCGTGTTTTTCAGCTCGAATTTATGGGTGATTACCGGCGCTATATCGACAACGCCCTTGGCTATCAAATCCAGCGTCGCGCGATAGTGTCCGTGCGACGACCTCGTCGTGCCGATGACGGTCAACTGTCTGTAGTGTATCTGATTGGTGTCGAGCGGGACGGTTTCCCTGCCCTTGGGCAGCCCGCCGAAGAAACACACCCTGCCGTCGAAGCCGGCGAGGGCGAAAGCGCCCTGCTGAACCGCGGCGACACTGCACGCCGTGATCACCACATCCGCCCCCTCGCCTCCGGTGGAATCCCTCACGTATTCGGCGAGGTTCCCGGAGACGGCCGTAATCCGAGGTTCTATCGCGGCGCATTCGTCGAGGCGGGGGCGGGAGAGGTCGTTCATTATCACCTTCCCGGCGCCCGACATGAGCGCGAGCTTCGCGTGCATGAGACCTATCGCCCCGGCGCCTATCACGACAACCGTTTCACCGGGGCGCACGCCGTATCTCTCGAAAGCGCTGTAAACGCACGCAAACGCCTCGTTAGCCGCCGCTTCCTCGTAAGAGACCGAATCCGAGAGAGGGATGACGTTGCCGTGCACTACGGCTTCGGCCGGGATCTTGACGAACTCGGCAAAGCCGCCGTCGATTTGTACCCCCAGGGCTTTTAAGTGTTTGCAGTGGTGGCTGTTTCCCGATACGCAACGGTCGCATACGCCGCAGCCTATGTTCGGGGCCACACTGACCCTGTCTCCCTCTTCGAGATATTTGACTTCCGCGCCCTTTCTTTCCACGATGCCGGCGAATTCGTGACAGAGGGTGAGCGGGTGGGAGATGTCCACGCCGTCCGCTCCGTTTTTGAACATGCGCAGGTCGGTGCCGCACACGGTTCCCGCTTTGACTTTCACTAGCATCTCGTCCGTGTTTATTTCGGGAACGGCCGTTTCGACCACCCTCAAATCCTCTTTGCCGAACAGACGCGCCGCCAACATCTCGATTCGCTCTCCCCTCATAATGCCGTGCCGCACTTCACTATACGTTTTTCCATTATCGACGTGTTTCCGGCGTTGACCACCCTAACGGCCATGAGGCCGTCTTTTCCGGTCACGCGAGGCGCGGTGTCGTTTGCTATGCTCTCCGCGAACGCGATATCCTCGGCCAGATAGGCCGGTTCGAACAACTGCCTCCAGCTCGGCACCGTCGAATATGTCCCGCCGTGCGAATCGGCCGTGCATGTGACTACCGATCTGTCCTGAAGCTTTCCAACGAACACGCAGCCCTTCGTGCCCAAAATCTCGGTTCTCGCGTCGTAAGCGTATCCCACGCCCTGCGCGCCGTCTATGATGCCCTGGCATCCGTTCGCGAACGCGGCGGACACGACGACGTTGTCGTAAAAGTCGGGAAATTCGGCCCGCGCGCCCGGCGAGCGAAAATTGCCGCCTATGGCGTAAACGGAGCTGAACTCGCTTTCCGTGAACCATCTGAGCGTGTCGATATCGTGGCTGTTCACCTCGGCAAGCGGGCCGTTCGATTTTTTGATGTCGTACATCCACGGCTGAGGCACACTCGGGCCGCGGGTGTTCGAACGCACCATCACCACGTCGCCCACGTCACCGTTTGTCACGATCTCCTTTGCCTGCCTGAAGCCCGCGTCGAACCTCCGCATGAATCCTATCTGAAGTTTTACGCCGCCGCGTTCTGCCGCCCTTATCATGTCGTAACACTCCGCCTCGTTCATGGCCATGGGTTTCTCGCAGAAAACGTGGCGTTTCGCGTCACACGCGTTCACCGCGATATCCCTGTGGAAAACGGTGGGGGCGACGACGACCACCGCGTTTATCCGACTGTTTTCCAGCGCTTCCCTGTAATCCAAGTAATAAGTGTCTATGCCCAGGGTTTCGCACGCCGATTTGCACGCGGACTCCACAGGGTCGGTGACCGCCACCAGGCGCGCGCCCGGAACGTTGCTGCGGAAATTGCGAGCGTGAATGAGTCCGGCGCGCCCCGCGCCGATGACGCAAATGCCGATTTCGCTTTTCATCTCGTCCTATACGGTCAGGATCACTTTCTGAACGTTGTCCCTGTTCGCGTCGATATGCGCGTAGGCATCGGCGGATTTTTCGTACGGGAACTCGTTCGTTATCAGGGTTTTAAGGTCGACTTTTTTATCCGCCAGCAGGCGAATGGCGTCGACATAGTCCTCGTGCAGGTACATGAGCGTGCCCACCAGCGAATACTCGCGGTCCTGCACGTTCGCCATGTTGACGTTGACCTTGTTGCCGTATACGCCGACGATGACGATGGAAATTCCCTTGCGTGCCAGGTCGAGAGCCTGATTTATGCCTGCCTCCGACGCCGTACACTCGTAGATTATGTCCGCCCCGTCGGGGCCGAATTTTTCGGCCATGTATCCGCCCAGGTCGGTTTTCGCGACGTTGACGGCGTTTTCAAGCCCGCATTTTTTTGCCAGCCCGAGTTTGAACTCGGATACGTCGGTTATTATCACGTCCTTGGCGCCCAGCGCACGCGAGCTTTGAGCGGTGACGTTGCCGATGGTGCCGGCCCCTATCACGAGGACGCGACGGCCTTCCATTCCCTGCGGCGCTCCGCGTTTTACGGCGTGGACGCCGACGGAAAGTGGTTCTATCAATGTGCCGGTTTTGAAGTCGGCGTCGTCCGGGATTTTGTAGAACAGATCGGCGTCCGCCGCGTAAAATTCCGACGACGCGCCCGATATCTGACAACCGAGCACCTTGAGGTGACTGCAGATGTTATAATGCCCCGACCTGCACTGGTAACAGGTTCCGCAGACGTGCTGAGGGCGAAGGACTACGCGGTCGCCGACTGCGAGCCCCGACGCGCCCGCGCCGAGTTCGACTATTTCGCCGGCCGCTTCGTGTCCCATGACTATGGGGCACGAGATGAACGGATGTTTGCCGTAATAAGCGTGGATGTCGGAGCCGCATATCCCCACGGCGCGCACACGGATGAGCGCCTGTTTTTCGCCGCATACCGGCTTGGACGCGTCGAGTATCTCAAATTTTCCGGGTTCTCTCAATATTACCTGTTTCATCGAGATATTTCCTCCATGTATAATAAAGTTACAGACAGACGTAACCGCCGTCGACTATGAGGTCGGCGCCGGTGGTGTATGTGGACGCGTCGCACGCGAGATAGATGACCGCGGCCACGAGTTCGTCGGGGTCTCCCATTCTGTGCTGCGGAATGAGCGGCATCCACGCGTCGCGAAGTTCCCTGGGGGTTTCGGTCGACATGGGCGTCGCTATGTAGCCGGGGCTGAGGCTGTTCACCCTTATGCCCTTGTCTACCCACTCCATTGCGAGCGATCTGGTCAAATGGATGACGCCGGCCTTGGAGGCGTTGTACGAGGCCTGCCATTGAGGGATGTTCACTATG
>JAISXR010000056.1 GCA_031270375.1 Synergistaceae bacterium | reverse complement strand
GACATGATCGGACTGATTCAGACACTCGTCAGCTTTGCCGAAAAGGCCCGCCGCGAGGGACTGCTCGCGCTTGAGGAGGACGCCTCGCAGCTCGACGACGAATTCATGCGCAAGTCGATACAGCTCGTGGTCGACGGAACGGATCCAGAGCTGGTCAAATCCATACTCGACACGGAGATCGGCCTCCTGGAGGAGCGCCACTCCGCCAACAAGAGCTATCTCGACTCGGTGGCGGAACTGGGGCCCGCTTTCGGGATGCTCGGTACGCTCATCGGCCTCATACAGATGCTCGGCAACCTGAGCGACCCCGACGCGCTGGGCCCCGGCATGGCCGTTGCCCTTGTCACCACGTTTTACGGCTCCGTCCTGGCGAACATGATATCCATACCTCTCAGCAAGAAACTGGCGCAGAATTCCAGCGGGGAAATCCTGTGCAGGGAACTAATGGTCGAGGGCATACTTTCGATTCAGGCCGGGGAAAACCCGCGCATCGTCGAGGAAAAACTGAAGGTTTTCCTCCCGCCCAAGATACGCAAGCAGTTGGACGAAGGCAAGGAGGAGGCGTGACGTCATGGCTCGCAGGAAAAAATCCGAAGGCGGGGGAGGGGGCGGGGCGCCGGCGTGGCTCGCCACTTACGGCGACATGGTGACGCTTGTCCTCTGTTTTTTCGTGCTACTTTATTCATTTTCGAATCTCGACGCCAGAAAGTTCGAGGCGGTGGCGGCGTCGTTGCAGAACGCCTTCAACATACAGCCGGGAGGTAGCACGACAAGCGACGTGAAGGCCATAATGGACGGTTCCCTGCGCGAATACCAGGGTAACGCCGACCGTCCCACAGAGTCGGATCAGATATACAACTCGAACCGCGTACTCGCGCTGGTGCAGAGGGCTCTCAAGGACGAGATGAACGGCGAGGAGGTCTCGGTGTCCGTCAACGACAGGGGAGTCGTCATCGCCCTCTCTGAACAGATGCTGTTCGAGGAAGGCTCGGCGAAATTGCGTCCCGAAGCTCTCAGAATACTTTATAAAATCGGCGGCGTGATCGAGAAGCTGCCGAACGATATATCGGTGGAGGGACACACCGACTCCGGCATCCCACTGCGAAGCATTTATATCGACAACTGGGGGCTTTCGTCGGCGCGCGCGTCGCGCGTGACGGCTTATCTCGACGAGACGATCGGAATCCCGCAAAACCGCCTGAGGGCGGTTGGAATGGGAGCGTCGGCGCCTGTAGTTCCGAATATATCCGAGGAAAACATGAAGCTGAACAGGCGGGTCGATATCGTCATCATGTCCGTGCACTCAGTGCGGTGACGGACCGTCCGCGTTTTTCGAATTTCAGGGAGATGGTCTCATGGCGTTGGTAAGAAGAACTATTATGACGGTCGTGGTGGGGTTGCTTGTCCTGATCGTCGGAATCGGCGGAGGATTGTACGCGGGCCTAAAGTATTTTTCCTCGCCGCCCGAAATTACAGAAGAGGCACAAATTCCGAACCCGGGTCCGATGTTGGATCTCGGGCAGTTCACCAGCACGATGGCCGATCCCGAGATACATGTGATGAGGGTCAAAGTCACGGTGGAACTGTCGGGACCGAATGTCGCAACCAAGCTTGTGGATCCGGGGTGGACCGTGATGATGAAGGACGAGATACTCAAGACGCTGAAGGATCAGCGCTACGACAACGTTCGTTACGCCGAGGGCATGGAGAAGCTGAAACAGGATCTCAAGGCGCGACTCAACGCGATACTGCCGCGGGTGGATGGCAGTGCCGCCGTGAATAGAGTGCTTTTTGACGAATTTATGACCCAGTAACAACCTTAAAGGAATTTGTGGGGGGTATAACATGACGCCGCCAGAGGTAATGAGCCAGAACGAAATAGATTCACTGTTGGCCTCGATTAACAGTGGAGGTGACGATATATCCGCTATGCAGGCGGCGGAAGAGAAGCCACTGAAGCTCTACGACTTCCGCAGGCCGGATAAGTTCAGCAAAGACCAGCTTCGCGCCATTCAGATGATTCATGAGTCGTTCTGCCGCTCGCTGACCACCTCGCTCTCCACGATGGTCCGCTCGATGGTCTCGGTGGAAGTGATGCCGGTCGAACAGCTCGCATACGACGAGTTCATACATTCGCTGGTTCAGCCGACCGTCATCGGGATACTCGAAATGTACCCACTCAGCGGAAACGCGATACTTGAGGTCAATAACCAACTGACGTTCGCTATCATCGACCGTCTCCTCGGAGGGAGAGGTGAACCGCTCCGCAAACCGCGCGATCTCACCGATATAGAACGCACCGTGGTCGAGCGCGTCATCATGAAAATACTGGAACATCTGGAGGAGAGCTGGAGCACGGTCGTCGACATCAGGTTCCGTTTCGAGAGTATGGAAAGCAATCCGTTCTTCGTTCAGGTCTGCCCGGGGACCGATATGGTGCTTCTCGTGACTATGAAAATACAGGTTGGCGACGTGCAGGGGATGATGAATTTCTGCATTCCCTATTTCGTCATCGAACCCCTCATAGATAAACTCAGCTCTCAGCAGTGGTTCTCATCCACGGGCCGCAAGAGCACCGAGGGAGTCCAGGAGATGCTGATCAGCAGACTTCAGGAGGTCTCGGTGCCTATGGCGCTCGAACTGGGACATTCGGTGGTCTCGCTGGGTGACGTCCTGCAAATGCGGGCGGGCGACGTGGTGAGGCTGGACGGCACGGCAAAGGACGATCTGGGACTGAGGGTGGGCAACAGAGTGAAATTCCGCTGCACTCCGGGGCTTCGTGAGAAAAATTATGCCGCGCGGATAACCGAGGTGCTGGGAGAAGAAGAACTCCCCGTCGAAGAGGAGGAGTAACAGATGGTCGACGAGTTTCTGAATCAGGACGAAATAGACGCTCTTCTTTCGAGTGCTCCTGGCGAAGGCGGCGGAAAACTCTCGCAGGCCGACTCCGCGGCGATGGCCGAGGTGGCCGGAATCGTGGCCACGGCCGCAAGCAACGTGGTGGGGATGCTTGCGGGGCGGGACGTCTCCGCCGATGTGATTGATCAACTCGAGATACCTCAGGGCGAGCTAGCGGCCAAGATAGAAGGAAGCAAGGTTTTCGTCTATTCGATGATCCTGAACGGAATGGATTCTTCTCCCGCGAGGCTTCTGTCGAACGAACGCGGGGCGCTCGCTCTCGCCGACATGATGATGGGCGGCGATGCCAAGGAGCTTCCCGGCGAGGCTAATGACCTGTATCTTTCGGCCGCGCAGGAGGGCCTGAGCCAATTGATCGGTTCCGCCCTCACTAGTTTGAGCGGACTGCTCGCTGGAACGAGGCTGTCGGCCGATTCCTCGACGTCTGCTCTGCTTGATTCGCAGGGCTGGACGCCTTTCCCCGACTTGCCCGCGGACGCAATGATATGGGTGGGCAGGATAAATCTGAACGTCTCAGGGGTGGATCCCTTTGTGCTTGATATCTCCATGCCTCTCGACAACGCCGCGGCCTTTGCGGCGAAAATCCGGGAGGCGGCCGCGCCAAAAGAAGAGCCCGCCCCGGCGCCTAAATCCGCGCCCAAACAGACGCAAGCTACGCCTCAGCCGAGTGCTCAAGCGCCCCTTCCCCAGTCTCCGCCGCCGCCCAGGCCCCAGTCTCCGCCGGTCGACGTCAAACCCGTGGAATTCGCGCAGCTTGGAGGAGCGGATTTTGCGGGTTCTCAGGGAAATCTCGATTTAATAGTCGACATACCTGTACGTATTACTGTAGAATTGGGAAGAACGAGAAAAACTATCGGGGAAGTACTGGCGTTAGGGCCGGGTTCGGTGGTAGAATTGAACAAGATGGCGGGAGAGCCGGTAGACGTATTGGTAAACGGCAAACTCATAGCGCGAGGTGAGGTCGTCGTGATAGACGAAAGTTTCGGGATAAGGGTCACCGAGGTTGTGAGCAAGGCTGAAAGAATACGCTCCATGGGAGTTTAAATCTGATTTTGAGACATTTGTCCAAGGAGGGTGTAGAAGCATGGGGACGAAGGTTTTGATCGTGGATGACGCGGCTTTTATGAGAATGATGCTTCGCGATATCCTTGCAAAAAACGGCTTTGAAGTCGTGGGAGAGGCCGACAACGGAAAAACGGCCGTTCAGATGTACAGCGAACTGAAGCCGGATGTGGTTACAATGGATATCACGATGCCAGAGATGGATGGAATAGCCGCCGTGAAGGAGATCAAAGCCGCTGACCCCGCGGCGAAAATTGTGATGGTCAGCGCGATGGGGCAACAGGCCATGGTAATAGAGGCTATCAGATCGGGAGCGGCAGATTTCATCGTCAAGCCTTTCCAGCCGGATAGAGTTTTGGAGGCGCTGGGCAAGGCTCTTTCCTGATATGCGCCGGCGGGATAATGTTGGTGTTGCGGTGTGATATGCGTAAAAGAGCGGTCGGGTTAATCCTCACAGGGATCTCGACGCTCTTTTTTTTGGAGAGAGCGGCACACTCAGCTGGGGTTGAGACCGAGGATTTCAACTCCGCGTTTTCGGGGTATGTGGCGAAAATGGTCTTGGCGCTTCTGTTGTTGGGCGCGCTGGCTTATTTTGCGCTTAAATTTCTGCCCGGACGCCTGGGCCCGATGTCGCGGGGCCATATCAAGATAATAGGCGCGGTGAACTTGGGACGCGACATGATGTACATCGCGCGTTTGGGCCCTGAGGTGGTGGCGTTTCTGTGCGGACGGGCGGGTTCCATCGTTCTGGGCAGGTGGTCCGCGGAGGAATGGGACGATTACGAGGCGGCGCGTATTCAGCCCGAACCACATAAAGCGGAGGAAAAAAACAGGTGAGGTATATTCGCGTACGTTTACCGGTGCTTCTGATGATCGGCGCGATGTGTGTAATTATGATGCTGCCGCGCTTGGCGTATGGGGCCGTGCCGGCGCCCAATCTGCCAGATTTGCCGCTTCCCGCGCTGAACGTCGCCGTGGGAGCTGCCGAAGGGCCGAGGGACGTGGTGCTCACCCTTCAGATAGTGGCGCTCATTACGGTAATAAGCATGGCGCCGGCCATATTGCTCATGGTCACGAGTTTCACCAGAATTTTAGTCGTATTGGGTTTCGTGCGGAGCGCGATGGGTGTGCAGCAGACCCCGCCGAACCAGGTGATTTCGTCGCTCGCTCTGTTACTCACGGTATTCACCATGACGCCCGTATGGAACGAAATTTACGAGAACGCGATCATGCCTTACGTACAGGAGGAACTTCCGGCGGGGGAGGCATTCGAAAGGGTCGTGACGCCGGTTCGCAGGTTCATGCTCGCCCAGGTGAGGGAAAAGGAGCTGTCGCTGATGGTCCGTCTGTCGGGCGATCCTCAGCCGGCGAACCAGGACGAGGTGAGGACGATGGTGCTGATACCGGCGTACGTTTTGAGCGAACTCAAGACATCTTTTCAGATGGGGGTGGTCATATACATCCCGTTCATCGTTATCGACATGATAGTGGCCTGCATTCTCATGAGCATGGGCATGATGATGCTGCCGCCGGCGATGATCTCGCTTCCGTTCAAGATATTGATTTTCGTGATGGCCGACGGCTGGAGCCTGCTCATCGCGAGCGTCGTCACCAGCTTCAAGATGTAGGAGGCCCGATATGGAGACACTGACGATAGGAGACGCGTTTATAAGCGGGATGTGGACTATGATCTTCGCCTCCATGCCGGTGCTGCTCATATCGATGTGCGTCGGGTTGCTCGTGGGCATATTTCAGACCGCGACCTCGATTCAGGAACAGACACTTACCTTCATTCCCAAAATGCTAGCGATCATAATATCCCTTCTGATGTTCGGGCCGTGGATGTTCAGACTGATCGGAGGGCTCGCTATAAGGCTCTTCACGGACATGTACAAATACGTCGGCTGACGATGCCGCCCTTCCTGACGGGAAACGCCTATGTGAACCTCGTAATCATGCACTTCATGGTGAGCCTCAGGATGCTGGGCCTGATAATGGCGGCGTCCGTGTTCATGCTTCCTTCCGTTCCGAACACCGTGAAATTTTGGCTCTCTGTCGCCCTATCGGTAATGATCACCCCCGTTTTTGGGGCGTCGATTACAGGGATCGCGATGAGCAGCCTCCCGCTGATGATTATGATGGCGGCGCGTGAATATTTGATCGGCATGGTGATCGGTTTTACCTCCAGTGCGCCGCTTTACGCGCTCCAGGCTTCGGGCTTCATTGACGGGACGCTGATGGGGCTCAACATGATGAATATGTTCGACCCAACGTCGCAGACGCAGGTCTCCGTCCTCGCCCAGATGAAATATATGCTGGCGATCTGGTTTTATCTTCATTGGGACGGCCATATACTTCTCGTCCGGGCCCTCGCCGAGAGCCTGAAATTCATGCCCGTCGGCGTGCCGCTGTGGGAGAGTTTCGAGGGCATACCGCTCATTGATTGGACGCAAAAAATATTCGTCCTCGCCATGACGATAAGCCTGCCCATTTTCGGCTCGGTTATCCTGGCTGAGGTGGGGCTTGGTTTCGTGGCACGCACGGTGCCGCAGCTGAATGTATTCATCCTCGGCATCCCGCTCAAGATCGCCATAGGAATGCTCGTGCTCCTCACTGTGCTGCCCGGCGCGGTGGACATATTTCACCGCGAGATAGAGGGCGCGGTTTCCATTGCGCTCGAAAGCGTGCGTTTCCTGCGATGACCGTGCCGTTTCGCTTTGACCTTCAGTTTTTCGGGGAGGAACGGACAGAGCCCGCCACTCCCAAGAAGAGGAATAAGACGAGGAACGAGGGAAAGGTCGCTAAAAGCCAGGATCTGTCGGCATCCGTCGTCTTAATTACCGGTCTTTTGACCATCAATTCGCTCGGAGGCAAGATATGGGACGATCTCGTCACACTCTTCAAGGAGTCGATGAGATATATCGCATCGCCCTTGATGCCGGGTGACGGGTGGTGGTTTCGCCCCGCGTTTATGGCCGGGAAATCCCTGCTGTACGGGTGGCTTCCGCTCGGGTTTATCTGCGCGTTGTTCGCCGTGATCGTTCTCGTCTATCAGGTGGGTTTCGTGATAACGACGAAGCCGTTCGAGATCAAACTCGACCGCTTCAACCCGATCAACGGACTCAAGAGGATTTTTTCGCTGCGGACTATGTTCGAACTCGCGAAAGGCATGCTGAAGGCGTCACTGCTGCTCGGAGTGCTCTATGCCGCACTGCGTAACGAACGCGATCTGATGCTGTCGATCATCGGATTCTCCCTCAGTGACGGTGTCATGACCATCATGGGCAAGATATGGGATCTCGCCATGAGAATGGCCGTGTTTCTTTTTATCATAGCCCTCGCGGACTACGCGTATCAGAAGTGGGAGTTCGAGAAATCTATAAAGATGAGCAAGCAGGAGATAAAGGAAGAATATAAACAATCGGAGGGAGATCCTCTGATCAAGAGGAGAATACGCCAGAAACAGAGGGAACTCGCGAGGCAAAGGATGATGTCGGACGTGCCGAAAGCCGACGTGGTGGTCACGAACCCGACGCATATAGCCGTCGCCATACAGTACGATCAGCAGACGATGAGCGCCCCCGTGATCGTGGCGAAGGGCGAGGGGTTCATCGCCCAGAAGATAAAGGACATAGCGGCCGAACACGACGTTCCGGTCGTGGAGAATAAACCCCTCGCGAGAGCACTGATGCAACGGGTGGAGGTGGGGGAAAGCATACCTGAGGAACTTTACCTTGCCGTGGCGGAAGTGTTGGCGTTCGTGTATCGCCTTAAAAAGTCGGCCTGACAGTACGAAACGCCGCCCTCGGCGCCTTGTAGTACCCAGCGTGCGCAGCGTCCCGTAATACTGCCGAAAATCCTTTCGGGGAATTCTATCTAAAAGCCGCAGACGTTCCACAATTTCTAATTAACACATATACAAAAAAAATATAACGATGATTGAACAAAAGATTTTTTTTGTTATAATTCATCCAGGCTCCCTTACTTAATGCCACAAGGGCAGTCACAAAAAAATTTCAACAGGAGGTTGTTATATGAAAAAGCTGTGTGTAGCTGTGTTGGTAGCAATGTTGTGTATCGTCTCGTCCGGCGCTTTCGCGAGCGTGGACAAGCCCAAGGTCGGGTTCACCGTCATGGTCATGAATAACCCGTTTTTCGTCGCGATGTATGACGCGGTGAAGGAAGAAGTCGAGAAACTCGGCGGCGAAGTGCTCGTCGTCGACGGCAACATGGACGTTCAGAAACAGACGGCGGGCGTAGAGGACATGATACGCCAGAACATCGACTTCCTGCTCTTCAACCCGGTCGACAGTGACGCCGGCGAAGCGTCCGTCAAGGCGGCCAAGGCCGCGGGCATACCCGTTATCTGCCTCGACGCGGATTCCAAGGGACCGCGCGATATGTTCATAGTTTCCGACAACACCCTCGCCGGCGAACTCTGCGGCAATTACACGGTAGAGAAGCTCAACGGGAAGGGCAATGTCGTCCTCATCAACGGAAACCCCGTCTCCTCCACCCGTATGCGCTATGAGGGCGTCATGAAGGCGATCAAGGATCATCCCGACATCAAGATCGTATCCGAACAGAACGGCGAGGGCCTTCTCGAACGTGGCATGGCGGTCATGGAGAATATACTTCAGGCCCAGCCCAAGATAGACGCCGTCATCGCCCTGAACGACCCGATGGGCCTCGGCGCGCTCTCCGCGATAGAGGCGGCGGGCCGCGAAAAAGAGATGTTCGTGTGCGGAGTCGACGGTTCGCCGGACGCTCTCGCCGCGATATTGGCCGGCAACGGGTATGAGATGAGCGCGGCTCAGGAACCCGCCCGTATCGGGCGCATGGGCGTCGAGTACGGCATGAAGATTCTGAAGGGCGAAAAGATCGACGAGACCGAGATATTCGTGCCGGTGAAGACGATCACCGCCGAAAACGCCAAGGATTTCCACTGGTAGAATAGGCGCCGAAACCGTGGGATAAACCTTGGGGCTCTGCCCCAAACTCCGCCAGGGGGCTCGTCCCCTGGCGGGTTCGGGCGGAGCCCGAGGGTTTTATCCCGCGGTTTCGGTCTATAAAATCACTCCGAAAGGGGTTGCATCCAAATATGGCGGACAACTTGCCGACTCCCGGCGCGGATGAGGCCGGAGGAATCCGGGGATTCTGGCTCTCGCCGAAAATTCAATTTTTCAAACCCGAAATCTTTGCCGCAACCGCTCTTTTCGCGCTTCTTCTGTTCCTGTCGGCGTATCCGCGAACCAGCGTGTCGTTTTTGAGTTCCGAGAATTTCCTCAACGTCACGAGACAGGTCTCGATGAACGCCATAATAGCGTGCGGCATGACGTTCGCGATCCTCATGGGCGGCATCGACCTCTCGGTCGGTTCCGTGGTAGCGGTAGCCGGGATGATCGCCGGAGACTGTATGATGCGCATGGGGCTGCCGGTTCCGGTCTCGATAATCATCGCGATAATCGGAGGGTCGCTCTTTGGGGTGTTCAACGGCGCTGTGGCGGCATTTACCAACGTGCCCCCATTCATCGCCACGTTGGGCACGATGTCGGCAGGACGCGGGCTGTCGCTGCTCTTCCGGGACGGATACGCCATTTCCGACCTGCCGGAATCGTTCAACAGGATCGGGCAGGGCGCTGTCCTCAGCATCCCTTACGCGACCATAATACTCGTCCTGATGATATTTTTTTCATGGTTCCTGCTGCACAAGACCGTCTTCGGGAGAAGCGTGTTCGCCCTCGGATGGAGCAAGGAGACGCTCCGGCTGTCGGGCGTCAGCGTGAAGTGGGTGAAGATGCGCATATTCACTTACGTCGCGTTCTGCTCTTCCATAGCGGGAGTGATAATGACCTCGCGCGTCGGTTCCGCGCAGCCGATGGCCGGCTCGGGCTGGGAGATGGACGCGATCGCGGCCGTCGTCATAGGGGGCGGCAACATCGCGGGAGGAAGGGCAACTATAATAGGCACCATAATAGGCGCATTGCTGTTGGGATTTCTTGGTAACGGGCTCAACCTGATGGGCGTGTCCCCTTACCTTCAGATAATTTTCAAAGGCTTCGTCATTCTGGTCGCTGTTTTCGCCAGAAGCGGCTGGAGCGAGAAGAGGTGAGGCTCATGCCCGATTTGGAAAAAAGAACAGATTATATTCTCGAAATGAAGAACATTTCAAAATTTTTTTTCGGCAACCGCGCGCTTGAGGACGTTCACATCGAGATCAAATACGGCGAGGTTCACGCGCTCGTCGGCGAAAACGGTGCCGGCAAATCCACTCTGATGAAAATACTGTCTGGAGCCTACTCCAAGGACTCCGGAGAGATAATATTCGACGGCTCGCCCGCCGACATAACGACCCCCCAGGATTCGCAGAAGCTCGGCATCAGCATCATCTATCAGGAATTCAACCTGATACGCGGCATGAGCGTCTCCGAAAACATGTTCCTTGGCCGCGAGCCGCGAACGATGTTCGGCACAATCGACTCGAAACGCCGCAACGAGGAGGCCCGGCATTGGCTAGGCAGGGTATCGGTAAAATTCGAGCCCACAGACCTCGTGCAGGACTTGAGTTCCGCTCAGGCCCAGTTTGTGGCCATTGCCCAGGCGCTTTCCAAGGGAGCGAAACTCATAATCATGGACGAGCCCACCGCGAGTCTGACAAACAAGGAGACGGAGACGCTGTTCGACCTGATACGCGACCTGAAATCCCAGGGAATTTCGATAATTTACATATCCCACCATCTGGACGAGATATTTGAAATCTGCGACAGGGTGACGGTGTTGCGCGACGGACTTTATGTCGACACAAACGAAGTTTCGGCCATCGACAAGGACTCGCTCATCCGAATGATGGTAGGGCGCGAGCTGTCGAACGAGTTTCCCCCGAGGATGGCCTCCCCCGGCGAACCGGTGCTGGATGTGAAGGAACTGTCGCGGCAGGGCGCGCTGTCGGACATCCATTTTCAGTTGAGAAAGGGCGAGATACTGGGGATTTACGGGCTCGTCGGTTCCGGCCGCACGGAACTCGTCCGCGCGCTTTACGGAGCCGACAAGCGCGACAACGGCAGCGTCGCCCTCGGAGGCGCTTCGATCGACATACGCTCCCCGCACGACGGAATAAAGCACGGATTCGGCTTCCTGCCCGAGGAGCGCAAACTTCAGGGCGTCATACTGGGCATGTCCGTGGCCAACAACGTCACGCTCGCCGCGATGGACAAGATAACGCGATACCTGATGATCGACGAACGGTCCGAACTCAAAAATACCGAGTATTTCGTCCGCAGCCTCAACATCAAGACGCCGTCGGCCCACACCGTGGTGCAGACGCTGTCGGGAGGCAATCAACAGAAGGTCGTCGTGGCAAAATGCATCTTTACGGACGCCGAAATTCTCATATTCGACGAGCCGACGCGCGGCATCGATGTCGGCGCCAAGTACGAGATTTACATCCTGATGAACGAACTCACGAAGAGCGGTAAGTCGATAATAATGATATCCTCCGACTTGCCGGAGATCATCGGCATGAGCGACAGGGTGCTGGTCATGTGGGAAGGAAGGATAACCGGCGAGTTCGACCGCGCCAGGGCACCTCTCAGCCAGGAGGCCATAATGAAAGCGGCGGCCGGGGAGGTCGCGGCATGAGCCTGAAGAAATACAGGTATTACGCGCCGGAGTTCTTCGCCTTCATAGCGCTTTTGGTGCTCTGTCTGCTGCTGGAATGGTACAGCCGGGTAAAGTTCGAAAAGAGCTTCATCAGCTACGACAACCTCGTGATAAACGTCGCCCGCCAGGTGTCGCTCAACGCTATAATCGCCTGCGGCATGGCATTCGCGATACTTTCGGGAGGCATAGACCTCTCCGTCGGGTCGATAGTCGCGTTCTCCGGCGTGATAACGGCGTCGCTCGTCAAAAATCACCCCGTTGCCCCCGGATGGGCAGGCTACAGCGTGGCGATACTGGCAGGTTTGTGTATCGGAACGGTTTGCGGGCTCATTAACGGGCTGATTGCCGCGTACACCAAGATTCCTCCGTTCGTGGCGACATTCGCCACAATGTCCGTAGCCAGAGGCTCCGCTTACGTCTTCACCAACGGCACGCCGATATCCGGTCTGCCCGCCGCGTTCAACGAAGTCGGAAAGGGCTATCTGAGGCTCTCGGAAACATGGCGCATTCCGATACCGGTGCTCATGTGGCTCGTGGTGTTCTTCGCATGCTGGTTTCTGCTTATGCACACGAGATTCGGGAGGTACGCTTGCGCCATAGGAAATAACGTCGACACGGTGAAATTGGCCGGGATAAATGTGCGGAAGATCTACATAAAGATATACATGCTGGTCGGTCTCTGTGCCGGCATATCTGGAGTGGCTCAGTGCGGCCGCCTCGCGTCCGGGCAGCCGACCGCCGGGCTCAACTGGGAACTCGACGCCATAGCGAGCGTGGTGATAGGAGGGGGCAACATCGCCGGAGGAAGGGTGACGATATACGGGACGCTGATCGGCGCATTCATAATCGGCGTGATAAACACTGGCCTCAACATGCTGGGCATGCTCTACTACAATCAGCTCATAGTAAAGGGCTTCGTGATGATAATAGCCGTGTTGCTGCGCAGCGGCCTGAACAGGGAGAGTTAGTCATCGGCACGGAATTGGTTAAACGGACAAAATTACGGATAAAGCGAACTTTTACACCGCTCTCCCTCAAGGGAGGGCGATTTTTTTGGCCTATCATTTCTATCTTATTTGGAGGTATGTCAAATGGCGGTTATGAAAAGTGTGCTCGAAGCGATCGGCAATACCCCTCTCGTCGAGATGGAACGGCTCGTGAAACACTGGAAACTCAACGGACGCATCCTGGCGAAACTGGATCATCTCAACCCGTCGGGAAGCAAGAAAGACCGCATCGCGCTCGGCATGATCCGTGAGGCCGAGAGAAAGGGACTTCTGAAATCGGGACAGACCGTCATCGAAGAGACGAGCGGCAACACCGGCAACGGATTGGCCCTGGTCTGTTCCGTGCTGGGCTATCCCTTTGTAGCGGTCATGTCGAAGGGGAACTCTGTGGAGAGAGTCCGGGTTTCCCGCGCTTTCGGGGCGCGGGTAGTGCTCGTGGATCAGGCGCCGGCCTCGAAGCCGGGCGAGGTCAGCGCGGCGGACTTCGATCTGGTGACGGCCGAGACGGAACGCCTGACAAAAGAATTGGGCGCATATTGCGTGGGACAGTTCACAAATTCCGACAACGCCGCGGCGCAGGAGAGAACAGGGGACGAAATATGGGAACAGTCGGAAGGCGAGGTGGACGCGATAGCGGACTTCATGGGCACCGGCGGCGGATTCACCGGAATAGCGACATCGATGAAACGCCATAACCCTTCCGTGCGGTGTTACGTGGTCGAACCCGAAAACGCCGCGTACTACAGCGGCGAATGCGCCGAATCATTTCGGGGCCACCGGGTGCAGGGCGGAGGATACGGGCGCGAAATACCGTTTCTCGACCGCTCGCTGATCGACGGATGCGTAAAGGTAACGGATAAGGAAGCCATGGATGGCGCGCGCGCACTGTCGGGTGTCGAAGGAATCTTCGGCGGATTTTCCTCCGGCGCGCACGCCGCCGCCGCCAGAAAACTGCTCGAAAGCGGCGAACAGGGCAAAACTATCGCAATAGTGATCTGCGACAGCGGCCTCAAATATCTCAGCACCGATTTGTACTCATAAAATTTATTGATACGTATTTCATTACGTGTTATGCTTGGTCCAGCAATGAATGAATGAAGGAAGGTGCCCGCGATAAGTTCGGATGAAATAGAATCTTTGCTCAAGTCGGATGGATGGTACGAAGTAGGCCAAAATGGAAGTCACAAAAACTTCAAACACCTGACTAAAGCAGGCAAAACGACAATCCCTATGGGACGAAAAGATCTGCCAAAGGGAACGGTCGATTCTATACTAAAACAGGCGGGGTTGAAGTAGCTCCGTCTCTGAGAAGAGGTGAAATAAATGCGTGACCGTTATATTTTCCCGGCGGTTTTTAACTATGCGGACGACGGAATTTCAGTCTCTTTCCCCGACCTCCCCGGTTGCTTTACATGCGGCGACACTGATGAAGAAGCCATAAAAATGGCTGAAGAAGCTCTCGGCCTGCATCTCTGGGGAATGGAAAACGACGGCGATCCCATCCCAGATCCGAGCAGGGGGGATAAAATACGGATAGAACCAAACGAGAGGATTTTTCTTGTCGATATTTGGATGCCGCAGGTACGAAAAGAGGTTCAACCGATCTATGTGAAAAAAACTTTGACGATACCGGCCGACTTAAATGAAGCCGCGTTGAAAGCCGATCTGAACTTCTCCCAGATACTTGCTTCGGAATTGCGGCGTATTCTCAAACGCGGAAACGCCGCATAAAATAATAAAAAAAATGGCGGGGCCTATTTTCCCCCGCCATCACATCCTAATTTTACGATATTATCCCTTCGGCGCCGTACAGATTCTCCAGTCCGGCTGATTTGGCGTAGCGATACCAGCCGGGAACCGGCGGAAGCAGTTCGTCCTCGGGCCGCGCCGGTAGTGCTATCAGTTTCGCGCCCTTTTCCGCAAGGCAATGTTTCAGAATGTCTCCGAACTCTTTCGCCGAGCAGGTCTTGAAACCCTTCATACCGAAACCCTCGGCGATTTTGACGTAGTCGACCTCGGCGAAGTTCGTAAACTTTCCGAAATCGGGTGACAGGGGAGACTTTCTCGACACGAATTCCGTGCCCCTTATCCAGCCGAAAGACCTGTTGTCGAACAGTATGTAGGTTATGTCGAGGCCCAGTCTCACCGCCGTTTCAAGTTCTCCGGCGGCGAAGCCGAAACTTCCGTCCCCCGTTACCCCTATCACTTTTTTTTCCGGCAATCCGATCTTGGCGCCTATGGCGGCGGGTATCCCATAACCGAGCGCGCCCATGGCGAAGTTGAACGCCGTCCTGCGCCCCGACTTAGCGAGCCGGAGGAACGAGGCCGGATATACCGCCGATATGCCGGGGTCGAACGCGAAAAACGCGTCGCCCGGAGCGGTGCGTTCCAGAATGCGGGCTATAACGAACGGATGCGGCGCGTCGCCGAGCGAACTCTCGAATTCGTCCAAACGTTTCTCGTATGCGTCCCGTTCCAGCTCCGTTTTTTTCACCCAATCGCGCGTGTCGGCACACGAGCCAGCCGAGATGAATTTCAAAATTCCGTCGATGGTCTCCTTCGCGTCTCCCATCAAAGGCAGTACCCGGTAATTATTGCCCAGCTCCAGTTCCGAGACGTCTATCTGTATCATCTTGGGTGAGGTTTTCGGGTCGGGCAGTTTCCAGCCGTCCGTCAGCGCCGAGTCGGTGCTGGTACCCGCGAAAACTATGAGGTCGGATGAAATCACCGTGCGGTTCGACCATTCGAGCCCCCCGCGCGCTCCGACCACGCCGAGGGACAATTTGTGCGTTTCGGGGAATATTCCTTTTGCGTTTATCGTCGAACCGACCGGCATCCCTACGCGTTCCGCCAATTTCTGAACCGATACCCACGCGCCGGAATGCACGCAGCCCTGGCCGCATATCATCACCGGGCGCGATGCCGACATTATCTCTTTAGCCGCGGCCCTCATATCTTCCTCGGCGGCGGAAGATCGCACCCCTGGAAATGAGGCGAACCGCGCCTGCGCGAAAATTTCGTTTTCATTGACCTCATGACCGAAAATATCGTGGGGCACCCTTATATGCACCGGCCCGGGGCGTCCGCTCGTCGCGCTTCTGAAGGCCCGGCGGATTAAAAACGGTATCTCGGCCCCCTTTGTGACGGTATAGGTCTCCTTTGTGACTCCCTGAAAAATGGCCGTCTGGTCGAAGCCGGTCAGCATATTTTTCTTGGTGGTGTCGAGGGCGACATCCGACGTGAAGATCAGTATGGGAACGCAGGCGGCGAACGCCTCGGTGACTCCGGGAATCATGTGCGTGGCGCCGACGCTCGGCCCCTCGCATATCCCTACTTTGCCCGTCGCTTTCGCGTAAGCGTCCGCCATGAAGACGGAGCTTCTCTCGTCCCGGCACATGTGATAAGCGATGCCCGGATAACCGTCCCATTCCCTGTAGAGAGCGAGCGTAGTCTCGCCCGGCAGCCCGAAAACATCCGTCACTCCGTAACGGCTCAACATTTCGAGCAAGGCTTTTGCGGC
>JAISXR010000256.1 GCA_031270375.1 Synergistaceae bacterium | reverse complement strand
TTTTGCCAAATTGCATTGTCTATTTGTCGAGAGGCTAATGGCGAGTAGCGGGAGATATCAGTGTCAGTCAATAATCAGGCTCTATTAATCATGTCATAACTTTCCGGGAATCCAGGATGTCAGTAGAATAAAGTGACGCGCGTTTTTGAGGCTGAAGATAAATTGTCCCTAAATGCCCTTTCTCGTCCTGAAACGTCCTTTCATGCCGATTCATGGGAATGAAGCGGCACAGCGCGTCGATCTTCGTCCCTAAATGTCCTTGTTTTGTCCATTTATTGTCTTGAAATGTCGATTTATGTCCCATCCAAGTCCACTTAACGTCTATCATCCGTCCCTATGACCACAGCACGGCCATTGCGGAAATCTTGGTGTTTTATACCTTGGACAAGCTGACACTCCGGGAGGATACGCAATCGGTGGTATTTGGCCTTCTCTTCACAATGATTTGAAGTCGTCATTTCTGCGTTCATCCGGACAAAATCAACGCGCTGTTATGCTTATGTACCGAAGCGAATTAGTGTGTGAATATTTTAGTTTAGAAATGCATTGTATTACTGTTGTTCATTGCTAATCTGAAGTTTAGCGGTATTTTATCTCTCGTCAATGATTTTTCTCAACGACACAGTTAATTTCACTTTGAAAGGAGCTATTTCCGGCGCATATTACCTGTTTTGAGACATTGGGATGTTTTTTGGCCCTTCAACTTTGTCTGCCGTCTCAGGGAAAATAAATTTTAGTCTGTCGTTAACTGCATTTGCAGTTTTATTCATAAATCATTGTCCTAGTCATGCTGTTATTGATACCGACGCGCTGCCAAAATCACCAAGAGGGAAATATACAGACAAACGTGAAAATTCCGCAGTCTGGTCATAAATTATGGCATTTACCCTGGGTGGTCGTAACCTATAAAAGTCTGGGTCATCTTTTGTTATTTCAACCGCGTAAACATTTCTAACGGTTTTATCAACATTCTGAGGTATTATTTCGTTAGGATCAGTCCGTAAAACCGTTCTGGTGCTTCCTTCTGCGGTAATTTGGATGTCTATATTGATGGACAATCTGCTGTTTAGTTGGGCATAAGAAACCATCGCCATCAGAGCCGCGTCCGCATCTGATGTTTGCGGATTTACGCCATTACTTACCGCATCCGCTTCCGCTATCTGAGCTTTTGAGCGTATATCATGGAATTCCTCTGGTGTCGGTTCGGGGTATCCGTATTCTTCCGCGAATTTGTTCATTACGGCCCCTTTGTTATATTCTTCGGCAGGGTCTCTGGAAAGCGTATTTAAAAACCTGAAAAGTCCTGAATAAACCGAATCCATAGCTTTTGTGAAACTACTATCGTCGGTATCTGACGTTTGCTGGGTCACGCCGTTCCTTTTGGCAAAGGAGGCGAGGCTGTCCTTTTGCTTCACAAGTTTCTCAATGTCTTTCTCCAACTCAGCCATACTTACACCAGCGGCTTCGGAGTTCATGACGCTCCTTCCTTTTGCTTTGAGAAAATCACCGACGGTCGGAGCATCCGGGTCGTCCGAGATTTCCCAACCATATCCGGTGATAAATACGTTGTCGATGTTTATACCAAGTTCATACCAGTTTTCCGGAACATTCCCATAAGGAGTCCACTCTTCGGCGACATCCCATTCTTCGCCGTTTGCGAGACGTTCGGCGGCTCTTTCAAGCATTTTATACGCATCAGTATCTTCGTAATTTTGTTCATGGAGCGTAACTTTTGCCTTGCCGAAACGATACTTACTGTACAATTTCTCCGTTTCGCAGTCCAGTTCATGCTGCAACCTGCCCATATTCATCTGGAGGGCAAGGCGATCAGAGTCGGAGAGGGTTTCGTCCAACGCAGATTCCGCGATTTCCTTCATTTTTTCAAGAATTTTTCCGGCTTTTGTTATATGCTCATCAAGTAGCTTCAGTTTCGGATCAGCCCGTGAATCTTTTATCTGCTTTCCCCATGACATCGCAGTTTCGTCAGTAACACCCTTATCGCTGTCGCTGATGTGGAGGTTCATCATCTTTGCCTGATATGACAATTGGAACGTATCAGATTTAAGATTGGAAGGTTTCAATCCAGCAACAATCCCGTAGAACGACGTCAGAGGGACTTTATCCATGATACCAGCGCCTAACGCGGCTCGTCCTAACGCTATTTTACTGCCGTCAATCATAAAACCCATAAAACACGCCCCCCACATCCATGTGGAATTTATTATACATCAATTAAAGAAAAAAACTAGGTCTGCGGGCAAAAATTTAGTCTCCTCCTTGGCGCCCTGCGGTTCAACTTCACCGGAACAGATGGCTTTCAGGCATCGTAATATTCACATATCGGAATAAATGCACTTCAACTCAATTCAACGTTTGGAGTTATTGTGCTGATATTAAACGCTTGTCATGAAGATTTATGCCCGTGAAATGTTTCAAGAAATCTTTCATCAACCATACTCAATCACTTTATGCCGGACTACTTTTTAACCTCGATAACGAGTTTGGGACATATTTAAAGCGGGCCAGAATGACCGGCTTCCCGTTGTGCGCGCCCAGCGTGTATTTCATTTTGTTTTGCATTTCCATATTTTCCTTCGGTGCTGTAGCAAGACAATTATAAATACACATTACCATTGAATGTCGCGAAATACAATCCGCGCCCGTCAAATTGTCAACGCGCCCCAAAACCCGTGTTACGTTAAATCCGAGGTGATGGGCAGTGACTGAAGCAAAGGAAATGACTGAAATCATAGAAAGAGTGGATACGCCGGAAGCCCCGCTACGTGAGACGGCGGCAATCGAAGCCGATGAAGGGATGGGCAACAACGATGCCATGACTAAGCCGTTCAAAATACGCAAGCGGATCGGCTACACCACTTACGAAGTGGAGGCGCGTTTCAATCCCGCAAGCAGGGAGACGCTCGACGACAAAATCCTGCGGCTCGTCCGGGGAGAAGCGATGAAAGACAGCGGCGGGGCTCCATGACCGGCACGGGCTGGTTCCGCGTAAAAAAGCGAAGCGGACGGCAAACGCCGCCCGCTGGTTATTTTTGTGGCCGTCATTCCTCACAGCGACTGCGCGGCGGCTGGCGTTTTTATGGCGCTATTTTCGGCTTGTTCCCTCATCTTCTTGCGCTCGCGGTATCTGCGCAATTTTGCGCGGTTTTTCGCCAGCCGTTTCTCGCGTTTTTCCTGCGCGGCAACTATCTCCTCCGGTGTCGGCTTTTCTTCCTTAAACGGCGGGACGAAATGACCTATGAAATTAAAATAGATATCGACTTTTTGAATCCGTTTGCCGGATGACTTGTCGGCCTCGTGGACGACGATTTTTTCAATAAATTCGTTCAGCATGGGCGTGGTCAGTTCCGTAAATTCCGTGTAACGCCGGGCGAGTTCCATGAACCTGTCCGTTTTCATGCTTTCGGTGTCCCACCTCTCAATAGCCGCCGCCGTTTCCTCTATGCCGGCGTCGAGCGTCTTTTGCTCCGCGTCGTACTCGGCCACGAGCCGCTCGAACTGGTTTTCCGGGAGTTTTCCCAAAGCGTAAGTCTCGTACAGTTTCTTGATAATGCCGTCGAGTTCGTCGCGGCGGCGTCTGGATTTCGCGAGATGTTTCTTCGCCTCCCTGACGGATTCTTCAAGCCGCGCGTCAGCCGTCTGCCTGACTTTTTGGACAAATTCAGATTCATTCTCGCGGGCGAATTCGCTCACGCGCCTGATTGCCGTCAGCACGAGTTCCTCGACCACGGGCACCCTGATGAAGTGCATGGAACATTCGCGTGTTCGCTGCCGGTAATTGGAGCAGACGTATTCGTTTTTCGGAGATTTATGGTTCCTATAAAATTGTTTTGAACGGTCGTGCGTCATCTTCGCTCCGCAATCCGCGCAGTACAGGAGACCCGTCAGCGGGTTCGGCGGTTCGCCGCATTTCGTCGGCCTCCGCACCGTGCGCCTGAGCCTTTGCGCGTTATTCCACGTTTCCTCATCGACTATGGCGGGGTAGGTGTTTTCAAAAACGATAAGCTCGGATTCTGGAGTGGGCGTCCGCTTCTTGCTCTTGTACGAGGCGTTTTGCGTCTTGTGCAGCACTTTATGCCCCATATACTCGCGCCGCTTGAGGATGCTGCTTACCACGCCTCCGCGCCACAGATACGGATCGCGGAATGTTTTGTGCGTGTTCTCTTTCGCGCCCGTCGCAAGCCAATGCGCGGTAGGGATGAGCACCTTTTCGCGTTCGAGGATAAAAGCTATTTGATACACGCCGTTTCCCTCGATGACGAGATGGAATATCCTGCGGACGACCTTCGCCGCCTCCTCGTCCACAACCCACTTCTGCCGGTCGTCCTTGTCGTGCAGAAAACCGTAGGGAATACTGCCGGAACAATGCTTCCCCTCGGCCATACGCGCGTTGAATATTGAGCGTATCTTGCGCGAGGAGTCGCGGGCGTACCACTCGTTCATAACGTTCCTGAAAACCGTGAAGTCGTCCTCGCCCTTCGCCGTGTCCACATTGTCGTTCACCGCGATGAGCCGTACGCCGCGCTCGGAGAGCGCTTCCATGTAAAGCCCGACCTGGAGGTAGTTGCGCCCGAACCGGCTCATGTCCTTCACTATGATCTGCCCTACATTCCCAGCCTCTACCTCTGCCATCATCTCCTGAAAAGCCGGGCGTTTGAAATGGACGCCGCTTATCCCGTCGTCCTGCCAGTGGCGCAGGTTGAGGAAGCCGTTTTTTCTCGCGTACCCTTCGAGGAACATTTTTTGATTCGCGATGGAATTTGATTCGCCCTGCAATTCATCGTCGTGGCTCAATCGTTCGTACAGCGCCGTGATTTTTGTGTCTTTACTCATCCCTGTCTCCTTTTGGCGGTCTTATCTTTTTCGGAACAGGTATATGTTATCCCCGCTTATGCCGCGAATTGATAAACTGCCGCCCGTGTTTTGGAGGGTGGTTTCAACCCTCCGTCACACCTTATCCC
>JAISXR010000248.1 GCA_031270375.1 Synergistaceae bacterium | reverse complement strand
CCGCCGTACCAGGAAGCCATGAGCGTGCCGACGACCAGCGACCAGGGCAGGCTGCGATTTGCCAGGTAATAACTTTCCATGTCGGTGATTGATTTCGAGAAATAATACCCTATCGCCATAATGGCGATAGCCGCTATGACTATTACGACATTATCAATAGAAGTAAGCATTGTTATGAATCATCCCCCTTAGATACGTTCGAGTGTGATTGCGCCAACGGGACAGTGATTCGCGCATATGGTGCATGACCAGCAGGAGTCCCTGTCGAAGATGACCTTACGTCCGTCCATGCGAAACGCCCCGAAATTGCATATCCCGGCGCACTTTCCGCAGCCGACGCAGCGATCTCTATTCCATACCACGTCATATACCTTTTTCGGCCACAATCCTTTCGCTCCGATCATGCGTGACGCCCTGACCGGGTAACAGCAGCAACCGCAGCAGTTGCATATCGCGGCCTCCATCTCCGACGTCTGCATCAGCCCTTTACCATTGGCAAACTTTATCAGTTCCTTGGCCTCCTTTCTCGTGAGTTGTCTGCCATGTCCCCTGTCCCAGGGTGAATTGATGCCTTTTTTGAATAGAATACAGACTTCGTTTGGTTTTCTGTCCACGCAGTTCAACGCCACCGTCTTGCAGTTGCACGGGACAACGTAAGGATCGTCTTCCAGGTCGTCTATCAATTTGAGAGTCTCGTCCAAAGTGAAGAAAAAAGCGTTTTCGATGAGTTTCGAAGGGTCGCGCAGCGTATCTTCGAGCCTGGAGCGCGCTCCGTCCGCGTATTTTTTGACGTACCAGCCGTCGATTTCGGTCTGCCGCTCCTCCGGTATGGATTTCCAGGCATCCGGCTCGAACTGTGTGAAATAAGCGAGCCTATCGTAGAAGGTTGCGGCTCTGAAGCATGTTTTGCCGGAAGCCTCGACCTTGCTCAGCACACATCTGGAGTAAGCTTCGGAGATAAACCGTCCGGGATTTGGGGTCACGCCGCGCAGCAGTTCGGCCAGTTTTTCCGGGGAATATTCGGAACGCCCCATTTTTTCGAGGGCCGCGATCTCGTCTCCGCGCAAAAAGAGAGGAATGAATTCCGACGCCGCATCCGGGATCTCGAAATATTCGACCAACGATTCATACAAGGATCCTCACACTCCAATCGAAAGTACCGAATGCTGTGTGCAGCATGTAGCATGTTGATTGGCGTATGATATACTTATTTATAATTCTAATCAAGCAAATTCTGGAGGAACAGCGATAATGTCGTTTTTTCATAACGAATCGCTCAGAAAAAAACTATATGACTATATTCGCCAAAAAATGAACAACGGGGAACTCCGTCGGGGCGAAAAAATCAACCAGAAGGAGATATTCGGCCAACTGGGAATCAGCAGGACACCCTACAGGGACTGCATGATCCAACTGGAGGCCGAGGGGCTTGTGGAGATAATCCCTTGCAAGGGAGCGATCGTGAGAGAACTCACCGCTGGCGACGTGGTGGAACTCCAAGAGATAGGAGGGGCGCTGGAAGGAACCGCTTTCGAACTGTCCTTCGACGGAGCGAGAAAACATTCCACGGAACAGCTCGAAGCCATGATAGAGACCGTCGAAGGATACGTGAGGGAAGGTGCTCCCATAGACAGCGAGATCAATGCGGAATTCCACAACATTGTCCTCCGTCACTGCCCCAATAGAAGCCTCGTCGAAACGATCGAAAAAATGAGGGAGAGACTGTACGACTTCCCCCGCCCGGACCCTAAGGATATAGTGAAATGGGAGACCGAATACTGGCGGGAACACAGACGTCAGCTTGAAATACTCAGAAAAGGAACCTCGAGGGAATTGGGGGATTTCACGAAATACGTCCACTGGGGAATTGAGGGCAAGGAAAAATACTGGGAGGTAATGTACAACCTGAAACCCGGATCGGTGAGGGAGTACTTCGGCAGAAGAAATTCCGGGAAACAATCACATCCTTAAATCAATCGTTCGGGGGCATTTCATCGAAATTTTTCCGGCTGTAACTCTGGCCGGCAGCTTTATGCGCACTTTCCTGCCGCAAAGGGTCATGACCTGCCTGAACGTAGTTGCCGGTATCGCCGTCATCATTTCCTTTTTAACGCGGCAACAGCGGAATGGCCCGAGATTTGCGGATTATATTCTCGGGCCGGCGCGTTTCCTTTAAATTGTTTCTTCCGCGGGTCCGCGCGGGTTTGTTTCGGCAAGCCTAGCGCCTATTGGTTCCCCTTAGTAAAAAACAGCGCCTGCGCCAGCAATTGCAGTACAATGGCGCCGACCAGGGCAAGCCATGAATAGAGTATGCCAACGCGGATGGTGAGTATGATAAAAGACGCTATCGCCGTTATCCAGATGGCGCCGGAGACAAGCCCCAATCGCATTGACTGAGTTGGATTCGTGAAATATTCCATTTCGCGCTTAGCGCTTTCTCTGGCCTGCTCGACTGCCCAGGGCTTGCGCCGGTCTTTTTCGGTCAGAGCCAAAAACACGAACAGCGCGGCCGATGGCAGGGCGAACGGTATCAATGTGCCGATGGATGTCATAAAACCGACGTCCGCACGGGACATGTCCGCGCCGTGCGCGGCAATTTCATGAGGACTCGCGCGCATTGCCTCAAAGTATGTCATCGGGAGGATAAAGACGCCGAAGACGAAAACCCCGACCGAAACCGCGTAAAACACCGCGCGTTTCCACGGCATGGGATACATCGCCGCCGTTTCCTGAGTGAGGGCCATGAATGTCAGCAACGCCGCGCCCGCTACGCAGAAAACCATCGCGCCGCCCAGCGTATCCACCTCTTGCCCGGTGGAAAACCACACTATCGCGGCGCTTATCAAGCCGAAGCATACGGCCGTTCCGCCGAGAACGAAGGCAGCCGTCCGCTTTGGCGTCATATATTTGCGCGTTCCCATATACATATCCTCATATACCTCCTGCTTCTTTTTCAGACTGATTTCCTCCGCCAGCACCGAAATATCGCCCAATTCCGACGTCGCCCTTTGAAACGCGTCCTGTTCGGGCATCCCTTTTTTAACGAGATTTTCAATCCTCTCGTTCAGATTGCCGCGTAATTCTTCCTTGAAGTCGGCGAGCGCGGGCGTTTCCTCATAATTCGCGAACAGTCCGTCGATGTATTTTTGCGTGTTCACTGTCATGCCTCCTTTAACAATTCGTTCAGGATTTCCTGCGTAAATTCCCAGTCCAATTTGTTCTGGCGGTATATTTCGCGCCCTTTGCCGGTGACGCGGTAATACTTCCTCCTTGCCCCCTGTGTTTCGTCGCCCCAATACGACACGACACAGCCGTCTCGCTCTAGGCGCTTGTAACTGGAATACAGCGTG
>JAISXR010000040.1 GCA_031270375.1 Synergistaceae bacterium | reverse complement strand
GGCACGGATTTTATAATCTACCGGCAGGGCATCGCCCGCCCCGGAATCCAGAACGTGCCGGGCACCGGCAACCCGGTGGGTTCCCGGAAGAACGACCCGCTTTACGTCGCGGCCATCGGCATGAACATGGATTTCGTGGACGCCCGCGTGGCGTGGGCTGTCTCGATGGGGCAGGACAGGGCCGCTATGTCGGATTTCGTCCGCGCATACGAGCCTATCGGCGCCGTGAACGGAGGTTTTTTTTCGAACGCCCGTTCGCTCGGCTCGATGGTTTTCGACGGTCACGCGGCCGGCAAACCGCTCGAAGGGCGTTCCGCCGTCGGATGGAACAACAGGGACGGCACGTTCGTCTTCGGCCCGGGGTTTGGCCGCGTAGGCGTCAAAACGCCCGGGGGATTCGTTCAGTTCGATCATTTCAACGTCCCTCCGCAGGCTAACGAGGCTTCTTTTTACCCCGCCGGCATGATGATAGCGGCGGCGGGAACGGCCCTCGACGCGCTGGAACTGGCTGTAAAGAACGGCCAGGTACTGGAAAAGCGCGAGGGGTCGTGGGGCAATCATTTTCTGCCGGACGGCGGCTCTCTGATCGTGGGGCGCGGAAATTCCCGCGCGCTTCTGGAAAATTTCAGGCCGGGCGACCAACTGTCCGTTTCGGCCGAGTGGAGCACGCGCTCGTTCGAACTCTGCGACCACGTGATACAGGCGGGACCGATACTCACGAGGAACGGCCAGAAAATCGCCGATAACGAGACTTTCAAAGCCGATATCACCGGCAAGCGTCATCCTCGGACCATAGTGGGAACGGACGGCAGCCGCCTGATATGGGCCGTCATCGACGGGCGCAATGCCGTCCACAGCCTCGGAACCACGATTGATGAAACTCGCTGGGTGGCGGGCGCGCTTGGGCTCACCACCGCCATCAACCTGGACGGAGGCGGTTCCTCGGAGCTGATATGGCGAGGCCTGATCGCCAACATTCCAAGCGACGGAAAAGAACGGCCGCTGCCTTACGCCGTGCTGGCGATGCCCAAAGGCGCTCCGCTCGAGCGGAAAAATTTCGAGGAAGTGCCTCCCGGCTACATGGAGTTCGGATTCGATTTCCCCGGCGCCGGCTCCAGCGGCAGTGACGGTATCGGCGGCGGAGCCGCGCCCATGGATACTTACGATCCTTACTCCGAATGATTGATTTCTGACGGCAAGAGACGTCGCAATCGTCAGAAAAGGCGAGGTTATGTGACAAAAAGTTACCGCGTCATAGCGGCGTTTAAATTGCCGGTTTCTGACGCGGTAATTGATATTTCACTGAGACTCCGTTATTTTATTTTTTAACTGTATACCACTACGCCGGACTGCGGCTTGCCGTTCAAAGGAAACTTTTTCCCCCTTTTCAGCACGCAGACGCTTTCGACGTGCGCCGTCTGAGGAAACATGTCGTATGCCTCGATCACGCACGGCTCGTAATGCCAGTCGTTTATGAATATCGCGACATCGCGCGCGAGCGTTGCCGGGTAGCAGGATATATAAACGATCATCCCGGGAGCGATCTGTCCTATGCCGCGCACTACGCCGCCCGTCATCCCCGTCCTTGGGGGGTCCGCCACCACGGTATCGTACTTTCCCTCGCCGGAATTTTGGGCGTCGGCGAGATAACTTTCCGCCGACTGCCCGAAGATACGGACTCCGCCTATCGCGTTTTTTTCCATGTTGACAGCGGCAAGGCGCGACGCCGGACGCCACTCCTCGACCATATCGACGGAGCGCGGCGCGCCCGCGAGATACGCCGTGAGGCCGCCGGCGCCTCCGTAAAGCTCCAGAACCCGGGACGAGCCGTATTTGTCCAGAATTTCGCGCACGCGCCCGAACATGCGTTCCGCCTGCCTCGCGTTTACCTGAAAGAACGCGGAGATATCGATATCCATGACAAAATCGCCCAATCCCGCCCGGACGTATTTTTTTCCGCACAGGGGGCGAAAGACTGGGCCCCAGATAAAATTGCCGCGCGATGTATTGATGTTGAGCGCAACGCCCGACAGACCGGCCGCGCGCGGCATAGCCCTCTGGCACGCGTCCCTCAGCGCCCCCGTTTCCCTGCGGGTCAGCTCGCGGGCCGCCACCACAGCGGCTATGACCTCCTCGCGCCCGTCGCACAGCCCGGAGCGCGCCGCTATCGCGCGTATGTCTCCCGCGCCCGTTTTTTCGTCGTAACCCCGCAATCCCGAAACCTTGACGGCGTCGGCCAGAGCAGTCGCTGCCCGCTCCAAAGACGGCGAAAGCACGGGGCATGACGCGAGCGGAACTATCCTGTGGCTCCGCCGTTCGTAGTAGCCGGCCGCCGCCGCCGACGCCCCCACCGGGAAGGCGGTTTTGCTGCGATAACCCCATTCGTCTGGAGAAGGAAGGCACGTCACGCCGTCAAAACCGACTCGGGCTATTCTCTCGATGGCGTCCGAGAGTATCCGGCCTTTGATGGATATCTGCGCTCCATAGGAGGCATGTTGAAGCTGACAGCCGCCGCAACGGGCGAAACTCGGGCATCTGGGTTCCGTCCTGTCGGCGGAAACACGCTCGATACCGGTCAGTTCCGCCCTCGCGTAGCTATGGCCGACTTTCGAGACACGGCACTTGACGCGTTCGCCGGGCAGCGCGCCCTCCACGAAGACGACGAATTTCCTCTCCGCGGCGCCATGCTCC
>JAISXR010000218.1 GCA_031270375.1 Synergistaceae bacterium | reverse complement strand
TCGAAAACGAAGTTCAAAAAGCGAGGGATAACGACGAACTCTCCGCGCGTCTGTCGGAAATAGTCCGCGAAACCATCCCTGACGTTTCCGCCGATGTTTCTCTCGCGATAAGCCATTGTATGATGAAAAGTTTCAGCGCGCCGCACAATGACAACTGCCGGGAAAATATTTATAAAGCGTGGACTGAGAAAGAAAGGGGAGCTGAGTTGTGACTGCGGAAATCGCCAAAATCGCGAAAGAAATTTCTGAGGTCGCAAAAAAATCGAAATTCGCGGACAGCCCGCTCGGGAAAGCGACTGAGGGGAAAATTTTCAGCAGCGATATATCAAAATACGACGCGCCGATGCAGAATGTTGAAAAAAATTACATTCGTTGCATCAATGAAAATCTTGAGGGGAAAAATCATCCAGAAACTGGCGTTCCTTATGTGCGGAAAGAAATTGAAGTTTTGGGGATAAAAAAGGAAGTTGTGGCGCCCGAATTTCACAGCGAGTTTGACGCGCGGCTGCCCGAAGAAAAGTTTCAAGAAAGTGATTCCAGTCATTTCAAAGAGTGTAATAAACAGCTGAAAGAGGCTGTTCAAAAAGACCCCGATTTGCGCGCGAAGTTTTCCGGTGAACAGTTGGAACAAATTTACAACGGAGATACTCCTGACGGATATACGTGGCATCATGACGCGGAATCCGGCAAAATGAAGTTGGTGGATTCGGAAATTCACAATAAAACGCGCCATACCGGCGGACGTTGTTTTTGGGGTGGCGGCGCTGAGAATCGGTGAGGAGGCCATAAAAGATGAACGAGATCAAGTGGAGATACGTAAAACAACTACAATCAAATAACCTGATTGAAGAATTTGAACAAGCTAAAGGGTATAAATTTGACGACGCATTCAAGGAATGCATCATCAAAAATAACGGAGGAAGACCGTCTTCAAGTGTTTTCGATACCAACACCACTGACGGCAGAACTATAATGTCATTGCTTTCCTTCAATAAATCCGATAAGTCCAACATTTGGACGATGAATGACAACGAAAGCGACGATATCGGCAAGAAATACATTGCGTTCGCCATCGACAATTTTGGGAACTTGATCAGTTTCGAACGCGAGACGAACGCTATTGTATTCTGGAACCACGAAAATGGGACGATAGAGAAAACGGCCGGATATTTTAAGGAATTTCTGGCGAAGCTCCATAACAGCGATTAAGCTCGCAGAAGACGCAGTTGGGCGCCGATTCCTTATGGGGCTTAACGGCGTCGGGCGGGGTTTTATGCCTTATACTCCGATATGCGTCGCCGATCGTTGCACCCGGAAGCGTTGCGATGCGGCGTAATCCGCTTCCGCCAATCTTGGGAAGCGCGTCGCAAGCGATAAAGGACTTGTCGGTGTATGTCCGTGCTCTCAACGTAAAACGCTTTGGCATCGCCCAAGACAATAGCGCCGATCTACGGTAGGTAATCATGGTAATCCAGCCGCAGACTTGGTATAATTGCGTTGAGTAAAAAGGGGAGGTCGTTATTCTGAAAATCTGGCATTGCAAGGGGCGGTATTGCAAATGACCGTTAGGCCGCATAAATGGCGGGATGTAGCGTGGAAGCGGGCTATAGCTGACGGCGCGGGGGACGCTATAGCGTACTTCATGCCCGACCTCGCTTCCGACATGGACACGGCGAGGGAAGTCACCGGAATAACCGGTATGGAGCTGCCGGTGAAAGACTCGGGCTCCGACAAGGACATGCGCGTCTCGGATGTTTTTCTGAATGTCCCGGTGAAGGGCGGTGAAGACTGGCATGTCGCCTGCCTGGCCGAACAACAAGACGCGCACGATAATTGTTTTGCCGCACGTGTGTTCGATTCCGTGGTTCGGCTCAGAGCATCCCGGCCGGCAGGAAGGGTTACGGGTTTCGCCATATATACAGGAGATTCAAAAGACGTTAATTTATACACAGAGACGTGTTACGGTTTGGAGCTTTCACTGAAATTCAGGACGTTCCATCTCCCGAGCTACAGTGTGGGGGAACTGAGGGAGGATAAACGCCCTTTTGCGCGAGTGATGTATGCCGGACGCCTGTCGCTGGGAACCGAGGACGACCTCCTATTGCGCGAAAAATACGCAGTGGAAATCTTGAACACGACGGACGAACAGATATATGATAGGAGACAAAGGAAATTTATCCTTGAGTTTGCTGATAGAATATTCTGGTTGAATGATCCTCAGATGAATCAGAAAGTGAGGGAGGCATACAAAATGCAAACCATACCACTGAGCGAGTACGTACAGGAAATCGCCAAAGAAGAAGGCATAATTGAGGGCATGGAAAAGGGCATGGAAAAGGGCATGGAGGAAAAGGCTTTTGAGGTGGCTCGCTCAATGATATCTGACGGCCTCCCTGCTGAGACTATCAGGAAATATACTGGTTTAGACGAAAGCTCCATACTTTCACTGCGGTAAATGACTGGATGGTATGTTGAGAACGAGGAAACGGCGGGTGGAGACGCTCGCCGTTAAATCATTTGTAAGAGAAAACTAACACAATCGCAAGAATATTTAATGACATACCGCTTCAAGTAAGATATCTAAGTAAAAAGGCTTTCACGCAAAAAACTTCGTTATTAAAAACTTATCAAAACCTTTCTTGGCAAATCTTTCCCGAAGGATCGGTTATGTATCCGTAAAAACAACTATTTTTGAAAAAGATTCTTATTTTTACGTAATTATCACATCACTTTTTTATAAGTCCATGATATTCTGCCAGCACGGGATGACAGTCCAAATTTGTACGAAGTACGTTTTGGAGTTCACAGAAAAGATTGCCTGCAGGTTGCGGCGGCATGACTGCCGGGCACTCTATCGGTGTTCGGCTGTCCGGTTACAGAAGACCGGAGAGAGGCATTGACCAAAACTATTTGTGCAAAATTGGAGGTCTCGAAATTAAATGAAATCGATACGTTTGTTGATAGTGGAACCCGACGTGACAACGCTCCTCTCGATAGGACAAGTCGCCAGATGTTTTGACAATTACCTGGTGGTGGATAATGTGAGCGGTGCCGACGAAGCCATCGAGCGCATGAAGGTCATTCGCGTGGATATGGTCATCATCGGCGGTTCGGAGAACGTGAACAATTGGAAACGCTTCGCCGAGTTTTTCGGCAGGACGAAGTTCATTCTTCTTCCCGAAGAGCCTTCGATTGAGTTCGTGCAGGACGCGATAACCGACGGAGTCTGGGATATAATACTGAAGCCCGTATCTTCGGAACGCTTGCGTTTCTCCCTTGAGATGTTCCGGTACCGTTTTATGCACGCAAACGCGTTGGAATATCCAGTGCGGCAGGAGAGGCTCGACTCGATATTCTTCTCTTTGGAGCGTAACCAGAACGCGGTGAATGGAAGCATCAAGAACAGCGAGATGCTGGACAAGGTGATGCAGCTCATACAGGACGGAGACGGCCCAAGGTCCGCTTCCGAGATAGCGGGGATTTTGAACGTATCCAGAATTACGGTGAGGAAATACTGCGAGGCACTCGTGTATACCGGGAAACTGCGCGTAAAAAACAAGTATCAGGTGAAAGGGCGCCCAATAAAGCAGTATTTTCTCGTGCAAGCGCATGGAAACACGCGATAGCGGCGGCGATAAAACACGACGACAAAAAAATCGCGGCGTCCGGCAGCAGGGCGCCGCGATTTTTTTGTCGTTCCAAAAGGAATGGCGTGATTATTTAAAAGCGGCTTTCGCAGATTCGCGAGAAATGGCAAGCCCCTGCTCAATGTCCTCCAGGGGGACGTTCAGTGCCGGGCGGAATCGCACGGTGTGCGTGCCGCATGGGAGAATGAGCATGTGGCGTTTCGCGCATTCGTCGAGGAATTTAGCGCGCAGTTCCGGCGTCTTTACGTCGTAGGCGCACATAAGCCCTTTGCCCCTGACGTTGCCGATGTAATCCGGGAATTCGTCGCGAAGTTTTTCGAGGCCCTTTATCAGGACAGGCCCAGTCGTTCCGGACACGTTGTCGAGAACATGCTCGTCGCGGTATATCTCGAGGTATTTCGTCGAACGCACCATATCGACTAAGTTTCCTCCCCATGTGGAATTTATCCTGCTCGGCACCTTGAAACAGTTGTTTTCCACCTCGTCGACCTTCGGGCCGGCGACTAGGCCGCAAATTTGGGATTTTTTGCCGAAGGAGAATATATCGGGCGCGATCTGATACTGCCACGCCCACATTTTGCCGGTGATGCCCATGCCGCACTGGACTTCGTCGAAAATCAGCATCATCTCGTTTTCGTCGCAGATATTCCTGAGCTGTTTGAAGAACTCGGTGCGGAAATGGTTGTCCCCGCCCTCGCCCTGAATCGTCTCGATGATGATCGCGCAATGTCCGTCAGGGTCGTCGGCGATGGCTTTCTGTATCTGTTTGATGGCCTGTTCCTCCAGCCATTCGACAGTGCGCAGGTTTTTCTCAAGCGGGAAGATGATCTTGGGGTTGATTATCCTAGGCCAGTCGTTGAATTTGGCGAATCGCTGATATTTATTGGGATCGGCTGTATTGGTGACGGAGAGCGTATAGCCGCTGCGCCCGTGGAAAGCCTCGTTAAAATGGATAATTTTAGTTCCCTTGGCTCCGGCCACTGCTTCGCCCTCGGTGATTCTGCCCTTGGCGAGCAGTTTTTGAACCTTCCAGTCCATCGCCACCTTGAACGTGTTTTCCACGGCGAGCGTGCCGTAATCAATCAGGAAAAGGTGCTTGAAGCCCTCGGGAATGGCCACTTCGCCGAACGTTTTGACGAACTCGCCCATTTCCTGCGTGTATATGTCGGAGTTGGCGACCTTGTTTATCGCGGCGCGGAATATTTTCTCTTTGAAGTCGTCGTTGTTCAGGGCACTGTGGTTCATCCCGAAGGGCGCTGAGGCGAAGAATGTGTAAAAATCGAGCCAGTCGTCGCCTGTGCGGCTATCTATAATATGGCTTCCCTTCGATTTTTCGAGATCAATGACGATGTCATATCCGTCGCGCAGCATATACTTTTCGATTGAGGGAAATACTTCGGCGGGTGTCAACGTGTACTTGGCGGACATATTTCAAAACCTCCCAATATTTTATTGAACTTAACGGAGATTGTAACGTAAAGGGATAGATGTTTCAAGGAGGACGTCATAAAAAGGCAACCGCCGTCTTCTTCAAGTACGAATCGAGTATTTCGTTTATTTCGTCGCGTCCGTGAAAGAGGCCGTTATTCATGCCCGGACACGACAACGTGAAATCGTCCCACGAACGCCTGTTTTTCATGACCTCGGGCCAGAACGGAAATGACCGGCACTGCGCGGGACGCGTTTCGTAGATGCCGCATCCGGCAACGCCGGATTCCGTTTTCAGGAATATGCAGTCGTAATTCGGTTTTTCACGAAGAGAGACGACGCCGTATTTTTTCCACGTATAAAGGATATCGAATTCCGTCTCGAATATCCCCAACGCGCACGCCATCGCCGAGCGCTCCAAGGCGCTGAAGCGGACGGTGCCCGGCGCGCCGCCGCAACAGAGCCCGCATTTCGTGCATGAAAAATACAGGCCATCCCGCCACCATGGCGAGGGCGCTTTCCCCCGGTTCATACATCATACATTCGCGCGTCAGAAAGTACGCGGATGCCGCCTGCGGAAATTCCTTCGGTGTTCCGAATGTCCGCTCGGGTATACCACTATTTTGCGCAGCGGTTCCTCGCCCTCCGAGGACGTGCTGATTTCCTTGTTGTCCTGAAGCGCCAGGTGAATGATGCGCCTTTCCCAGCTCGACATGGGTTCCAGGCTAACCGGGACTCTCTTGTGAACCACTTCTCGTGCCACGCTTTCCGCAAGGTGAATGAGGCTCTCTTCCCTGCGCGCCCGATAGCCGGCGCAGTCGAAACGGATTTTGGGGATCGACTGGTCGGTGCGGTATATCAGGTTCGTCAGAAACTCGAACGCTTTCAGCGTCTCTCCGTGGCGTCCTATGACTATGGCGGAATCGTTTCCCTCGAGGCTGATGGTACGGTCGTCTTCGACGCGCGCCTTGAGGTCGAGTTCCGACTGAGAGAGCACGGAGTTTGCGAAATCCCGCGCCTGCAAATACATCAGCGGGAACAGTGTCGTAACTTT
>JAISXR010000213.1 GCA_031270375.1 Synergistaceae bacterium | reverse complement strand
TCGCCGTCACCGTCGCCGGTGAGATTATCGCCCGTGTGAACGACGGCCCCGTCACGAGCCTTCAGGTTATTGTAAAATACAAAATCGTCGTCTTTTGCGACTTTATCGTTGGAGCCCAGCAAAAACGCCGAAGCGTCCAGATCAAAATCGGCGTTCCCCGCGTATTTATTTGTGTCCCAACCCAGACCTATCAGAGCAAGCCGCATCGTGCTGTCCAAAGACACCCTTTGTCCCTTCGCCAAACTAACAGCCATCATCAGTCCTCCTTTTTAAATTTTAGATACAGATGCGCCGGCAGCCAAATGGCTTCGGCTTACGCGAGCCCATAGCGCGCGCTGAGATCGGTAACAGACCATACCCGCAATCCTTCTCCGATGGCCCCGAATTTCCACTCGCCATTGTATCGGTACACTTCGCCGAATATCATCGCGGTCATGTTGGGGTAGTCGTCCGAAAGATCATATTTACACAATTCTTTGTTCGTGTCTACATCCACCAAACGGATAAACGCGTTCTTTATCATCCCGAAGTGCTGATTGCGCTCGTTTGCCTTATAGATGCTCACAGCTATGACAATACGTTCGTATTGCTTCGGAAGGGAGAGCAAATCAATGAGAATTTGCTCGTCGTCGCCCTCCCCGGCGCCGGTCAGGTTATCACCCTGATGTGTCACGCAGCCGCTGGGATGCTTGAGGTTGTTGAAAAACACCACGTCCTTGGAAGAGGATAATTTGCCGTTCGCGCCGAGCAAAAACGCCATTGCGTCACAGTCGATATCCTGTTTGCCGCCTTGGCCGCCCAGAATACCGGAAAGCAAACCGCCCTTTTGCCGGGGCGCTTCATCCCAGCCCAAACCGGCCATCAATTTTTTGAGGCCGGCATTCCCCTTTGTGAGATCGACCTTTTGACCTTTCTGTAGGTTTACCGACATTTGCGTCTCCTCGCAATCAATGAATCTTATGTTGACATTGTAACACTTTTCCCCCGGAATCTTTCACTTTAGCGCGTTCTTTGCAAAGGCCTTGCGGATGATGTCGACCGGGATGATGATAAATGACATGACCAGCACGACCGACCATTCGTTCAACGTCAATCCGTAGCAGCGGAGGATGACGCCTCCCAGGTATGTCATCAGCACCTGTACCGTCACGATCAGCGCTATGACCCGCAGGAACCCCCTGTTTTCCCGGATATTGTCGAAAAGATTGATTTGATCCGTTCGTGCGTTAAACGCGTTGAAAACCGACGTGAAGATGAAAAACGCGAAATATCCCGTCAGCAGATATCTGTTCCCCTCATCGGCGCGGAAAAATGACCTCGTGAAATCCGACCTCAGGAGCAGCATGCTGAGCACGAACGTCAGCAGGCTTCCGACGAGTATCGCGCTCCACATATAGGCGCTGACGATATTTTCGTCCCTCTTTTTGGGTTTCTCCCGCATAAACCGTTTCAAAGCCGGCTCTCCTCCGAACGCGAGAGCGGCAAGCGTGTCCATGACGAGGTTTATCCACAGTATCTGCGTTATGGACAGCGGGTTTTGCATGCCGATCAGGGGTGAGACGAAAGAGATCAAAACAGCCCCGACATTGATGGTGAGCTGAAAGATTATGAACTTTCGAATGCTGTTGAATATCGTCCGTCCGTACAGGATGGCCTTGTCGATCGAGCTGAAATTGTCGTCCATGATGATAATTTCGCTCGCCTCCTTCGCCACTTCCGTCCCTCCGCCCATGGCAAAGCCGACATCGGCGGCCTTCAGGGCGGGAGAATCGTTCACTCCGTCACCCGTCATGCCGACGACTAAATCCAAATCCTGCGCGATACGGACCAGACGGCTCTTGTCGCTCGGAAGCGCCCTCGCTATGACACAAATATTCTTGAGTTGTTTTTTGAGATCGTCGTCAGTCATCCTGGCAAGTTCGTCCGACGTTATGACGATGTCCAAATCGTTCTTCAGCAAACCAGCTTCCTTCGCGATGGCGACTGCCGTGTCCTGCCTGTCGCCCGTGATCATCACGACCTGCACGCCCGCGTTTTGAACCTCTTTTATGGCGAAGACGGACTCGGGGCGCACTTCGTCCCTTATACCGATGACGCCGACCAATGTCCAATTGCCGCCTGGGAGCGCGTCGCCGTCTATTTTTTCATCGCTTGTGGCGAGCGCCAGCACGCGAATCGCGCGGGAGGCGAGTTCGTCGATTTTTTTGAAGACGGCGTTGTTCTCGTTCAATTCGTGACGGGCGCCGCTTTCGTCATAGTAATGCGCGCACTTGTCGAGTATTTTTTCGGGCGCGCCCTTGATGAGGGAGATATTGCGGTCTCCCTCGATCTGGCTCGCCGAGTATTTGTTTTTGCTGTTGAAGGGAATGTCGGCGACAACAGCGGCACTCGCTGCGCTCGCAAGTTCGCTCTTTCCCGCCGCGAAGCCGAGAATCGCCCGCTCGGTCGCGTTTCCGCCTATGACCTTCATCTGTTTGCCGGTACCGCTGACGACAGCGCTCGTGTTATGATGAATGCTGACCGAAAGCAGTTTTCCGAGTTCTCCGGTAACTTGTTCAAACGACTTATATTCCCGGTCGCTTCCGCTGACAAAGACTACGACTTCGAGCTGGCCTTTCGTGATCGTCCCCGTCTTGTCGGAAAACAGGATATTGAGGCTTCCCGCCGTCTCAATGCCGGCAATCTTCCTCACGAGCACGTTATCCTTGAGCATCTTCCCCATATTGAGCGCCGATACGATCGCTATCATGAGCGGCAAACCCTCCGGGACAGCCATGACGATGATGATTACCGCGAACATGAGGGCTTGAACGAGGTCGTTTGCGACCGTCATCCAGTTTGAGCAATAGGCGATAATGCGCGCGATGTCGAAGCCGTTGTGGATGACGATTCGCTGAAACAGCAGTGCCAGGGCGATCAAGACACCGCCTATGTAGCCAAATTTGCTGATGCCGTGCGCGAGATTGCTCAGCTTGACTTTGAGCGGGGTGTCGCGTTCGTCGTCCTGCTGCAGTTCTCCGGCGATTTGACCGTAAACCGATTTATCGCCGACGGTCGCGACCGACATGACCGCGTTTCCCGAACAGACCACGGAACCGCGGAAAATCTTATACTCGTTCAGGAAATCCATCGCCGCTTCGGTCTCGGCGTAATCACTTGGCATCACGGTTTTTCGGGCTTCTTGCGTTTCGCCGTTCAAAACAGCCTGATCCACGCTGAGTTCGCCCTCCAGGAGAACTCCGTCGGCGGGAACCTTGTCGCCGGTTTGCAGCAGCACGCAATCGCCCACCACCAGATCGTTGATGGAGATTTCGGATATCTCGCCGTCCCTGTGTACTTTGCAGATAATTTGAGACGCTTCTTCCTGCAATTTCTGAAACGCTTTCTCATTTTTATATTCGGAAAATGTTGAGACGAACGTGGCCAAAAAGACGGCTATGGCGATTCCGACGGATTCATACCATTCAGTTTGTCCAAGGAACGCGAAAGCCGCGTTGATGACCAGGGCGACACAGAGAATTTTGATCATCGGATCGCCCAGATTATCCTTGAACGAACTCCAAAAGCCTTCCGTCTCCTGCTCCGTCAGCCTGTTGTCGCCGTATTTCGATTTCGACTCCTGAACCTGCGCGCTGGTCAAACCATAATTTTTCATGCGCTCTCCCCTCAAGCTCGATGAAATTTTAAATGTTGAATATAGTTATTTTACGCCTCACAAGCTCCCTGCTGCCGCCGTTATTTTATCACGAAAAGGCGGCGCTTGAAAAAATCTTCACTCGATAGGGCGTTACGTAATAGTTTGGCAATCCGGCGTGCCCGTGAACAATCCTTGACAATGACGGCGTTGCGTTACATAATGACCGAGGGTGAGAGAGTTCTGAGTGTAAAACTGTGCCATTCGGCCGAAAAAAAATTTAAATCGACTTGCGCGAGACGAACAAGTCAAATAAACAATAGACCGCACGGATTTCAAGTCGCGAGGGCTGTAGTTCCGTGACTTTGGATAAACTCGAAATCGGTCGCGGCGCTCGCATCACCGCCGTCACGGGGCAGGGGGCGTTGCGGCGTCGTTTGTTGGATATGGGGCTCACTCCCGGCACGGAGGTGACTGTCTGCAAGGCCGCTCCGATGGGAGATCCGGTCGAGTTGGAGCTTAGAGGGTATTCGCTCTCCCTGCGTCTGGAGGACGCGTCCAGCATAGAGGTGGATCCGGATGGAACCGCGTGATGGGTGAGGGCAAAAAACTGGTGTTCGCTCTCGCGGGCAACCAGAACAGCGGCAAGACCACTCTCTTCAACCAGCTCACCGGCGCTTCGCGGCATGTGGGAAATTTCCCCGGCGTCACCGTCGAGAGGCACGAGGGCAGGATAAAGGGACACGAGTTCGCGGAACTGGTCGATCTGCCCGGCATTTACTCCATGTCGCCCTATTCGGGCGAAGAGATCATAACCCGCGACATGCTCATCGAGGAGAGGCCGGACGCGATAATCAACATCGTCGACGCGATGAACATCGAGCGAAACCTTTATCTCACGCTTCAACTGATCGAACTCTCCATTCCCCTGGTGGTTGCCCTCAATATGATGGACGAAATGCGCGCCAACGGCAACGAGGTGAACATACGGGCACTCTCGGAACGGCTCGGCGTCCCGGTGATACCCATATCGGCGAGCAAAAACGAGGGCCTGCACGAGCTGGTCGACACCGCGATAGACGCGGCGGACAAACGCCTGAAACCGGCCGTCACAGATTTCTGCGCCGGCCCAGTGCATCGCTGCATTCACAGCATAGCCCACATCGTCGAGGACCACGCGGAAAAAATCGGCATCCCCGACAGGTTTGCCGCGACCAAGCTGGTGGAAGGCGACGCGCCGATCATGGGGAAACTCTCGCTGAACGAAAACGAGCTGGAGACGGTGAAGCATCTCGTGCGCGAGATGGAAAACGAGATCGGAACCGACCGCGAGGCGGCCCTTGCCGACATGCGCTACAGGTTCATCGAGCGCGTCATAGGGGAGACGGTGAACAAACGCGCGCGAAGCCGCGAACGCGAGCGCAGCGCGGCGGCTGACCTCGTGCTGACGCACCGGGTCTTCGCCCTGCCCATTTTCATGGCGATAATGTTCGGCGTCTTCTGGCTGACTTTTGGCGTCGTCGGCATTCCGCTCTCGGACATCCTCGGAGAGGCGATCGGAGTGTTCAATGAGGCGGTGGGCGGCTTGCTTGAGACGGCCGGGATCAACCCGGTCTTTCGCAGATTCGTGACGGAAGGGATTCTTACAGGCGTCGGCACCGTCGTCACCTTCATTCCGGTCATAGCCACGCTGTTCCTGCTTCTCTCCCTGCTGGAAGACTCCGGTTATATGGCGCGCATCGCTTTTGTCATGGACAAACCGCTCAGGAAGATAGGGCTTTCGGGGCGCAGCATCGTCCCCATGTTGCTGGGTTTCGGCTGCACCGTTCCGGCCGCCATGTCGGCGCGCACGCTGCCCAGTGAAAGGGACAGGGTCTTGAGCATACTCCTGCTCCCTTTCATGAGCTGCACCGCCAAACTGCCCATTTACGCCCTGTTCACCGCCGTTTTTTTCCCGAACCACGGGGCCGCCGTCATGACGCTGCTCTACGCGCTAGGCATAACCATCGGCACAGTCGTGGTCCTGGCGCTCAAGAACGTTCCCTTTTTCCGCGGGAACCCCGTCCCGTTCGTCATGGAGCTTCCGAACTACCGTCTGCCCAACGCGAAGAGCGTGTTCATCCTGCTTTGGGAGAAATGCGAGGATTTTTTGACCCGCGCTTTCACCGTCATTTTCGCGGCAACGGTCGCGATCTGGATTTTGAGCAATTTCGACGTGAGGCTGTACATGGTCGACGACTACGAACAAAGCGTTCTTGCGTCCCTGTCGCGTATGCTGTCGCCCATTTTCGCGCCGCTCGGTTTCGGTTTCTGGCAGGCGACCATAGCTGTGATAACGGGAATAATGGCCAAGGAAGCCACCATCTCCACACTCGCCGTGGTCTCGGGCACAACGGCCGAAGAACTGCCCGCGGTGATGAGCGCGATGTTCAGCACGCTCCAGGCCTTCAGTTTTCTGATATTTGTGCTGCTTTACACGCCCTGCATAGCCGCCATGGCTACGATAAAACGCGAGCTGGGGAGCGGGCCGAAGGCGCTGCTCCTGGCCGGCTTCCAATTCGCGCTGGCATGGCTCTTAGCGTGCGCGATATATCAGACGGGCAGGCTGCTGATGGGGATGATGCGGTAACCTTGAACCACGGGCAGGGTACCCGATAGCATGCGTAAACAAAGCATTTCTTGATTTCATGGTTTTTGGTGTTACACAATGCGTTTCCGTAACTGGACGGCTGAACGACGCGCGCGGAACGTGACAAACCGGGGAATCCGGCGTCCGCCTTCATTTTCCGCTAAGCGGTTCGCCAGATTGGCAGGGAAGGGCAGCCACATCAGATTTTTCCTCAAGAGCCATCGCCCGCGGCGCGGGCGAGCATTCGCGCGGCGGCTTCGGGACGTGACCAGAAATTTACGTGAAGGTACGTCGCCAGCAGTCTGCCGTCATAACGCGTGAAACCGTCGGTCCATGTCTCGGCGGGGCGGGAGGCTTTTCGCACCGAGAACGTGTCGGGGCTCGCTCCTTCCAGTTTCGAGTAATGAAACTCGTGCGCGCGGAGCGTCTCGCCGGCTTGAGTAATCAAGTTGCTTCGCCTCGCCTCGGCCTCGACGTAACCGAAATGGGCGAGGCGGTCGGTCATTTTTACCTCGGCGTCGATGACGCCTGCCATGTCGCGTTTGGTACCCCTGTATTCCATACTCCGCGCCAGACAGAGCATCCCTCCGCACTCCGCGTAGACGCATCCGGTTTTGACGAAATCCCTCACCGCGGCGAGAAAATCAGTTTCCGACAGCGCGTCCATAAATTCCTCGGGATATCCTCCCGGCAGGATCAGAAGATCGGCGTCCGGCGCCGATTCACCACGCAGCGGTGAGAACATCGAGACCTCCGCTCCAAGGGTTTCGAGCAGTTTCCAGTTTTCGCGGTAGTGAAAACAGAACGCGTCGTCGTCGGCCACGGCAACTTTTACCGGCGAACCCGGCTTGATCGCCGGAGGCGGGAGTGCGGGTTCCAGGTAATCGCCGGACGGAGCGCTGGCGGTCGCGAGCAGTTTGTCCATGTCGAGGTGTTCGCGCAGGGCGCTCGCGTATGCTTCCACTGTTTTGAGCGACGACGCGCGCTCCGCGGCGGGGATGAGCCCCAGGTGACGGGATGGAAGCGATTCGTCCTTGATTTTCGGAAGCCATCCGAGAAGGGGAAGAGCCGCGTAGCGTTCGAGCGCCGAGGCTATCAGCTCAGCGTGAGACGCACCGGCAACGCGGTTCGCTATCACGCCGGTGACGCGCGGCGCCAGCGGTTCGAGCGTCGCGAAGCCCTTGGCGGTGGCCGCTACGCTTGTGGCGGCGGCCCTCGCGTCGACGAGGAGTATCACCGGCAATCCAAGAGTCCGTGCAAGCCATGCCGTCGAGTAGAGCCCATCCTGTCCCAACCCATCATAGAGGCCCATCACGCCTTCCACCAGGGCGATGTCGGCGTTTGATTCGCGGCATTGGGAGGCGTAAAAAAAGGGCATCAATTTCGGACAGGGGAAACCGTCCAAATTGCGGCACGCCGTGCCGGATGCGAGCGAGAGGTAAGTTGTGTCGATGAAATCGGGACCGGTCTTAAAGGGCTGCACAGAGAGGCCGCGTTCCTTGAGCAAGAGGCATAACGCCGACGCGACGCTCGTCTTTCCCGTCCCGCTCGAAGCTGCCCCTATCACGAAACCTTTTGTGTCAGAAAAACAAGCCATATAGCGATAACCCCATTTCAATTTTATCTGACGTCAGTATAATGGTATTTCAAGTATAGTCCACAGGGGGTTCGCCATTGAAAAGCTCTTTGTTCGTCAAACTGTTCATGTCGGAAGAGACACTCGACAGGTGGCTTTCGAGCCCGGTTCGGTTCATAAACGATTTCGGGGACTGGGACAAGATGAACCCGACCGCGGCGCGCGAACGCGACGATTGGACCGCGCCGCCGTCAGCGGAAGAGTTCATGTCGGTGCGCGAGTTTCTCGAAAATATCGCCGACTTTTCCCGCTATTTTGAAAGCCGGTACGACGGGGAAGAAGGCGCTTTTTTCGTGGCCGACGCGCGGCATAAGTCCGCGATGCGCGATATAGCGGCATCTGTGGCCGCCCTTAGGGGTGCTGACGCGTTTGTCGACGACCCGAGGCCCGGTTTCATATATGTTTTTCCGGCGGTTTCGGGAGGCGATCCCGAAGCGTTGATGAGGATAACGCGAGGGGAATCGCGCTTCCTGCCCCCCAGCGACGCGTCCCCCGAGACGCTTTATTTTGTCAGCGAGGCCGAAGATTACGTCGAAGACATGCTGGAATCCTGATTTTCACGTAAAAATAGGGAACTGTTGACAGATAACAAGGGGGCACGGGGAAACTGGACATCACAGTTTAGAAGTGATAGAATCATCGCGACGAATAAAAGGAATCCGGCGTACAGGGGAGGATTCCTTGATTGATAAAAATTATACGCAAGGGAGTGTCGTCATGGCAACTAGAAGAGAGCCTCGGTTCAAACTCTGCCGCCGTCTTGGAGTTGATGTGTATAATCATCACAAGGCGTTGAAGAGGGTGAGCGGCCAGGCGCAGAAGGGCGGCCGCGCCGGAAAAAAAACCTCCGAGTACGGGCAGCAGCTGATGGAGAAACAGAAGATAAAGGCTTATTACGGAGTCCTCGAACGTCAGTTCGTCCGTTATTACCATATGGGGCAGAAAAGCCCCGAAGCTACGGGCGTGGCTATGTTGAAAGCGCTGGAATGCCGGCTCGACAATATGGTATATCGCATCGGTTTCGGCCGGTCGATCAGACATTCCCGTCAGCTCGTAAACCACGGGCACATTCAGGTCAACGGACATAAAGTCGATATCCCATCGTACGCCTGTAAGCCCGGCGATGTCGTCTCCGTCCGCGAAAAATCCCGTGAAATCGAGAGCGTTCGCTCGTGTTTTCAGGAGCTGAGGCAGTATGACCTGGAATACATAGAGAAGAATTTCGATCAGTTCAGCGGCACTCTGACGAAGGAACCTCCGAGGGAAAAGATTCCTATCGACGCGAACGAAATAATGGTGGTTGAGTTGTTCTCGAAATAAATTGGGCAGGAGGCCGCTCATTATTTGGGCGGCCGTCATCTTGGCAGAATGACAAAGAGGAGTCTCGCCTCAGTGCTCCCACAGTTTTTTTATCGTAACCCGGCGTTCCCTGAAAATTCACAATATTTTATTCTTTCTATCGCCGTCACGGAAATCGAGGGGCTTTCTGGTTTCTTGATTTAATCGCGTTTCTCCGGCATAATAAGACATTGATATGGCAGAAAGGGCGTTGGAGATGAAAAAAATAGTCGTTACCATAGCCCGCGAGTACGGGTCGGGAGGCAGGATAATAGGGCGCGAACTGGCGCGCGAGCTGGGTTTCGGTTTCTACGACAGGGAACTGATATCCCTCGCGGCCAAAGAGTGCGGTTTTCACGAGGATTTCGTGCGGACCATGGAGAACCGCAAGGCTTCGGGATTTCTGTTCAACATTTACATGACGTACAACGAGCTTCCCATTTCCGAACAGGTCTTCATTGCGCAGTCCAACATAATCAGGGAGATAGCCGTCCGCGAGTCGTGCGTGATAATCGGGCGGTGCGCCGATTATATTCTGGCGGAGATGAAGGGGTGCGTTCATTTTTTCATATACGCTCCGCTCGACTGGCGCGTCAAAATAGTCCGTGACGAATATAAGGAAGGCGAGGGAGAGCTTGCGGGCTACATCAGAAAACAGGATAAGGACAGGGCCTCTTATTATAATTTTTTCACCCAGAAAAAATGGGGAAGGGCTCAGAATTACAATCTCTGCCTCGACAGCAGCATCGGAATACCCGCCTCGGTGAAGCTGCTGAAAACATACGTGGAAGAATTCGCCGAACTCATTTCGGAATTTATTTCGTAAAGGAAGGACACAAAATTGGGCGTTTCCGAGAATAAGATGGGCGTGATGCCCATTCACAAGTTGCTGTTGAATATCTCCATACCGATGATAATGTCCATGATCGTGCAGGCGTTTTACAATGTGGTCGACAGCATATTCGTCGCCAGGTTGGGGGAGGAGGCCCTCACCGCCGTCTCGCTCGCTTTTCCCGTGCAGGCCCTGATAATCGGCATGGGAGTGGGCACAGGCGTCGGGGTCAACGCCTTGCTGTCGAGGAGCTTAGGCGAGAAAAACGCCGACCTGGTCAACAAATCCGCGTTGCACGGTATCTTGCTTTCGTGGGTGACGTGCGCCGTGTTCACTGTCGGCGGTATTTTCCTGAGCGGCATGTTTTTCAGGACACAGACGGACATCCCCCGCATCGTGAAGTACGGCGACGATTACCTCTACGTGATCTGCGTCATGTCGTTCGCCGTTTTCAATCAGATAATGCTGGAACGCCTTCTGATTTCGACGGGAAAGACGTTTTACTCGATGATATCGCAGATGGCGGGCGCCGTCACCAACCTCATTCTCGATCCTATAATGATATTCGGGCTCTTAGGGTTTCCGAGGATGGAGGTCACGGGCGCGGCGCTCGCGACGGTCATAGGGCAGGCGGTGGGCGCTTCGCTGGCCATGTTCTTCAACCTCAGGTACAACCGCGAGATAACGTTCAAATTGAAGGGCTTCCGCCCGAGCGCTTCCATCATCGGGAGAATATATTACGTGGCCATGCCGTCGATACTGATGTCATCGCTCGGCTCGGTGATGATATACGGCCTCAATCTGCTGCTGATATCCTTCACCGCGACGGCGACCGCCGTGTTCGGCGTCTATTTCAAATTGCAGAGTTTCGTTTTCATGCCGATTTTCGGCCTCAACAGCGGCATGGTACCGATAATCGCGTATAATTACGGCGCGCGGAAACGCGAGCGCATCATCGAGACCGTGAAGCTCAGCGTCATGTACGCCGCGGGAGTGATGGGCGCGGGAACGGTCGTGTTCAACGTCTTTCCCCGCGAGCTTCTGGCGATGTTCAACGCGACTCCCGAGATGATACGGCTCGGCGTTCCCGCTCTCCGGATAATAAGCACGCACTTCTTTTTCGCCGCGTTCTGTATAATCTCGCTGTCAGTATTTCAGGCGTTGGGCAGCGGGGCTGAAAGCCTCGCCGTGGCAGTAAGCCGTCAGTGGCTCCTGCTGATGCCCATAGCGTGGGCGCTGTCGAAAACCGGCGACGTCAATATGATATGGTGGACGTTTCCGATCACCGAGGCCACAACTCTAGTATTGTGCGCGTTTTTCATGAGGCGCGTCTTTATGAAGAAAATCAAAACGGGGGAATATCAGTCAGGATAAAAAACTGTATTTCACGCCAGTTTATAGCCGAGGTCGCGCTTTTCGCTGTGTCCTATATATTGGGCGATACATAGATTCGGTTCATTTTTGAGGTCGATGAACACGGGCACGTCGTTCTCTTTTTCGTTCTTTATGAGGATGATGGGACGGACCAAGTCCTTGCCTCCTCCTGAAACGACAAAGCCCACGCGTCCGTCCGACAGCGCTACCATGGAACCGGGCGGGTAGAGCCCCAGGCTTACCAGCAGCTCTCTCGCCACCTTGGCGTCAAAGTGTACCCCCGAATCCTTCAGGATTATAGTTATCGCGTTTCTCGATGACATCGAATTCTTGTACACCCGCTTCGCGGTGAGCGCGTCGAACACGTCGGCAACAGCCGATATACGGGCCGGTTCGGGGATGTCCAGTCCTTTGGCGCCTTTAGGGTATCCCTTTCCCGACCATTTTTCGTGATGCCCCCCTATAATCGATATTATCACTGGGTCGCGTACACCTGTTTTCAGCGCCATCGCCACTCCGAAGTTCGGATGTTTCTTCATGACGTCGAACTCTTCCGTCGACAGCGGGCCGGGTTTGTGCAATATGTCGAGCGGAATCTTGGCTTTCCCCATGTCATGGAGAAGGCCGCCCATTATCACACGCTGCAGATATTCCCTGCCTCCGGGATGAACCCTGTCCGCCAAGTAACCGGTCAGCACCGCGACGTTGAACGAATGGACGAAAGTGTATTCGTCGGCGTCCTGAACTTTCCCGAGCGAGAAAGCGACCTGCGGATTGCGGACGAGGTCTTCCGTAAGAGCCGTGCTCATGTTCGACATCTGGTTCACTATCTCCGACGTGATGTCCTCGTCGCGGATAGTGTTGAACATGCTGCCGACGCCCTTGATGACGGTGGCGGCCTTTTCCTTGCTGATTATCTCCGAGCCGTCGGCGTATACCTTATCTATTATTTCGTTGATGTCGGTTTCAGAAAGCTGCTGGAGGACGTTGAGGTAAACGTGGTTTATTCCCTCATTTCGCATTTTGTCGGCTATGACGTCCATAGAAGATTCGAAGAGGGAAATTTCGACGCCGGCAGGCAATATGACAGCGCCTTTGCTTGTTTTTATGTCGTGCGCCACAACACCGCGACTTTTGGAAAGCGCGCCGACCGGGACTTTAATCACGGTCCCTTCGCCGTATTCTTCAGCTTCCATCAATTCCATCTCCGGCGCGGCAAGATCCCTTCGCATATATCAATACTCCCTGCGTTCATCGCGATAAAACACACGAAGCCAGTATTGAAACGGCTCCACGTAAACTTTTACCGCAGTATAACATTTTTTGTATATTAATGGAAGCGGTCTTTGTTGGCCTCAAATCAAAGGTTCATAATAATCGCGCCTCGCTGGTGAAAGTTTTTGTTTCAGCGGACATAGCTTAACACCCGTTCTCGCAACAGGCCAGCGAGGGTTATTATTTTTTTGCCTGTGGTTTCAGGCAAAGTTTGAAGATGGACGGTGATCGCTATATCATATACTCGCGAGCGGATAGATTTACCGCGGAGATAACGACGGACGCGCAATGCGCGTCCGCGCTCATCTTGGTAAATGTTTGAGATCGTAAGTATAACAGTCGGGACTGTTGAAGTTTATGAGACGCTCCCAGACCACAGACGCTTCCTCATGATCAAGCCCCTTTCTCTTCGATCCAATACGGGTGAACCAGTTCGACAGCGCCATTCGGCGCCGACACGTTGCTGTAGCGGCAATATCGAAACGTCGCGTCGTTTACGACCACGCCGCGCGAGTCCTCCACATTGAATCCGATGCCCGTCTGTTCGTAGAACGTGCATCGATCGAACGTAACGTCCTCGCTTCCGCGGATCGTAAAACAGTCGGGGCCGCCTTCGTCTTCCTCGTAATTCCAATTAATGTTCGTGAACATGACGTCGCCAAAAGCGATGTTTCCCGAATTGTAAATCGCGGCGCACGCGAGCGCACAGTCGGAAATTAACGAATGAGCGAAGACGGCGTTCTTCACGTTCCTGAAAACCACTCCGGCGGAACCGCCGGCAAGGTCGCACTTTTCTATCGTTATGCCGGAGCAGTTGGCAAACGCGAGGACAGCGCCGTCGCGTTTGTCGCGACCTTGAGCGTGCCTGAGCATCAAGCCCTCAAGCCGTATATTTACGCAGCCGTCGAAAGCGATCACGGCAGCGTACCGCGAACCGGAGATCAACGTGGCGTCGGCGCCGCGAATAGTGAGATCGTTGACGCCTTTGATATCGAGTTCGATCCCCTCGGTCACGTTTATCCAGCGCGCGCCGGGGCCGGGTTTCGCGCACGTGACGCTTGCGGCGGCGATGTTGTACCATGGCCCCGCCACGTTGCCCTCCATGACGATCGTCGTGTCGGAGTCAATGGCGGCGATAAATTCCTCCGCGTTTTTGACGCGGATTTCTTTCGCGCACGCCTGACGCGCGACAAATAAAGAACGCATGACCGCGAAAAACAGAACGAAAAAAATTTTCACCATATCAATCACACCTTTCTCCCAACAGAAAATCGACAATCGGCCGCTTCCGGCGTCATGCGGCGCACAAGCTCCGCGAATAACAAAAGGAAAATTTTTCATCTTCGCCTAAGTGATGGTTTTCGGCGCGAACATGAAGCCGCTGCTTCCGCCCCAACCCGCTTTCGAAATGCAACAGTTTATACAGACTGTTGCATTTCTTTAATTACAATATATCACGGAAAAAAGGTTTTGAGAAGACTGAAGGAAAAATTTTCATTTTCAAAATCGCTGTTCCGTGATAATATTGTCATGACATGGGCCTCCTTGGGTTTTTGTTTCGTGCTGGAACCAACTATCCAAGTATAAGCCCATGTCGCTTATTTGTTGCCGGTCCTTATTGATTTTTCAAGGGGCTAGACAACTTCTTGGGGTGCGAAGTTTGAGTTTATAATATCGGATTTCCTGACGCCCAACCGCAAGGCCAAAAATATCATGGCTTTGTCTCGCAAACCGGCATTCGTTTTAAAAAGACCATCCGAGGTCAATTTATCCACAGCCGCATCGGAAAGTGTCGTGACGATGGATACCTGCTTGGCAAAGGATTTCGGAACCGCAAGATGCAGCGCCTTGTTTTGGACAAGATCCGTTTCTTCAAGGAACAACATGAATATCCTCAA
>JAISXR010000194.1 GCA_031270375.1 Synergistaceae bacterium | reverse complement strand
AGACCATACGTTTCATGGGAGTTGATGGACGCGTTTTTAACCGACGCTTTCAAGGGCTGCGGAGTTCCCGAGGCAGACGCGAAAATCTGCGCGGACGTGCTGCTCGAGAGCGACAGGCGGGGTATCGAGAGCCACGGCTGCAACCGCTTCAAACCGATATACATCGACAGGATAGCCGATGGCATACAAAATCCCGTGACGGTCGTGGAGACGCTTAAAGAAACCGCCGTGACCGCCGTGTATGACGCGCACGACGGCATGGGCATGGTGGCGAGCCACAAGGCGATGACGGCGGCGATCGAGAAAGCCGGCAAATACGGCATGTCGATGGCCGTCATCCGCAATTCGACCCACTACGGCATAGCGGGCTACTGGGCCTCCATGGCTGTCAAGGCCGGAATGATCGGAATGACCGGCACGAACGCGCGCCCATCGATAGCCCCGACGTTCGGCGTAGAAAACATGCTGGGTACGAATCCGCTGACGGTGGGATTCCCGACCGACGAGGACTTCCCCTTCATGCTCGACTGTGCCACGTCCATAACCCAGCGGGGCAAGATAGAGTATTTCGCCCGCGCTGGCAAGCCGACCCCCGCCGGAATGGTCATCGGACACGACGGACAGGCGCTCACGGACAGCGCGCGGATACTCGACGACCTCGTTAGCGGCAATGCCGCCCTGACCCCGCTCGGCGGAATCGGCGAGGAACTGGCCGGCTACAAGGGTTACGGCTACGCCACAGTGGTGGAGGTGCTCTCCGCCGCGCTCCAGGCCGGCAGTTTCCTCAAAATGCTCACCGGCAGGGACGAGCGCGGAGAAAAAACGCCGTATCACCTGGGGCACTTCTTCATAGTGATCGACCCCGAGGCGTTCATGGGCCTGGATCAGTTCAAAAAGACCTGCGGCGATATACTCCGCGAACTCAGGGCGTCGCGAAAAGCCCCGGGCCAGGACCGCATCTACACCGCCGGTGAAAAGGAATACCTGACCTGGCTGGATCGCAAGGACAAAGGCGTCCCCCTGGGCGAAGCCGTCCAGCGCGACATAGTGTCCGTCCGCGACGCGCTGAAACTGCCGTACAAGTTTCCGTTCGAGGGATGAATTTAAAAAACTCCGCATATATGTTACGATGCGTTGAAGAACGTTTAAAACGCCCTGAAAAATATTGGAGGAAAAAAATATGGCTTCCCTGGAATCCGCGGTCTATCCCGCCCCCCCCGAGTATGACGTCTTCAAGAAGAAGATGCGGGAACTCACCAACATCGACCTCGACGCGTACAAACCCCAGATCCACCGCCGCATTCATCAGTTGATGCAGCGGTGGGGGATGAAAAGCTACGACGAATATTACAAAACCATAGCGGCAAACCCGGATAAGCTGAGAGAATTCCTCGATTATCTCACCATAAACGTCACCGAATTTTTCAGGAACTCCGAAAAATGGTGGGAGCTTAAGGACAGGATTATACCTCAGATGTACCATGAGCTGGGGCATCAGAGGATACGCTTGTGGAGCGCCGCCTGCTCGACCGGCGAGGAACCCTACTCGCTCGCGATCCTCGCCTCGGAATGTCACGTAGCCTCCCCGAAGCCGGTGCTTGCCGTCGATATAGACAACGGGGTGTTAGCGAAGGCAGCGGAGGGCGTATACGCCAAACGTTCCATACTCAACGCGCCTAAGGAATGGATGGAAAAATACTTCACCGAGGTGGACGCGAATACCGTAAAGGTCAAAAAAGAACTGAAGGACAAAGTCAAATTCAAGCACATGGACCTCATAAAGGACAAATTCGAGTCGGGCTTCGACATCATACTGTGCCGCAATGTGGTCATATATTTCGGTGCGGATACAAAAGCGGCGCTTTACAAAAAATTTCTCGCGGCGCTCCGTCCCGGAGGATACCTGATGACCGGGGCGACGGAGCAGATATTCGACTATAAAACCCTCGGGTTCGAATCCGCGGGCCCCTTCCTCTACCGTAGGCCGAAATAGCGTGCCGCGTATTCAGCGCCGGTTTTACAGGAAGTCGCCGGCCGGTACGCCCGTCCAGCCGGTAATGCCTGGCACTTTCAGCGACAAGGCTTTGACGCCGGGTTCGGCTATGACTTGATACACCGTCGAGTCGGTGGTGGCGCCGAGATCTTCGAGACGCGTATCGAGTATCTTTTTCATCCTGGAAACGTCGATACTGCCTTTAAAATGCTCCGCGAGGCTGAGTAAATTCTGCCTGCGGGTCCTCGTGCTGGAGAATTTGGCGTCGTCGGGTTTGGGCAGACCCCATGACGGCTCCGTAAAATGGTTCGTAGCCACCATCAGGCCGGGACGGCGCACCGACAGCCTGCGTTTCACGTCGAAAACCGGCCATTCGAAGCAACGCGAGGTCTGGTCGTCGGCGGCGCCTACGACATAGGCGAAGTTCGATCTGGTCGAATGAAAGAAGCTTTCGAGCTGATCCAAATCGGGCGAGTCGAGCAGGAACATGAAAAGCTCCGCGATGGCGGGCACCCGGTTATGGTACTGCAACGCGCCTCCCGAAGGTTCGCCGTTGTTCAGCTCCAGAAAAATCCCCTTCTCGTTTATGCCCGTGGTCATGTATATCTGGCCGGGATAACCTACCGCCGCCACAGCAAGCGATCCGTCCGCCGGGTGAAACACAGTGACCGTGAGGTATTCTCCGAATTCCCTGAACCAGTCGAAATAATCATAGTTTCTGCCATAAACGAGCGTCCCGGACGAATATTCGCCCCAAACCGCTATGCCGGAACATCGCGAAGACCATAACTCTCCCGCAACTATGACCTCGACGGCGTTCAAAAGTATGATTTTGCCGATATCGAGTCCGCTGGTCTCGGAGATACCCCGCAGAACCTCCTTGAGCCTGTGGGGAAAGTTCGCGCAGAACCCCCCGGCGATCTCGTCGAGCGTTTCCCTGCATCGTCCTTGTCCGGAGATCAACGTGCCCTCCACGGCTCTCGAGTACATGCGGTTTAAATTTTCCGAGGCGAGCGCGCCATACTGACGCCCCATCTCCCGCCACGTCCCATGAAGATCGAGCAGGGTGAAAACGCCGAATTTCACAGAGCGCGCGCCTTCGAACTCCGCAGCGGCGTTATCCAAAACGACGCGTTCCCCTAGTGAAGAGCATTCCAGACAATGTCAACCCTCCCAGGTCATTGTTTTATAATGATTATAACAATTCGGGACGTTTTTTTCGCCGTTATTTTCGCTATTTTTGCGGTAAAGGTGTTGTAAAGGTACCTTTATGCCTGAATTGCGCCCCGCGCGCCGCGTTTTCTATTTCGCCGCCCCTATGCTGTCTCCGGTTTTGACGTTCCCTCCGCGGAGAACGCGGCAGAAAATTCCCTTTTTCGGCATGATGCAATCGCCGGACAGCTTGAAAACCTCGCACCTGGAATGACATTCCTTCCCTATCTGGCTCACTTCGAGGAGGCATTCGCCGGCTTCGAGCCTGTCGCCGACCGACAGGGACGCGAGATCAAGACCCTCTGTAGTAAGGTTTTCGGCGAAACTGCCGGGCACCAGGGCCGGCAGTTTCGCCTTCATTGATTCGATGTCTTCCGACGCTATCAGGCTTATTTGCCTGTGAGCGAATCCCCCGTGGGCGTCGCCCTCAATGCCGTATTCCTCCACGAGGCGCGCCGAGCCGACGTTTTGCTTGACGGTGCCCTTTTCCTTGGACACGCATACGGCCGCGACGCGTCCGGGCATCACTCAGCCAGCCTTGAGGTCTCCGCCACGAAACGCTCTTCCGCGTCGAACTGGTCGCATCCGCCGCAGGTCACGGCGCAGGGCGGTGACAGATCCGCTCCGTGTTTCTTCTCGCGATAGTTGGCGACCGCCGCACGCAGCGCTTCCTCCGCCAGCAGCGAACAGTGAATCTTTTCGGCTGGGAGACCGCCCAGCTCTTGCGCCACTTCGCGGTTCGTTATTTTGAGGGCTTCGTCGATCGTCAGACCCTTGACCATCTCGGTCGCCATGGAACTCGTCGCTATGGCCGCCGCGCAGCCGAACGTCTCGAACTTGACGTCGCGGATGACTTCGTTTTCGTCCACGTCGAGGTATATTTTCATCACGTCGCCGCATCGCGGGTTTCCTACCTCGCCCACCCCGGCCGCGCGGGGAATGTCTCCCACGTTCCGCGGGTTCATGAAATAATCTATGACTTTCTCGTTGTACTGCTGCATTTCATTTGCCTCCCTTGTAAGGCGACATCCTCCTGAGCAGTTCGACTATCGGCGGGAATTTCTCCAATACGTAGCCGATATCCTCTTCAGAGGTGCCCCGTCCCAGTGTGAGCCTCACAGAACCGTGAGCCGTGGCGTGATCCAGGCCCATCGCCAGAAGGACGTGGCTCGGCTCCAGGCTGCCCGATGTGCAGGCGCTTCCGCTGGATACGCCTATCCCGGCGTAGTCCATCCGAAGTAGCATTCCCTCTCCCTCTATAAGTTTAACACAAACGCTTCCGTGAAACGGGAGCCTCTTCGTCCTGTGTCCCGTGACGAAGGAATCGGGTATACGCTCGACTATGCCGTCCAGAAGTTTGTCGCGCAGCGCGGAAACCCTGGCTTCCTCGCCCTCTTCGCGCAGACGGGCGGCCAGTTTCGCCGCCTCTCCGAAGCCGACTATCCCGGCCGTGTTTTCCGTGCCGGAACGGATGCCGTATTCCTGACCGCCGCCATGAACGAGCGGGACCAGCTTGATTCCCCTGCGTATGTAAAGAGCCCCGATGCCCTTGGGTCCGTACATCTTGTGCGCCGACATCGTCAGCATATCGACCGGCAGTTTGGACACGTCTATCGGAATGTGTCCGGCGGTCTGCACCGCGTCGGTGTGGAAGAGCACGCCGCGTTCGCGGCAGAGGGCGCCAAGTTCCTCTATGGGATTGACGGTGCCGACCTCGTTGTTCGCGTGCATGACGCTAACGAGCAGCGTGTCTTCGCGGAGCGCCCCTTTGAGCGTCTCGGGCAGCACCATGCCGTACTTGTCGACCGGCAGCACCGTCACCTCGTAACCGTTTTTGCCGAGCCATTTGAACGTGTCCACCACGGCGTGGTGCTCGACGGCCGACGTTATGACATGCTTGCGGCCCTTTTTGTCGGCCCAGGCGGAGCCCTTTATGGCGAGATTGTCGGAAGCGCTGCCGCATCCGGTGAAAACGATGTCGTGAGCGTCGGCGCCTATGAGCGACGCTACATTTTGCCTCGCCTCGTCGACGGCGCGGCGCGCGGCCTGCCCCCAACCGTGCAGGCTGTTCGGGTTGCCGGGGATTTCGGTGAAATAAGGTATCATCGCCTCTAAAACTTCTTCGGCCACCGGCGTGGTGGCTGAGTGATCGAGATATACTTTACGCGGTTCCATCTGCTTCACCTCATTCGATCGCGGCGCTCGCGCCGCGTTGATTCTTGCCGGGGCATATTGTACCAAAAACCATAGCAAAAAGGTAGTAATTAAAACGGCCTTTCATACGGTCACCTTCTGCCCTCGTGGTAAAATCTACACCGTTACTCCAGTTTGCGTCAAGGAGAAAGCGAACATGACTTATTCACAGACCCGCCGCGGGGTGGATTACGGACACGGCGGCAACGCGCCTTATAATACATATATTGATCGCCGCGCCCGGAAAGAAATTTTCCGGAGGGCAGGATTGACGGTTGGAGGACGTTTTCCGATAATTGGCGTTGTTAAACGGGCGAGATATTCTTTTGGAAAAAGTATTGAAGAAGATCGACAGAAGGTTTGAACGATGAATATCAATTGCGCGTGTTTTTCACATCAGGGCAAAGTCAGGCAGGAAAACCAGGATGGTCTTTTTTTGAACGGAAAGATAATAAAGGGGGCGAATTTTTCCGAGCCATTCATTGTTTCGCACGAGCTTGGAGACAATCCGGGGCTGTATGTCGTCGTCGACGGGGCTGGGGGGCACAACGCCGGAGAAGCTGCGTGCTGGATGATTCTGGAAGAATTGAACGAAACGGCGAAATTGATTCAGAGTGCTTCTGAAATACGAATATGTATTAAACACGAACTCAATCGTATCCAGGACAATATGACCTCAATTTCGGAGTATAAGCCGAATTTGTGCGGGATGTGCGCTACTCTCGCCGGCGTCGTTTTGAACGCGGCAGTTTCACGGGAAGAACCGCCATGCGGGATGACGGCGCGAGCGGCGGCCGCGTTTTTTACGCGAAAGAAAGCGATTCCTTTCAACTGCGGCGATTGCCGCGTTTACTTCGAAAACGACCGAAATTTGGTACAATTGACGCGGGACCATTCATATGTGCGAAGATTGTTTGACGAAGGAAGTATTTCCGAAGATGCCATGAGAACACATCCCCAAAAAAATGTCGTCACGGCGGCGGTGCAGGCTGGCGGATATCCGGTTGAAGTGTATTTCGGTGGAATAGAGTTTTCCTCATCGGGGAGGTTTCTGATTTGCGGCGACGGCGTATGGGAAGCTTTGCCGAAAGAGGAACTTGAAAGGGTAGCCGCAATCGAACAGATTGAACGTTCCGCCGGGGAAATGGCGGGGAAAATTATGTCGACCGAGTGCAAGGATAACGTCAGTTTTATATTGCTCGATATTCACCCTTAGATGGCCGGAGGTCTTAGAACAGCAATGAAAGGAAATTTTTATTTCATAAAGGATCTCGACATAAATAGTTTAAACCCCGAAACGATCGCGCGAAACCAAATTGATAAAAATTATGTGCTGGACCAAAAAAACAAGCCCAACCAGAACTGGTGGTATTACAAAAACGAATTATTCAAGAAAGCCGTCAATGCTGAAAAAAATTTCTGGATTGACTGGGAAAAATGCGCGAAATTGTTGAGAGAAGCTTTGGAAAATTACATCTCCATGTTCGAGTTGGAACATGGAATATACGTAAATGCAACGGGAGATAAGGGTAGGTTAGGAAGAAGGATTGAATTCCTAATAATTAACAATAAAACCGATGCTTCTCTGAATTCGAAGGTTAATGTACAGACACAACCGAAAAATTCACAACAAACAATAAGCGAAGAAAACGTGGAACTTGCCGACGCGATACGCCGTATAGGCAATTACGCGGTACACGGAGAAAATATTACCGATGCTGTAATAATTCCTTATACCCATGTCAATTTGTATTTATTGCTAAAACGCTTCTTCGAAGAAATATACAGGCGTTACGATAACTCCAATACGCCGCGGCCGTTTAATTTCAATATCGTTCCGATTGGAGGACACGAGATAACGCGTTATTACCAACAACTTGCTCCGCTAGGACTGCGAAAATACGGCGCCATTCTGCGGTTACCGGAAAGCAATGTACGACAACATGAACTTGTTTATCTCTATCCCCACAAAGCATTTACCGACGCGGAGCGCGAACTTCTCGTCGCACGGCTTGAAAAAATAACAGAGATAGCGACTGATAAAATCGTCAATAAAGTTTCGCCTTGGGTAGCGACAAATCGACCGGCGGACGGGGCAAGCGGGAACATATTTCTCGTTTACGCGTTTAAAAATGAACCGATGAAACTCAATAACGCGCTTTTCGCCGATCCAGCGTTGAAACGTTTCGGAAAACGGAGACTTTGTCACGCGCTTGCGTCTTATTTGTGCGAGATGGCGAAAGGTTTCCCCTCCGTTCATCACAGATTCCTAACGGACGAAGCAATCCTCGTCGATAAAGATGAAAAAGGCGTGCCGATTCCGCGAATCGTTGATTTCGTCTTTGCTAAAGTCGAAGGGGAAAAGACTCTCAAACGATATTTGAGCGAAAATAAAGGAAAATACTTTCCCCCCGACGATGTTCAATCGGGCGAACCGAATTGGGAAAAATATGACGTTTTCTCGCTCGGAGTCCTTTTCAAGGATATTCTTGATGATATGAGGAACGTCGGCGAGGAGGTCGAGCTGACAGATGAACTCAAGGCAAAGTATGCGGCGGAATTCGGCGCCAAATGGTGGGACGCGCTTGAAAGAATGTGCGGAAAAGACATAAAAAACACGGCAGAGAACAGGAGAAAAATCGAAGCTCGCCCCACGCTCGAAGAGGTCGTCGGGGTATTGAGCAAAGAACCTCAAATGTCGGCTGCGCTGCAAGCTATAGCTACGCAATCCGGAAAGAGCGGATTGGACACGGAAGATGAGGAAGAAGAGACGGAAAAAGAAATCGCCGGAGCTATGACGGAAGAGCCGCCAGTCACTCGAGAAATTCTATTGGCTCTAAAGGGAAACGTTAAAGCCGCTATGGAAGCGCGCGAACGTCTCGTAGGCCTCTCACAGCCGCAGCCGGGTTTTTTTGACAAGCTGCCGGGTTTTCGAAAAGCGTTTGACGAAAGATATGAAAAATGGCTGAAATGGGCTGCCGAAGAGAAAAGGCTAGCGAAAGAAGAATACGACCGTTTCCGTAATATCGTTGACGGCATTACGCTAAAACCGGCGGCGCGTACGCAAGAAGAAAACAACGATTCAAGACGCGAAACAGCCTCTGGAAAAAGGCGACCAGCAGCCAAAGGGGAGTGACGATGGCTAACTACAAAGGTGTGATTGATAATCGCCGCTCAAAAGCTCTTCATCACGGACAAATACTGAAACTCAAATCCGATTACAGGATTGAAGACGTAATCAATTGCGGTAGCAGTTGTGTCGTCTACGCAGCCTCACGCCTGGAACCGGGGATAGAGGAAACGACGCCGGTAATCGTCAAAGAGCTTTTCCCATTTGCCCTGGAAAGCGTGATAGAACGCATTCCGGAAGGGACTTCGTTTTGTCTCGATACAGTCTCTCAATCCGATTCCGTCGGTGAATTCGCAAGGGAAATGCGTTCCTTCCGAGACGGTTACGAGCTTCAAATCAAACTTTTCAAAAAAGACCCGAACCGGACTTCCGTGTCGTTGGAGTTCGAGCCGGGAAACGCGATTGATCCGAAGAAAGTCGACACGTCTTACATCGTGATGGAATGCAGGGAGGGCGCCTCGCTGGATAAAAATCCGGGAGAGATCGCAACGGTAAGCGCCGTTGCGTCGCTGTTCGAGTCGCTTGCCCGGACGGTAGGGCGCGCGCACAAGGCCGGATATCTGCACTTGGATATAAAGCCTGCGAATATTTTCAGGTTTGCGGACGAGAACAGGGTTTCTCTTTTCGATTTCGACGCGGTGAAGAGGAAAGATATATTCAAAGATTTTGAAAAAAAACCGAAAACTCTCGAGTTTTTATCGTTCTCGGGAAGTTGGGCTGCGCCGGAAATGGACGAACATAATCGTGCCCGCTGGGGTGAAATTTGCGAGGCTACGGACATTTTCGAGATAGGGGCGGTGATGTTTTGGGTAGTTTGCGGACGGCAGCCGGACAAAAAAATGATAGAAAAAATCGCTTGTGGAAAATTTGAAAAGCGCGACCTTCAAAAAATCGGCATGATTTGTTCGTTTCCGAAAGAGGAAGAAATTCTGAAGAAAATTTTTATCAGGACACTGAATCCTGATATTTCGCAAAGATACAGAAATACGGATTTGCTAATCGACGACCTTTTGGAGTTGCAGGGGGCAAAATGGAAGGTCGCGGGCAGAAAGCTTTCTCGTTGGATGGCCGCCGCGGCTGTTTTCATTATCTTGACTTTAGCTCTTGCCGGTTTTGGACTTTACTACTACGACGCGCATTTTCGCGAGCATATTACTTATTATGCGGATTACGTTCTAAAACGGGGCGTGCCGGTTGGAATTCATCCGTTGACTAAAGAAGAAATCAAACACAGGTTGGAACATTACGAAATCGTGACGAAGGATAATAAAGTACGAGATATTTATTATAAAAATTCCAAGGGCGCAGTGTTGCCGGAAGCTTTTCATTCCGACTGGGAACATATCGGACGTCCTTCGCACGCGTCCTTTAAATACGATAACGACGGGGTTTTAGTGCAGACAGAGCATTTTGACGAAAACTGGCAACTGAACTTCCGAATAAAGCATTCAAAGAATTATGAAAACTATGTAGATATTGGTTTTGGCGATGAACGCCGCACACTTTTATCAAATGTTGACTATAACAATATGGGTGCGACTGTCGGAAAAAACGAACGGAACAGAAAAAACAGCAATATCGCAAGGAAACGCCTCGAATATAACAATAAAGGTTTTGTCGTTCGCGAGATATTTTTCAAAGATAACAGCAATATTCCGGCTTCATCTATTGATGGGGTAAACGGGGTTATTTACGAAAGAGACGCGGAAGGGCGCCTATTAAAAGTCGTTTATGTAGATAAAGACGGTAATCCGGCAATAAACGAAACTGGTTATTCTTGCAAAATATTTTCTTACGACGAGTCCGGTAATCATATCACCACCACATACTATGATGAAAATCAAGAACCAATACCGTTTAACCGCCGCGTGGTAACGATGTCTTATAATTATGACGCATACGGTAATATTATAAGCATCATATATTACGCGGACGTTCAACGTAAGGATATCAAACAATCTACGAAGATGACAATAGATTCCGCAAACGGGCTTTTAGTGAGGCAAGAGATTGCTTCGTCGTTACCAAAATCGTTTTTTCGTATTGAGTATGAGCACGATAAAATGGGGCGGCGGATTTGGACGAAAATATTCGATATCAATGGCGAATATTCGGCATCATTGACAGGTTACTCGGTGCGGCAAGGCAAATATGACGAATTTGGCAGAGTGACCGAGATTAATTATTATGATCCTACGAAAATGTTTTTTTTAATCGGGAGTACGAAATCAGGCGGGTTGGTTGGGGTAGGAGATCAATTCTCGTCAAGAGAATATCCTTACGACGTATATGAAGCGCCGGAATTAGGTCCGTGCGTTACAAAAGATATGGTTGAATATGAAAACGGGAAAATTTGTAGAAGAACTTATCTTAATAAATTGCCGTTTGGGCAGGATTCGGAAAGTATTGCTGGATTTGCGGTTAGATATACGCTTCATCAAGAAGAATTTGTTTATGATGATATAGGTCACATATCCGAAGTGCGTAAGTGGAATATTACCCCTGAAAAGACCAAAACGCTTTCTTCGTTTACCAAGTTAACGTATGATGCGAATGATAATGAAATTTGTAAGGAATATTTCGGACCGGACGGTAAACCGATAGAGAAAGGCGGGTATTCGAAATATATCGCTTCGTTTGACGAGAATTCGTTTCTGAAATCCGCGAGTTATTTTAATACTAAGGGTTATCCCGTAATGATTAGACATTGGGGTCAAATCGATGATTTAAATTATGCCGATATTATTTTGTCGGTCCTTAACAGACGAACCGAAACACAAAATCTGGAAGATAACACATTGACGTTGCCGGATGGCAGTGAAATCGCCATAGATAGGATATTTACAGACGATGACATGATTTACGTCGTTTGTAGCTTATCAAACATAGACACATTCTCTGACTATGAATTCGAAAACTTTTTATCTGTGATAATTGCTAATAATCGAAATATAATTACAAGCCGCGACACTATAGAAGGGTTTGCCTTTGTTGAAACCAAAAAAACGTTTGAACGCGGCTTTGTGGAAACAGAAAGAGAGATAGTATATCTCTTTAAGAAACCGCAAAATTCAAAAAGCGTAAAATTCATAAAGAATGTCTTTGTTTCTATTAATGGAATAATATGTATTTTCGACGGAAATTTTTCCATTGATGAAGCGACTCGTAATGACGAAAACATAATGAAAAAAACGAAAAATTGGCTGGCGGAAAAACCTGACTTTATCGTCTATCCTTACGACAACTTGCATGGAAGACATTTAATGGTTCGTTTGGGCGAGAAGGTAGTGAATGGTCCGACAGAAAGTATGCCGATCGGTTCAAAAATCGCCATCGTGCATGACGGTTTTTCTCAAATCAGTCTCGAACGTCTTTCCGAGTTGATTAAGAAAAACATATTGCCGATAACAATTACAAGCGAAGATTTACAAAATGCTATCGAAAAGGGTTATGTTGTCAAAAAAATTGGTGAAAATCTTGAGTAATTACGTTGCGATGCGCCGATTATCGAAAATTCTTATTGCGAGCGAGGCGTATCGATAATGAATGCTGCAACCCCGAAGCCGACAATCCGCGTAACGGGCATTGTACTTTATGCGATTGCCCTGGCCGCGCCGCGGTTTCTATGTGCGAAAGATGAGTTATCTGGTACAATGACCGAGAAGAGGAAAAGAAACCCGAACCATCGCGATAAACAATACAACGGCTTC
>JAISXR010000173.1 GCA_031270375.1 Synergistaceae bacterium | reverse complement strand
GTTCGTTTTGAACGTACTTCCATCCTCTCGTCAGCGAGATTGAGCGGGGATTTGGTTCCGCTAGTATTCAAAGGTGCTCTCAACGGTGAACTTTTTAAGGAATACGTATCAAAATTCCTCGCTCCAACGTTACAAAAGGGAGATCTGGTGATAATGGATAACCTCTCCGCACACAAAGTCAAAGGCGTAACCGATCTCATCAAAGCTGTCGGCGCCGACGTTGTTTATCTTCCGCCATACAGTCCAGACCTCAACACTATCGAAATGATGTGGTCGAAAATCAAAGCACACTTGCGAAAAACAAAAGCAAGAACAAAACAATCACTCGATTTTGCTATTGGTAAAGCTCTCGACCTTGTTTCTTCGGCGGACATTTCTGGATGGCTCGCAAAAGATGGATATAGTATATAATAAATCAGATTGCTATATTACCACCGGCACAAGGAGGAAATCCGCGTGGAAAAAACCATACGCGCCGGGGAAAAGAAAAAAGCGAAGCTGGCGGCGATGCCTGTGAAAACCCCGGAAGAAATCGAAGCCAAACATGAAGAACGTCTGCGGAAAAAGCGTGAATACCACCGAAAATATCAGCGCGAGTGGCAACAAAGACGAAAAGAAATGAAAAGCGTTGACAAAATTGAACATGAAAAAGTAATATGACGACGTTCTTAGATTTAAACAGACGGCTATTTACGATTTTAGCCTTAAAATTTTAGAAATTGCTGCCTTGACAAGTGGAGTCTAGTGACCGTTTGCATCAATAGTTATGTGCCCAACGGCGTCGGCCCGCCGATGAATCCACGCCCTTCAACCCCTCCTGTAATCATCGCTCACCCTCTTTATGTCGTCTTCGCCGACGTACTCGCCTATCTGGACTTCGATTATCTCGAGCGGTATCCTGCCCGGGTTGTCCAGCCTGTGCAGGCAGCCCTTCGGCACGAAGACGCTCTCTCCCTCGTGAATCAAGCGCTCTCTCGCCTCGCATTCCTCCCCGTGGTCGTATATTACGACCTTCGCCGTGCCTTTTACGACCACCCAATGCTCCGAGCGGTGCATGTGATATTGAAGCGACAGGCGTCCTCCGGGCGATACCGATAACCGCTTTATCTTGTGCCGCTCGCCTTTGGAGAGCACCCGGTACGTGCCCCACGGACGCGCGCTCGTCGGGGCTTCCACTATTTCGTCGTGATGCGATCTCGCAAGTTCCCCGACGACTCCTCTCAACTTCTGGGAAGCGCCCCTCGGCGCTATAAAGAGGGCGTCGGGAGTGTCCACCACTATCATCGAATCCAAGTCTATGCCGCAAATAAGGCGCTCTTCGCCTATAACTAGGCTGTTTCCTCCGCCATGCAGCGACACGTTGCCGACAGAAGCGTTACGGCGTTCGTCCAGCGGAGAATTTTCATAAACCGCGTCCCACGACCCGACATCGGACCATCCGGCGTCGAGAGGAATACAGGCCATGTTGCGGGCCTTCTCCATCACGGCATAATCTATCGATTCGATCGGAGACGAGAGAAAACATTTTTTCGTATCCTCCGCTTCCGCGCTGAAAATACGCGCTCCTTCGGGGAAATAATCGTTATACGCATTTACCATGCTCCCTATGCTGAAACAGAAAATACCGCCGTTCCAGTAGTAATTGCCGGATTCTATATAACTTTTCGCGGTGTCGAGATCGGGTTTTTCCACGAAAGAATCGACCGCAAGCCATCTTTCGCCGGTTTCTGACGTTTTTATGTAGCCGAACCCGGTCTCGGGAGACGTCGGTTTTATTCCAAACGTCACGATATTCCCCGCCGCGGCTGCCTCTGCGGCGCCAAATACCGCTTCGCGGAATACCGCCTCAGAGGCTATGATGTGATCGCTGGGACAGACCAGTACGATGTCCCCGTCATCGGCGCCTCCGCCTATCAGGGACGCGATTCCGAGGGCTATGGCCGGCGCGGTATTGCGGGCCTCGGGCTCCTCGACGACGTAATCTCTGTCTATGCCCATGCAGGACAACTGATGGGTCACGAGCGGATGCCATTTGCCGGAGGCTATTACGCGCAGGCGGTCAATATCGGTCAGTCTCAGCATACGGCGCACAGTCTGCTGGAGCAGGGTATATTCGCTCCCGCACACCGCGAGAAACTGTTTCGGCATCTCCTCCCTCGACAGCGGCCACAGTCTGGTTCCGCTTCCTCCAGCCAGTATGAGCGCATATATGTTCATTTTACTTCACTGCCTCCGCGGGTATCGCCGATTATTTTTCCGTAAGCCCTTTTAACTTTCCATACCGCCATAGCCCCCAGACACCACGAAACGGCCCCTTCGATCTCGCCGGCCAAAGTATGGCGGTGTTCGTTCCAATCGTGAACTATCTCCCCGGTCTCAAGTTTCGGAATATTTTTCACCGAAGCGTGTGCCGACTCTATTATCTCGCACACTCTTTCCGCGATGTTCGACTTTTTGACGGCCCACTCCCGGCACATCGCGATCGCGTCCCGGCGGGACGAATATATATCCTCTTTCAGAATATAATCGATGTGCCTCATAGACGACGGGACATCGCTTATATCTATAACTTCGATTCCCATCGGGTCCGGAACCTTACGCAGGATGGACGGATCCCCGCAATATATGGGAAGGCTCCAGGCCATCCAGGCGTCCGTAAGCTTTTCGGTCCAGTAATTCACGAGATTGCAGTTCTCGATCGCTATGTGATATTTATAAGGCGCTATCGCGTCAAACTTGTTTTTGACAGGAGCGAAATCCCTGCCGAAATAATCCATCCTCTTTCCGTAGCGCTTCATCAATTCATGGAGGAAGACGACGCGTTTCCTGTGGCCGTATCGCTTCTTTTTCAAAGAGGATACGACCGATATTTCCTTTGTCTTGGGGCAATCCTCGAAATTATCCGACGGGTTCAGTCCGGCCGACCACCCCAGGCAGGGATTATCCAGCACGATACGGCCGGTATAACCTTCTATGCTGTACGGCGACACCACGACTCCGAATTGCCGGATAAAACGGAGTTCGTACTCGTTTATCATAGGGGGCTCCATCAGGAACAATATTCTTCGTTCCCTGGGAACACGCGTTGGAACCGGCGGAACGCCGACCAGCCAATCGGAGTTCTCGTCGCGGCGAAAAACTATGGAGCCGCCGCGCGCCGTTCCCTCGCCGCAGCCCGAGACCACCGTGACGCCAGAGTCAGACATTTTATCCCTCTTCCAGCGACGACGCGACATCGAAGCCCGCGTCAAGCATGGACTGGTTTTTATCGACCAGCCGCATATCGTAGTCGACCATCCGCCGGACCAACTCGCCGAAAGAGACCTTGCGCTTCCATCCAAGCAAACGTTCGGCTTTCGACGGATCCCCCAGCAGCAGATCGACTTCGGTCGGGCGAAAGTATCGGGGATCCACCTCTATCAGAACTCTGCCAGTCTTGGAATCGACGCCTTTTTCGTCCAGGCCCTCGCCTCTCCACTCTATACCAATTCCGGCGCACCCGAAAGCCGACTCCGCGAACTCGCGCACTGAACGCGTCTCCCCGGAAGCTATCACGAAATCGTCGGGACTGTCGTGCGTCAGTATGCGCCACATCGCCTCCACATAGTCCTCGGCGTGCCCCCAGTCGCGTTTGGCGTTCAGATTTCCGAGCCACAG
>JAISXR010000109.1 GCA_031270375.1 Synergistaceae bacterium | reverse complement strand
AAAAAAAATTTATAATTTTAAGTGTGAACTGGCGTAAACCTTGCCGCGGAGGATCATCATGAAAGCGAAAGAAATTTTTACCATGTCTGTGCGTCTTGCCTTAGCCCTCTTTCTGCTCCTGATTTTGGGGAACCGTTCACTTGCCGTCACAAGAGCGGAATTTTTAAACCTGCTTTTCACGACAGGACTTAATTACAAAGAGCTGAAAAGCCCTCCGCTGCCGCGAGATGTCCCACGCAGGCACAGATTCGCCGGTGCGATAGGTTCGTCGCTTCAATACGGTCTTATACCGGCGGCAAAAGAAGAGAGGAAAATTTTCGGGCCGGACGAAACGATAAACGGCCGCGAGGCGGTCAGGCTCGCCCTGATTATGATGGGGTGGGGATTCGAAGTATCTCTCTGCGAGTCGCTAGGACAAATGGGCCTCTACGGCACTGACGATCCTATCTCTTCCCTGGCCTGTGAAATGAGACCTCCGGCGCCCAAACGCGTCATCGCCAAGTGGACTGAACCTCTCAGTGATGCCGGCAAAAATTCAATCATGTCTTGGGTGAGGAGTTGTAAAAAGGGTGTATGGTGGAAGAAAGAGCTGGTTAGCCGTGATACGGCTTTATTGGTCTACAAGCGGGGCATCGCTCTCCCTGGCGTTCGAGGCTATCGGTCGGAACCGTTTGATGGTTCCAGCTCGAACAACCCGCTGTACGTTGTCGCTGTCACGGCGAGGCCGGAGCAAATCGACGCTGAGATAACATTTGCGAAGGCCCTTGGACGATCCGTAGCAAGGCTTTCCGAGATATCTGTGAAAGAAAATGCCGTTGCTGCGGTAAACGGCGGTTTTTTTGCCGGGAACCTTCCCGTGGGAACGCTTCTGCTGGATGGAGTGCATGCTGGCCGCCCATTTAAAGACCGACCCGCCGTCGGGTGGCGCAAAGGAGGAGATGCGTTAATTTTTGACGACGGGAGCGTGCGAGTAGGAATCCGCACTAAATCGGGTTATGTTCCTATCACGAGGTTCAACTCACCGCCGACGGCGGATGGCGCGTCGCTTTACACGAGTCGGGTGACGAAATCGGCCTCGGGGATCGCCTCGGATGCGGTCCTCATCGCGGTGCGGGACGGGACGGCAACAGGATGTGTCAGAGAGCTTGCAAGAAACGGGCAGTTTACGGTTGAAGGAGAAATCGTTGTCGCTCGCGGCAGGTCGCGAGAAATGCTTTCCGATCTTGCGCCAGGCGCACCATTGCGTATCGTGTCCAATTGGTCGGCACCGGTTTTTGCCGGACAGGATTACCTCATACAGGCAGGACCGCTCCTTTTGAATGACGGGCTGCCGCAAAATTTCTCGGATAACAAGGGAAATTACCGGAAGAGTTTTTTGAAAAACAGACACCCCCGGACAATTGCCGGAACGGACGGCGCAAAAATTTTTTGGGCAGTGATAGACGGACGTGATCCGATACACAGCCTCGGCGCTACTATGGAGGAAGCAAAGAGTATCGCGCTCGCCCTTGGGCTCAAGAGTGCGATAAACTTAGACGGCGGCGGCTCCTCGCAGCTCATATGGATGGGAATGACCGTGAATAAACCTTCGGGGGGTAAAGAACGCCTCCTGCCCTACGCCGTTATAATGAAGACAAATTAGTCAAGCAGACAGATTCGCAAAGATTCGATACCCTGGATTTTTCCGGCGTCGAGCAAAACCCGCATATCTCCTTTGCCGCTGAAGTAAGACATGCGGGAAACGAACAGGAAACGAACCTGTGGTTTCAGACACTGTGCCGTATATTTACTTTTAAACTTCGCTTCGTTATAATCCAAATGATATGACATTGCCACATATGAACACATCGGAGGAATGATTCATGCCAGTTTTTGAAGCGGCTAAGAGGCCAACTTTCTATTTTGTCGGGGTTACGACGGGGAAATCCTCGATCATGAGGGTATTTCCGAAATGGGCTGAGGCGTTGGGGCTCGACGCCGAAATGAAAGGTATCGACCTGCCGCTGCACGCGCCGGCGGAGGACTACAGACGAACGGCTGAGTTCCTCAAAAACGATCCGTTGTCGCTGGGGGCCCTCGTCACCACTCACAAGCTCGACATGTTCAAGGCTTGCGGGGATATTTTCGATTATGTCGACCCGTATGCCGAGAAACTGAACGAATTGTCCTGTCTCTCGAAACTGGACGGCAAATTTCGGGCCCACGCGAAAGACCCCATATCCAGCGGTAAGGCGCTCGAAAATTTCGTGCCCGCGGACTTTTGGGCCGATCACGGCGGAGAAGCGTTGCTGATTGGGGCGGGGGGCAGCTCTCTCGCCATGTCGCTTTATTTCTCGCAGCCGAAATTCGCCGCGAATTGCCCGAGACGGATAACGATAGCGAACCGCAGCGTCCCGAGGCTCGAATCGGCGCGCGCCTGCCTCGCCGGAGCCAGCCCGAATATCGAGTTCAGGTTCGTCCACGGGCCGTCGCCGAAGGACAACGACGCGTTGATAAAGGACCTGCCCCAGTATTCTCTCGTCGTCAACGCCACCGGCCTGGGCAAAGACGCTCCCGGTTCGCCGACCACCGACGCGGTGTCTTATCCGCGAAACAGCCTTGTGTGGGAGATAAATTACCGAGGCGATCTCATATTCATGTATCAGGCGCAGGCGCAGCGGGAGGGAAAAAAACTGCGCGTCGAGGACGGCTGGATATACTTCATTCACGGATGGACGCAGGTCATCGCCGAGGTGTTTCACATCGAAATCGACGGGCCGACGTTGGATAATTTGAGCGAAATAGCCAAAGAAGCGTAAGGAGGAAAAATAAAAATGCCGGAAAAAGGTACTTTCAACTGGGCAAAGGGTTTCGTTCTTGATTTCGCTCTCTCCGACGGCATGTCGAAGACGGCGGTTTCCACAAAAAGATATCTCGCGCAGATGAAGGGGATGTTCGCCGACGACGCGGCATACGCGAAAATGCTCCCGGACAACCCGCTTGTGTACGAATTTTTCGAACTCGGCGCGCCGGAGAACTCGGGTGATATAGCTTTCGGAACCTCAATAACGTATCCCGGCAAAGTCGGCGACGAGTATTTCATGACCAAAGGCCACTTCCACACGATACTCGAAACCGCCGAGGTGTATTACGGCCTTTCGGGAGAGGGCTTCATGCTCATCGAAAACCCGGAGGGGGACACGACCGCCCATCCCATCGCGCCCGGCAAAGCTGTCTACGTCCCCAAGCGGTACGCCCACCGCAGCGTCAACACTGGTTCCGTCCCGCTGACCACGTTTTTCGCCTTCAGGGGCGACGCGGGGCACAACTACGCGACCATAGAGACCAAAGGATTCCGCAAACTGATAGTAGCGGGAGTGGACGGGAAACCCGAGATAACCGACAACCCCAGATGGGGCGCTTAGGGAGGGAAATATCATGCCCGACGCACGGTACATCCTGGCTCACGATATCGGCACAAGCGGTAACAAGGCGGCACTGTTCGGCCTCGACGGGCAATTGAAAAGCAGCGTGGTCCGCGATTATCCTACATATTACCCGCACGACGGCTGGGTGGAGCAGGACGCGGACGATTGGTGGAAGGCGGTCTGCGATTCCACCATGACGCTGCTGGAAGGGGCCGGCGTTTCTCCGTCGGAGATAGCTTGCGTCACCTTCAGCGGCACTATGATGGGGTGCCTGATAGTGGACCAATCCGGACGACCGCTCCGGAAGATGTTGATATGGGCCGATACGCGCAGCTCGAAGCAGGAAAAATTCATGCTCGGCCGCGTGGACATTGAGACCGGCTACAGAATTACGGGGCACCGTCTCAGCGCTTCTTACTCGGCGGCCAAGTTGCTGTGGATCAAGGATAACGAGCCGGCGGCATACGGACGCGCACATAAAATGCTCCATCCGAACGAGTATATCGTGTTCAGGCTCACAGGGAAGATAGTGACCGAATACTCCAACGCCTCCAGCACTAACCTGCTCGATATAGGCAAAAAGAGATGGTCGGACGAATTGCTCGACGCTTTTGGCATCCGTGCGAGCCTGCTGCCGGAGCTGCGCCCGTCGACTCATGTCGCGGGAAAAGTGACGGCGGAGGCAGCCGCGGCCTGCGGCCTCCTGGAAGGTACGCCCGTGGTAACCGGCGGCGGCGACGGCTCGTGCGCCTGCGTGGGCGCCGGGGTCGTTAGGGAGGGCAAAGCCTACAACGTGGTCGGTTCGTCCTCGTGGATTTCGACGGCCGCGCGTGAGCCTTATTTCGACCCCGAGATGCGGACGTTCAACTGGGTGCACCTCGACGAGAATCTTTACACGCCGTGCGGAACCATGCAAGCCGCCGGTTACTCATATGCATGGTTCCGCGACGCCCTCTGCGGGGAGGAGCGTTACGCCTCGAAAATCGCCGGAGGCAGCGCGTACAAAATCATAGACAAACTCGTGGAAAAGTCTCCACCGGGAGCGGGAGGCCTGCTTTTTTTGCCGTACCTGCTGGGCGAGCGTTCGCCGCTGTGGGACCACGACGCGCGGGGTGCTTTCGTCGGTCTTGGCATATCGTCGGGCAAGGGTGATATGGCGCGCGCGGTGCTGGAGGGCGTGGCGTTCAACCTGCGCATGATACTGGAAATTCTGGGGAATTACACCGAGATCGGCGACCTGATCATGATAGGAGGCGGGACGAAGGGCACGACATGGCTCCAGATTTTCGCGGACGTCTGGCGGCACACACTGAAAGTCCCCCATTATCTGGAGGAGGCCACCTCGATTGGCGCGGCCATATGCGGGGGCATAGGCGTGGGCGCGTATGACGATTTCTCGGTGGCCGAAAAACTGAACCCTCCGATAAAAATCATTGTGCCGAACGCCGAAAAATCCGACATATACGAGGGGCTGTACAAGATTTTCCGCGACGTTTACGCGCGGTTAAAGCCAATATACAAATCGCTCGCCGGCATCACGAAGTGAAGGAAGTTGCGCGGTTTTAGCGGCGTCAGGCTCGACAAAAGCATACCGGCGCCGTTGTATTAACAGCTTAAAAGTTTGGTACCGCGGTCCGGCGAATATGGAAGCGGAAAAAAACAGGCCAAAATTGGCGTTAAATAAGCGGGCAAATTATCTTTTAGCTCCGCGAAGCTCGAGCGATTTCTGCATGTCGAACAACGCGGCGTGCTGGGCTTTCATGCGGGCGATCTCGCCGCGAAGGCGGTTTTGTTCCTCGCTCAGGCGTTTGCTGTCCTGAAGGAGGGCCATCCATTCGAAAACGGGATGAGATTTGGCGTTGCGCAGTTGGGCACGCATCCGCGCTATGCGTTCCTTCAGCGCCGCCCTGTTCTCCCTCATCGCGCCGACGTTGCAGGGGAAATCGTAACTGTCGGGATAATCGTCGGACATTATGAGAAGCGCTTTCAGACGGAAGAGGTCACCGTTAGCGTAAGCCGCGCAGGCGTTCGGCCAGAACGATTTGACCTCGTCGCCCTGATCAGGGTTTATCTCGGGATTGAGCTTGCGGCAGAGCGAACGGAATACCGTCCTTGTCTCGTTTTCGTCCTCCGAGGGGGCAAACGACGAAAAACGCGCTTTCGCGTTCTCTATCTGTGTCAACTCGTGAACCAGCCTCGCGTCCCACTCCTTGAACTCGCTCTCGATCCTGTAATTGATATCGTTCCATAAGACAGCCTCGCCCCTGTCGATATTAGAACGCAGAAGCGCTATCCTGCGGCGGGTTTTCATGACGCTTACCTGCGCCTGAAGCAGCTCCACCCTCAGGGCGCCGACTTTGATCAGGTAATTGTTCTGTGTGCGGGGAATGACCACTCTGTTGATAAATTCCAGATCCTCGAACATTGCCGCCAGTTCGCTCCGCAGATCGCCAAGTTCCCTGTAAAGAGTTTCAAAATCCGGAGCTATATAATTCTGTTCTTCATGATGACCCCTCATCGGCCGACCCCTTCTCAGACATCGAACGTATTTGTACCTTAATGTATTTTACATCAAAAATCGGGAACAAATACAGACGAATAATGCGTTAGCCGAAAAGATATATAATTTAAGGGGGGTGCTTTTTATGGCAAAATCTGTCTTCACCGATGGGAAAATGAGCGTGGCGGATTTTATAAAATGGGTGGAGTCGATGCCGGGAGAGACGGCGGCGCACAAGGTGCTGCCGGCGCGCGCGGCTGTCTTCAGCGGCTGGCCTCCGGTCGACCCAGGGATAATCCGTTCGCTCGCCTCGCGCGGAATTGAAAAACTCTACTCTCACCAGGCGCTCGCCGTCGAAACGGCCCTCAACCGCAAGGATTTCGTGATAGTGACCCCCACAGCCTCGGGAAAAACGCTGTGCTATAACATACCGGTGCTCGACGCGGCAATCAAGTCTCCGAACTCGCGGGCAATCTACCTTTTTCCGACGAAAGCGCTGTCCCAGGATCAACTGTCGGAGCTGCACGGACTGATCGAAGAGATGCGACTCGACGTGCGCACTCACACTTACGACGGCGACACCCCGGGCGACGTAAGGACCAAGATACGCAAGTCGGGGCATATCGTGATAACAAATCCCGACATGCTGCACACCGGCATACTGCCGCATCATACAAAATGGAAGGATCTGTTCGAGAACCTGCGATATGTCGTGATAGACGAACTGCACACGTACAAGGGAATATACGGCTCGCACCTCGCGCTCATAATCTCGCGCCTCCTCCGAATATGCGAATTTTACGGCTCGCGCCCGTCGTTCATATGCTGCTCCGCCACGATCGCGAATCCGCGGGAACTGGCGTCCAAACTGACGAGGCGAGAAATGGAGCTGATATCGGAAAACGGAGCCCCCTCCGGCGAGCGGCACATAATCTTCTACAACCCGCCCGTCGTGAACTGGCAACTGGGCATCAGACGCTCGTCGCTTTTCGAGTCGGCGAGAATAGCCGTCGCGGCTGTGCGGAACGGGATACGGACCATCGTGTTCAGCCGCTCTCGGATTAACGTGGAACTTCTCCTGAAATACATACAGGACGCGGCGGCAAGGTACCGCATACCGGCGGAGAGAATCGCGGGATACAGGGGCGGTTATCTCCCCAACGAACGCAGGGCCATAGAGCGCGGACTGCGCGACGGCGATATCCATTGTGTGGTGAGCACCAACGCCCTCGAACTGGGGATAGACATCGGCTCCCTGGAACTCGCCGTGCTGCACGGCTATCCGGGAAGCGTCGCCTCCGCATGGCAGCAGATGGGGCGCGCCGGACGGCGTGCGGACGGCGGCGTTTCGGCCGCGGTCATGGTGGCCTCGTCCCTCGCGTCCGATCAGTTCCTCGCGATGAACCCGTCGTATTTTTTCGGGGCGTCGCCGGAGCACGCCCGCATAAACCCGTCGAACCCCTACATCCAGATCGGACATATCAAATGCTCTTCGTTCGAACTGCCGTTTTACGAGGGGGAGAAATTCGGCGGCGAGGACGTGAGCGAAGCCCTCGATTTCCTCGCCCGCAACGACGTGCTGCACAACACGGAGGGCCGGTACTTCTGGCAGGAGGACTCGTATCCCGCGGCGTCCCTCTCGCTCCGCAGCGCGACGAGCGAGAATTTCGTGATACACGACATCACCGACGCTTCTAACCCCGTCGTGATAGGGCAGATGGACCGCAAGACGGCCCCGACACTGATATTTCCACAGGCGATATACTTCCACGCCGGTGAAGCCTATCAGGTGGAGGAACTCGACCACGAGGAGATGCGATGCTACGTCAAAAAGGTGAATGTCGACTACTACACCGACGGAGACGCGTCCGCCCGCATCGAGGTGCTGGACGAAATGGAGCGCGCCGGCAATCTGGGCTGGGGCGAAGTGCTTCTTGCCGTCCGCCCGACCATTTACAAGAAGATAAAGCTCCTGACCCACGAAAACGTCGGTTACGGCAACATTCACATACCCGAGGAGCAGATGCACACCACGGCGTTCTGGATAAACCTGGAGAAAGAACTTCCCGAGGCAGCATCTCTCGGCGAGGGAGAGAAGATAGAGTCGCTGCACGCTCTCGTGAACCTGATGAAAGGCGTGGCCCCGCTCTTTCTGATGTGTGACAGGGGCGACATAATAGTTAAGGGACACGAGCGTGACCCGCACTTTCGCGTCCCAACGCTTTTCGTGGCCGACAATGTTCCAGGAGGCATAGGGCTGGCCGAAGAGCTGTTCGAACTCGGCCGCGGTCTCTTCAGGTCGTGCCTCGACGCGGTGTCGAACTGCAAATGCGCTTTCGGCTGTCCGGCGTGCATAGGCGCCACCGTTTACGACGGCGGGGAAAAGCGCGCGGTTATAGCGCTGCTCAGGAGGATAATCGGCTGAAAATTCGTGATATAAAGAAGATGCTAGGGCGTGTTTGTGACAAAGTTGACGAAATTGCCGCTTGAAATCACCTCAAAATTGGCGAGTGGATATGCTTGTCTGAATTTTTTCGGAGCCGCGGTTGGCTTGACAGAAGAATACTTAAACTCAAAGGCCAAGAGAGTGTCCCCCGCTTCCTCGATCAGATCAATTTCCTGCTGCTCCCAGGTACGCCAAAAATAATAATTTTTGCGGACTTGAGAGTAAGCGCAAAACTTGATCCTCTCCCCCAGCGCAAAGTTTTCCCAGAGTTTCCCGATGTCGTCTCTCATCGATAGAGGGTTGAAGTTATTAATTACCGCGTTTCTTACGCCAATGTCATAAAAATAATATTTTGGCATTTTTTTTATTTCGTTGCGCAAATTGCGGCTGTATCCGCTTAAACGAAAAATAATATATGATTTTTCCAGTAAATCTAAATACCGTGAGACCGTATTTTTGCTAATTCCTAAATTTTTCCCCAACTCTTCCAACGATACTTCGCTGCCAATTTGAAAAGCCAGTAAACGCAGTAATTTAAGCAAAAAGTCCGAGCCTTTGATTTCCTGAAATCTCAGAATATCTTTAAGCAAAAGAGAGTCGGTCAATTCCCACAAAAAATCCCGCCGCTCGGAGTCATTTTCCGCAAGCACGCTGTTTGGATACATTCCATAAATCAACAACTGCTCTTGCATTTGCTCCCAGATTATGGGCATGGGTTTATCTGTCCTGTTTCGTAAAATTTCCTCCAAAGACAGCGGAAATAAAAAAAGCGTCGTCTTGCGGCCCACCAATGGCTCACCCACTTGGCCCGAAAGTGTAAATGACGAAGAACCCGTTGCGATGATTGATAAATCTCTCTTTTGATCGTTGAGGATTTTAAGGCTTTGGCCGATGTTCGTAATATTTTGCGCCTCGTCGATGACCAAAATTTCATACCCGTCAACCAGCGGAGCAAGATTGGCGATATCCGGCAGGGAAAATTTGTTTTGCACCGAGAGGTTATCGCCATTGTAAAAAACTATCTTTCTCTTGCTTTGGCTGATAAAATTTTCTAAAAGCGTTGTTTTACCCACGCGGCGAGGGCCGAAAATAAGCAGAGTTTTACCCGGTTTAATCTGTCTTTCTATGTTAACCGCCCGATTTATTATCATCTTCGCATTATAACGCGCTGACGCAAATTAATCAATTTCAGTCAGTTTAACTGACTGAAATTGATTAATTTGCGTCAATGAGAATCGTGAGGACAAGTTTGAAAAATGATAACTCGCCATCATATTAAGCCCCACGCTATGCGTGGGGAATCGGCGGAGCAGTAGCGTTACCTGTAGCAACAGAATTCCCCCTCGCGTACAATGGTTATGGTCTCGAAGCCAAAA
>JAISXR010000062.1 GCA_031270375.1 Synergistaceae bacterium | reverse complement strand
GATGCGTTTTCGGCAGCAATAGCTGCTACATCCGGCACGTTAGGTGTTCTTATTCCACCGAGCATCGCTTTTTTACTTTTTGGAACCATGACGAACACCTCTGTTGCGGACCTTTTCTTAGCAGGTGCAATTGTTGGGACGATCGGAATGATAGGATATTGTATTGCTGTCTATTTTTATTTGCGATCTTCAAAAAACAAGCCAGTTAATAAAAAAAGATTTAGTGCCAGTGAAGTATGGAAAGCTTTGAAAGAATCGTTCTTAGGCTTGTTATCGCCAATTATCATATTAGGTGGCATATATAGCGGACAGTTTACTCCAACCGAGGCGGCTGTAGTCTCTATTGTTTACTCTATTGTTGTTTGCATGTTCATATACAAAGAATTAAGCCTAAAAGACCTGTTGAATATATTTATAAAATCTGGCAGAGTTGCCGGGGTTGTTTTGTTTTTGACTGGAGTTTCCCAAATTTTTAGTTGGGTAGTAGCAATGAATGGTTTAGTCAAAACTTTGACTTCGCTTGTCACTTCGCTTGGACTTGGATTATTTGGCTATGTATTGATTGTCAACGTTATTCTGCTGATTTTGGGTATGCTTATGGATACGCCGCCGATTATTATTCTGACAGCTCCGATATTCTTGCCGATAGCTGTAAACCTTGGTATGAACCCGATACACTTCGGCGCAATGATGGTCTTCAATTTAATTTATGGAGCCATTACTCCACCGTTCGGACTTAACGTATTCGTTGCGAACTCTTTTTCCCGCCATCTTCCAGTTACTACAATTTTCGCAGCTTGCAAACCGTTCTTTGTTGTGGGCGGTATTATGGTTGTTCTTATCTCGTATGTGCCACTTTTTCTTAGATAATTTTCCTCTGGAAGGGAGGGGTCCGACTTTGAACGAATTGAAAGGCAAACGGGTGATTTTGATCGAGCCGACCGACAAAATAGATTCGCAGTTCCGTCTCTACAAGGAATCGGGGTGCGATTTTTCGGTGGGGCCTTACGTATCGGAAGTAGGGAAGGCTTATTCCGCCGATCAGTTGATAGCACTTGGCAACGAGTATGATGCCATCATCGGAATGTCACGGGACAAGTTTACCGGAGAGATTCTGAGCAAATGCGAACGTGTGCAGATGATCGGGAAAACGGGGATAGGCGTCGATCACATCGACTTGGCTGCTGCTGCGGATAAGGGTATTCTCGTGACAAACACGCCCGGAAACCACGAACTCGATGTCGCGGAGTATGCGGTTGGGGAAATGCTTCTGTTGTTGAAAGGTTACGCAAGGCTCGACGCGAAGGTTCGCGGCGGCGGCTGGCGAGACTCGTCGACGACGGGCGGAGAGCTTTATGAGCACATCGTCGGACTTGTAGGGTATGGCGCGATCGGCCGCCACGTGGCCAAAAGGCTTCAGGGATGGGACTGCAAAATCCTCGCGTATGACCCGAATATATCGCAGGAACAGTGCGACGCGTTCGGATATTCGATAAAAATGACGGACTGGGAAACTCTTTTCCGCGAATCGGATATCGTGAGCCTCCATCTTCCTTTGAACGACAAAACAAAAGGATGTGTGGGAAAAAAAGAATTTCAGCTCATGAAAAAAAGCGCGTATATCATCAATACGTCGCGAGGGCAGCTGCTTGATCTCGCCGCGATGGACGAGGCGTTATCCAACAAAGAGATAGCGGGAGCGGCGGTGGACACGCACGTCAAGGAGCCGGCTGGCCCAGACTATCCTCTGCTCAAATACGACAATGTAATTTTGACGCCTCACTGCGCCGGTTGGGCTTACGGCGGACTCGCGAGAATCGCGGAACACGCGGCGCGAAACACGATAGAAGCCTTGAGCGGAAAGCCGCCTGTCAATACCGTGAACCCGGACGCCATTCCTCTCTGGAGAAAACGTTTCGGATATTGATTAACTTTATAAAATTCGAGGCGGCTTCGCGGACGTCTATGATCGTCCATTATCAATCTGAGGAGTTGAAGCAAAACATGTCTGTCGCTTTTATCGGTTTAGGAACTATGGGCAAATATATGGCCATCAACATGTTGAAGTGCGGCGAGCCGTTTACGGTAAACGATATAGACAAATCTCGTTTCCCGGAACTTACCTCGCTGGGAGCGGCGGCTGTTTCGTCGATAGAGGAGACCGCCAAATCGGATGTGGTTTTTCTGAGCCTGCCGAACACGGAGATTGTGGAAAACGTAATCTTCGGAGGAAACGGTCTGTCGGCGTATCTGAAAAAAGGACAGGCTGTGGTTGACCTGAGCACCATAAAATATAACGCTGCCCTTGATATCGGCCGCAGATTGTCCGAAAAAGGCGTGGATTTTCTCGACGCTCCCGTTTCCGGCATGGAGTCGCGCGCTAAAGACGGAACGTTGACCGTGATGTGCGGCGGTGATCGCTCAGTTTTCGACAGAGTGAAGAAATATTTCGATTTTATCGGAAACAAAATCCTGTATACGGGAAAACTCGGAAGCGGACAGCTCACCAAGCTGATCAACCAACTGCTTTTCGATATCAACGCGGCCGCGCTCGCAGAAATTTTGCCTATGGCGGTCAAGCTTGGCCTGGACTGTGAGAAAGTAGGAGAGGTTGTAAACAGCGGGACGGGTAAAAGTTACGCTTCGGATTTCTTCATCCCCAGAATACTGAAGAGGCGTTTTTCAGACGGTTATCCCATGAAAGCGGCGTACAAGGACCTCGTGAGCGCCGCTGAAATAGGGGCAAACCTGCTGATCCCTATGCCGGTTCTCGCCGCGGCGACCGCGACATATCAGACGGCGCTGCTGAATGGTTGGGGCGGCTGCGATAAGGGCGGAATGATACAGGTCTTTGAAAAATTGCTCGGCACGGAGTTCAAAGAGAAAGGAACGAATCGGTAATGGGCAGAAGAGGCGACAGCCTCGACATAACTGAGGCGTATTATATAGGTTTGATGAGTTCTGTCAGCTATCGCAGAAAAGACATCTCGAAACCTGTGATAGGAGTGGTCAACTCGTGGAACGACGTCAACCCCGGACACAAACCTTTAAAAGAACTGGCGGGTTACGTGAAGGAAGGTATCTGGGCCGCCGGCGGCGCGCCGGCGGCGTTCTGCGTACCCGCGCCCTGCGACGGAATGGCGCAAGGATACGGGATGCACTATATTCTTCCACAGCGCGATTTGATAGCGGCTTCGATCGAATCGATGGTGGAGGCACACTCTTTCGACGGTCTCGTCTTTTTGTGTTCGTGCGATAAAATCATACCGGGAATGCTCATGGCAGCGGGGCGTCTTGACCTTCCGTGTCTGTTTCTGACGGCGGGATCTATGCTTCCCTATCACGAGGGCGAAAAGGTCTTTTGCACGTCCGACCTCAAGGAGTCCATTGGCAAGTTCAAAGATAAACAAATCGACAGGGAGACTTTCGACCGATGGCAGACGAACATGTGTTCGTCGGGCGGAACCTGTTCCATGTACGGAACGGCCAATACGATGGGCGCGTTTCTGGAAGCGATTGGCATAGCTCCTTTCGGCTCCTCGACGATGTTGTTCTGCGACGGGGAGAAATTCAGGCAGGCGCGCGACGTGGGTGAACGTGTCGTGCAGTTGACAAACGAAGGGGGGAAATTTTCTAGCTTCATCGGTCGGGACGCTGTTGAAAACGGAATACGCCACGTCTCGGCGACCGGAGGCTCGACCAATGCGATTTTGCATATAATCGCTCTTTGTCGCGTCATGGGCATCGCTATCGGCTTGAGTGAGTTCGACGAAATCCAACAGTCCGTTCCAGTGATAGCCAAGTTCAAACCCTCCGCCAAATACAATATTTACGATTTTCATATGGCGGGTGGAGTGAAAGCCGTGATGTCGACAATTCTGCCGCGTCTCCACGGTGAAGTCGTCCTCGCGGCGAACGGCGAAAAATTGAAAGAAAGCGTGTCGCGCGTCCGCGTGGAAATAAACCGGCAGGTCATCCATACACTGGACGACCCGCTTCATAAAGACGGATGTTTTTCCGTGCTCACCGGCAGCCTCGCACCGAATGGAGCTGTCGTGAAAAAGAGCGGGGTTGAGCCTTCAATGATGTATCACAAGGGACCGGCCGTAGTGTTCGACTCGGAAGAAGAGGTTCGCGATTATTTTCTGAATGACACCATAGCGCCGGGCTCTGTGCTGATAGTCCGGTACGAAGGGCCCAAAGGCGGGCCGGGTATGAGGGAACTCTCCATACCAGCGGCGATGCTCGTGGGCATAGGACTGCATACTTCCGTGGCCATGGTGACTGACGGGCGTTTTTCCGGAGCGACGCGCGGGCCGTGCATCGGGCACGTGACGCCGGAAGCGTGGGATGAGGGGCCTCTCGCTTTGGTCGAGAACGGAGACATAATAGAAATAGACATAACTGGCAAGAAATTGACGCTTCATGTCCCTGACGAGGAAATGAAGCGGAGAAGAAAAAACTGGCGGTGTCCGGACAGGCCGCTAAAAGGCGTCCTGGCCGCCTACAGAGCGGGTGTCAGCGGCGCTGAGCGCGGCGCGGTATGGCTTTACAAAGACGAAAACGAAGCGTGAAGGAGTCGATACATAAATGGACTACAGGCAAACGGCCAAAAACATGGTCGAAGGCGCGATAGATTATCACATTCACGGTGGTCCGGATATATTCCCGCGGCTGCTCAACGATATAGAAATCGCGCGTCAGGCGAAGGACGCGAAAATGAGGGCAGTGCTGCTGAAATCCCATTCAGAGTGTACCGCGGCGCGGGCGGTGATAGCGTATTACGTGACCGGTTTTTCGGTATACGGGGGAATCGCTCTGAATCACTCGGTGGGAGGGCTCAACCCCGACGCCGTGAGAGTCGCGGCGAAAATGGGCGCGAAACAGGTTTGGATGCCGACGATACATGCCAAACACTATCTCGGCGCGATGGACAACGTCCCCATGTTCGCGAAGCAGTTGAAAGGTGGCAATATAAAAGGCATCAGTCTTCTCAATGACGACTGTACCCTGAAGGACGCCGTGAATGAGATAATAGATATCATAGCGGAGGCCGGCATAGTTCTCGCCACCGGGCATATTTCATTTGAAGAGGCGATGATACTCATAGACGGAGCGAAAAAAGGCGGCGTGAAGAAGATAGTCGTGACGCACCCTACTTCCCCTATGGAGGGTTATACCATCGACCAGATGAAAGAAGCGCTGTCGCGCGGAGCGTCCATGCTCGAACATGTGGTCAACGATACGACACATCAGATGAAGAACCCCATCCCATCCGCGGTAATATCCGACGCCATAAAAGCGACCGGTGCGGCCCATACAATCATGAGCACCGACAGCGGGCAAGTGATCAACCCAGCTCCTGTAATTTCGCTCGAAAATTTCATCTGTATGATGTTGGAAGACGGAATCTCGGAGCAAGATATACGCGTAATGACCAGAGACAATCCGGCGAAAATGATCGGAATTAACCCTGAATCGGAACGCTGTTGACGATCTGGAACTTGGGAGGCCATTTTAAATGAAATATGACGTAAAAAAACTCAGGCAGGGCTTGGAAATAACGCGCTCATGGGAGAAGATGGAGTATACCGGCTGGCAGGACGAAAACCTGTCGTGGAAAGAGGATTGTTACATCGGGGATTGGAGCCAGATGGTCGAGTTCCGGGTCAAAGGTCCGCAAGCCTTGAAATTTTTCTCCGATTACGCCGTCAACAGTTTTGAAAAGTTTGCCATCGGCCGGGCTAAACACGTGATATTCTGCAATATCGACGGCAAGGTCATCGGCGAGGGTATCCTGATGCGTTTCGGCGAGGACGATTTCGAATTTCAGTCCGGTGGTCCGGTCTGGAGCTGGCTCGATTTCAACTTGAAAAAGGGTTGTTACGACGCTTCTTATCGGAAGTTGGATAACAAATTCAAATATCAGGTATCCGGCCCCAAGTCGATTTATTTGATGGAAAAAATTACCGGCGCAAGCCTGCGCGGCATAAAATTTATGCATTTCGCCCCGGCGCGGATTTTTGGCGTGGATGTGGATTTGCTGCGTCAGGGGATGGCCGGGGAGATCGGTTTTGAAATACAGGGACCGAAAGAGCTGGGCAAGGAAATTTACGACGAGATATACGCCGCGGGACGGGAGTTCAATATAAGGCGGATAGGCGCGCGAACGGCTATGGTTAACCACATGGAAGCGTGTTTCCCTACCGTAGTTCACGATTACCTTCCGGCTCTGACCGGCGAAGGGGAAAACGATTACTGGAACGCATACAACCCGAACATGTTGGGAGCGTCGCCCTTCGACCATTTTCTGAAAGTACGCGGAAGTTTCGACGCCGATGATATTGCCGCGTGGTATCGCAACCCTGTGGAACTTGGCTGGGGCGCGCGGATTGATTTGAACCACGAGTTCTACGGCAGGGACGCCCTGGAAAAAGAAGCAGCGAACCCAAAAAGAAAGATCGTCACGCTCGAATGGAATCTCGACGACGTGGCTGACGTCTGCGCATCGCTGTTCGGGAACGGCGAGCCGTATGACTTCATGGAGTTGCCGCGCACACAGTGGTATTGCAATTACGCCGACAAGGTGACAGAAAATGGCAAAGTGATAGGCATAGCTACTAACAGATGTTTCAGTTATTATTTCCGCAAAATGATCTCCCATTGCTCCATAGACATTGCGTATTCGGCAGTGGGGACTGAAGTGACCGTAACCTGGGGCGCGCCCGGTTCAAGACAGAAGGAAATCCGCGCCACAGTAGCGTCATCGCCTTATAAGAAAGATAACCGCTGCGTCGATTTGAAAACGCTTCCTGAAAAAATGCCTTAAAATGATCTGACGAAACGCGGCAACTTACCGTGTGTCTGAGTGCCGCTCACGCGCGCACAAGCGGTGCGACAAGGTCTGAAACCGTTACCGGCTTTTTGGATTCGGCTTCCATCTCGTCCGACACGGTCTCGAACGCGTCGACCACCCACGGGTCGAAATGGCTTCCCTTTCCCTTCATTATTATGTCACACGCTTCGCGGTGACTCATGGCCTTGCGATACACCCTGTTGTCGACAAGCGCGTCGTACACGTCGGCCACCGCCATTATTTTGGCGCACAGCGGAATGTTGTCGCCAGCCAGTCTCTCCGGGTAACCGCTTCCGTCGTATTTCTCGTGGTGCCATTCGGCGATCATCGTCGCGTATTTAAGATATCGCTGCGTCGGCGTCCTGTCGTACATGGCCTTGATTATTCGTGCGCCGATGGTGGTATGGGACTTCATCGCCTCGAACTCTTTCTCGTCGAGCTTCGCCGGCTTGAGCAGTATCACGTCGCTTACGGACACTTTCCCTATATCGTGCAGCGGCGCCGCCCGCACCATCATGTCCATCTGAATATCCGACAGCTCTCCCCTGAATTGGTCGCGCCTCTGAAGTTCCCGTCCCAGCATCGCGACGTAACGGCTGCTCCTCACTATGTGGCCGCCGGTGTTCGCGTCCCTGCATTCGACAAGCGCCGCGAACGATGAGCTGAGGCTGTCGGAAAGTTCTTTGACGGTGTTTTCGAGTTTGTGCTGATATTCGGCAAAGAGCAGATGAAGCGCCAACCTGTGGAGAAGAATACTTTTTTCGAACGGTTTCGTGATGAAGTCCACCGCGCCGGACGCGAGTCCCTTCACCTCCGTGGCGGTATCATGATGAGCGGTGAGGAAGATCACCGGTATATGGCTCAGAACCATGTCCCGCTTCAGCCGGGCTATGGTTTCGAAACCGTCCATCACGGGCATTTCTATATCGAGAAGTATGATATCCGGCCTCTCCATCGAACATATCGACAACCCCTGTTCGCCGGATTTCGCGAGGATGACGCGATATAGCCCCGACAACTGCCCTTCGATGTACCGCAAATTTACAAGGTTATCGTCGATGACCATTATAGTTTTCAACATGGTATCTCCTATCTGTCTGTGTCCCTTAAAGATTCTTCAATAATGCTAGCATACAGTCCGCCCAAAAACAATCCTCGAATCCGCGATTCAAGAACAGTCCGAATTTCGCAGCGACATGATCGACTCGAGGCTCGTCCCACGATACTGAACCGACGGTTTGCCGGGAACGTAAATGGCCTGACTCGGACAAAAAGCGACGCACCTCTGGCATGACTCACACCTGCCGCCCAGAACGGCGAGCCCGTCTTCGAGCGCTATGTTGTTCTCCGGGCACAGTTTTACGCACAGCGAACACGCGGTGCATTTTTCCGCGGCAACCGTAAGGGGAAATATCCTGCGAAACATATTCCACGGTTTGCGTCCGTGAGCCAGCGCGGCAAAAAAACCCGAGACGACCGGGACGCCTCCGGACCACCTCGCGGTCCCTTCCTCGAGTTCGCGGGCGTATTCCCTGATGCGCGAGACGGCAGCGTCTTTCAGCGATTTGTTTTTCGCCTCGTCCAACACTTTATTTCCGTAATTGCCGGGCATCGTCACGACAAGAGAACCGATAGGCCTGTATCCCTTGACGGTCAGCACATGCCGCACAGGCCCCTGCATGCCTCCTCCGAAGCCGCCCATCGTGGCCAGGAAAAACGCCTCGCGCCCCTTGCCGGGAGGCAGCGCGTCGATGAACCTCCAAGCGGTAGGATAAGTCGAAAAACAGGCGACTGTCGTCACAATGCCGAGCACGTCGGCGTCGGGGCGGATATGATTTTCGCTCCGTTCCATGGGAAACAGCGCGACGCCGCGTCCCATTTCCGTAAGAGCCGCAGTCAAAGCCCTGGCGGCCTCCAGGGAGTTTCCCGTGCCGCTGAACACGGCAATAGCGATATTTTTTCCTTTCATCGGCGATGTCCCCCCACTTGAAATTTTTCATGTAATCCCAGCATCATTTTATTATAAAAAGACAGAAAACGATTGGCCTGGCGTTTTTTTGTCTTCTGCCAGGTCATCGTCCGCCCGAAGGGCATTGAAAGGAAGATGAAGGGATTATATGAGTTGGCATTTTAAGGTTCTTCGCGTTCCCGGACGTCAATACATCCCGTCCGTCTCCGCTAAAATTATCCGCGCTCGGCGCAGGAATAATTTATATGAGTATTTTTATCATTGATCCCGGTAATTGTCAATAGGTAAACGTTAAATATCCGAAAGAATTTTGCATTTGTAAAGTGAATTGCCTATTCTGAACCGCTCAGTTTAAGAATTCATGCGAATATGCGCGATACGATCGCTATTTTTTTACCTCAAGCGTTATAATATGAAAATAAATCTTGTCGAACGAAAGGATGTTTGTCTTGTCACTGACGAAAAACAAAGAGGTAAACGAATGGGTCGGCGAAATGGCCGCCATGACGAAACCAGACGCCGTCGTCTGGATAGACGGTTCTGAGGAACAGTTGAACCAGCTTCGCAAAGAAGCCCTCTCCACAGGCGAAATAATCGCCCTGAACCAGGAAAAACTGCCCGGATGTTTCATCCACCGCACGGCGGTGAACGACGTGGCGCGCGTTGAAAACCGCACGTTCATCTGCTCGCGCGAAAAGGAGAACTCCGGCCCCACTAACAACTGGACCGACCCCGCCGAGATGTACGCCAGACTGCGCAAACTCTACGACGGCGCCATGAAGGGACGCACGATGTATGTGATTCCGTTCTCCATGAGCGTCCCCGAGTCGCCGTTCGCCAAATTCGGAATAGAGATTACGGACTCGATATACGTCGTGCTCAACATGGCGATAATGACCCGCATCGGCGTCCGCGTCCTGAAATGTCTCGACGCGAGCGCGAATCCGGCCGATTTCACCAAAGGTCTTCACGCCAAGGCCGGCATCGACGAGGAGAACCGTTATATCGTCCAGTTCCCGGAAGACAACGCGATATGGTCGATAAATTCAGGATACGGCGGCAATGTCCTGCTGGGCAAAAAGTGCTTCGCCCTCCGCATAGCGTCGTACCTCGGACGGCAAGAGGGCTGGATGGCCGAGCACATGCTGATACTCGGCATAGAAAACCCTCGGGGGGAGATACGGTATCTGGCGGCGGCATTCCCGTCGGCGTGCGGCAAAACCAACCTCGCGATGCTGATTCCGCCGGAGGTCTACAGCAAAAAGGGTTACAAGGTCTGGTGCGTCGGCGACGATATAGCGTGGCTGCGCATAAAGCCCGACGGCCGCCTGTGGGCCGTCAATCCCGAGTCGGGATTCTTCGGTGTCGCCCCCGGGACGAACATGAAATCGAACCCCAACGCCCTTCTGTCGTGCCAGAAAAATACCATATTCACCAACGTCGTTCACAATCTCGACGACAACACGGTATGGTGGGAGGGCCTCGACAAAAACCCGCCGAAGAACGCCCTCAACTGGAAGGGCGAACGCTGGGACAGCGCCGACGGCTCGAAGGGCGCGCATCCGAACAGCCGTTTCACCGCTCCCGCCAAACAGTGCCCGTGCATCTCGAGTGAATTCGAATCTCCCGAGGGCGTGCCGATATCCGCGCTGGTCTTCGGCGGACGCAGGGCAAAGACCGCCCCGCTGGTGTATCAGTCGAGGGACTGGGATCACGGCGTGTTCGTGGGCTCGATAATGGCGAGCGAGACCACGGCGGCCGCGGCCGGAGCGGTCGGCGTGGTCCGCCGCGACCCGATGGCGATGCTTCCGTTCTGCGGTTATCACATGGGAGATTATTTCTCCCACTGGCTCGAAATGGGCAAGCGCATACCCAAACCGCCAAAAATTTTCAACGTGAACTGGTTCCGCACCGACGAGAACGGCAGCTTCATCTGGCCGGGTTACGGCGAGAACATGCGCGTGCTGGAGTGGATAATCAAACGTGCCTTCGACGAGGCGGACGCGGTGGAAAGCCCGATCGGCTACCTGCCCAGGCCCGAGGAAATAAACCTGGAGGGCCTCGATATATCGCTTGACACCCTGAAGGGTCTGCTGAATGTCGACCGCGACTTGTGGCGCGAGGAGGCGAAGGGCATCCGCGAATTCTACGCCAAATTCGGCGACAAACTGCCCCAAAAACTGAAGGAAGAACTCGACCGTCTGGAAAAAAATTTGGCGTAATTCATGATTAAACCGCAGAAAAGGAGTGAATTTTGAAATGGGCAATATTTCTTTGGCGTGCGTTTCAATTGATAGCGCCGATTTCCGGGCGCTTGCGGATTTTTACGTGAAGCTGCTGGACGGAAAAATAGCGCATGAGTTTGGCGGACATGGCGTATCGGTCAGCCTGCCCGGGACTGATATCAACTTGAATTTCCTGGAGGCCGAAGGCTACGGACCGCCGGTCTGGCCGGAGGAACCTGGAAAACAGCAGCAGATGGAACATTTGGATTTCTTTGTCGATAATCTGGACGAGTCCGTGAGCCGCGCCGTCGAACTCGGGGCAACAAAAGCCCCACAGCAGTTCATCCCGGAAATAGTGGTCATGCTGGACCCAGCCGGCCACCCATTCTGCCTGATCCCCAAGCCGCACTGAACGGCGGGCCAGGAATCCGCGACAACGCCGTGACATAGGCGTTGTCGCGGCTATCCGAAGAAGACTCAGGTCAAAACGGAGTTGATACTTTTTTGGGCTCCTGTCTCCAAAGAGGCGAGAGCGAAGACGGAGACATATATCTCGGCATTGAGGGACTTTCCCGCGACGAGATTCATAATTTATTCTTCCTCTTTTTTATCCGCTCCAGCAGCAAATCCGCCTGTTCGTGGTAGAAGTTATTATAAATATTCTTCATCTCCTTTGTCCTGGATATCCAGTATTCCGCTTTGTCCAGGTCGCGCTCCATCATATAGCCCCTGTAGTGAAAACCGGCCATCTGCCACGCGCCCTCTATGTTTCCTTCCTCCTTCATTCTTCGTTGTGATCGCAGATCATGGCATGTTGCCTTGCATAGAACCGTATCTTGGCAAGCAGTCCTACGAAAAAATCTATGGTGCCATGACTGAATTTGCAGATTTCACGCCGAATTTAGAGAGTTCGCGTTTAAATCGAACGTGCCTCAGTAAACGCATTTTCGCGCTTCGTCAAATAGAGCTTCCACGTTTCTCCAAGGAATATTCCCCTGGAGACTGTGATCCGGTCCGGCGATGTAACCTCCGCCCTTGCCTAACACCCGAAACCGGTCGCGTACCTCCCTGCGAACATCTTCCGTTGTGCCGAAAGGCAACGTTTGTTGGCAGTTTATCGCCCCAAAAAAACTCAAGGCACTCCCATATTTTTGTTTGATCTGTTCCGGTTCGTTGCCGGGCAGATGCGCCTGGACGGTTTCCCACACGTCCATGCCCCCATCCACCAATTCGCCGATCACAGGGGCGAAAGTTCCGCAACTGTGGAACCACACCATAACACCATACGATTTGACCAACTCGAACAATTCCAAATACACCGGTTTGCAAAATTTACGCCACAAATCCGGCGAAATCATCATGCCTCGCTGTGTTGAAAAGTCGTCGCCCATCCAAAAGAAATCCATCTCGGAAGCATTTTCGTCCAGTATGCGCTTCATAGTATCATATAAAAACCGCCGCATCTGCTCAATAGCCGCCTCTATCAGCGTCGGTTCCGTCTGCATATTTACCATAGCGCCCTCCATGCCGAAAATATCGCACAGTCCGCAGAATAACGCCTGAAAACCTATTGTTCCAATCCGCGCGTGGCTTTTGTTCAAAAGTGAAAGTTCGCGCTTCACCTCGTCAAAATTTACAAAGGAGACATCCGGCCAATTATGCGCTTCCACCTCGGCCACGTTCTCAACTCCAGCCAGAGGGGATTTTTTCATACTGCTGAAACCGGCGTCCCAGTTGTTCTCGCATCCCCAAATCGTCTTATCTGGCGGGATGTTGAAAATTTTGGAATAAGACATTTTCTGACAGTCAAGCCCCCAAAGCGCCCGAAGTTCTTTTTCGGTCGATACGCCAAAATTTTCGAGCCAAAAGGGCAAATCGTCAATTCTGCCGCAAAAGACCGGCAGTCTGTCCGGCTGACTTTTCCTAACGGCAGCAAGCACACGTTCTTTCTGTCCCAGTTCAATCGTCATATTACCCTTTCACCTCACGACTCTTCTGAATATTTCCCTGTTCACCTCATACTGTGATGCAATGATATCATGGCAACCTCAAAAAAATCAATTTTTGATGTTTTGTTCCTTTGTCGCGGCCTAAATTCGACCTTGACATATTTCAGGCTTTAATCTACTATAATTTCGCAAAGTTACCATCGTTTCGAATTTTTTGGAAAGTATACAGAATGGATTTCTCCTAAATAAAATTTTTTTGTAAGGTTTATCCGCGCTCATGGCGGCCGAGAAGATAGGGGATGCCTGCCGGGATCGGAAGATACGTGTCAGTGTCAAAGTTCATAACCTACGGAAAAGTTCGACATAGTGATGTGTAACGTGCCATTCGGCGAGAAAAAGGTCTATTTCGTCCGCATTGGTGAAGCGTTGTAACGCACGCGGTACGGCCGAATACTCGTCGCTGAAATGTGGAGCTACGACGACACGCCGTTCCACTCGAATCTCCCGACCACCAGCAAATTCCTGCGCGTAAACTGCCATGATTTTTATGGAGGTGAGATAAGATGAAATGCTTGATGGGAATTGACATCGGCGGCACGATGGTCAAGGCCGCGCTGTTCGATCTGACGGGCAGGGAAATTGCTGTGGAAGGCAGAAAACTCACCATTTTGTACCCCGGACAGGACATGAATGAGCGTAGCATTGAAGAAGCCGAGAAAATGACATACGAGGTCATCCGGTTGGTCATCGCGCGCGCCGAGGTCAGCGCGGACGATATTCTCGCGATAGGCGTCACGGGACAGGCGAATGGGGCATATATGTTCGACGCGGACGGCAAACCTGTTCACGACGCTGTCATGAGCGGTGACGCGCGCGCGAAAGACTATATCAAAAAATGGTACGCCGACGGAACGCACGACAAGGTGTTCCCGAAAATACGCCAGGCGATATGGCCCGGCAACGTGCCGGCGATCATCGCGTGGTTCAAGGACAACGACCCCGAGACATTGGCGCGCGCCAAGACGATAGTCACCGCCAAGGATTTCGTCCGTTATCTCCTCACCGGCGAGTTCTGTCTCGAAATAACCGAGGCGACCGGAATAGCGAGCATGGACCAGACCACCGAGACGTTCACAGAAGAAATTTTCAAAGCCTACGGTATCGAGAAATACATGGACCGCTATCCCGTCAGGGTGGCAAGCTGCACCGAGATAACGGGATACGTCACCGAACGCTCCTCGTCCCTCACGGGTCTCGCCGTCGGCACACCGGTGGTCGGCGGGCAATCGGACACAGGCGCTGCGATATACTCGGTCGGCGTAACGGACAACAGCAAAATCGTGGTGATAGTTGGTTCATGGGGCATCAACGCTTTCGTCAATAAAGGGGCCTTGATCTCGAAGAATATCTTCATGGTGTACCGCTACTGCTTTCCCGATGTCTACATGATAATGGAGGGCAGCCCCACTTCTACCACCAACTTGGAGTGGGTGATCGAGAACTTCATGAACCGAGCGTCGGAGGCTCACATCTACCAGAAGTGCGATACGCTCGTAGAGTCCGCCCCATACCACGACACGGTAATATTCCTGCCATTCCTCTACGGAACCAACGTCAATATCGACTCGAAGGCCGCGTTCATCGGGCTCAAGGGTAACCACGGACTCCCGCACATGCTGAGGGCGATCTACGAAGGCGTGGTGTTCTGTCACATGTATCACATCGAACGCCTGCTCAAATTTACGCCGATGCCCGAAGTGATAAGGATGGCGGGCGGCGCGACGCGATCCGCGGCGTGGATGCGGATTTTCACGGACGCGCTGGGCGTACGCGTCGAGGTACCGGAAGCCGAGGAATTGAGCGCGTTGGGCGTCGCGATGCTCGCGGGGGTGGGTGTCGGCGCGTTCGAGAGCATGGAGGACGCGATCAAAAACTGCACGAGGATAAAGGCCCACTACGAACCCGATCCGGTGAGACACGAGTATTACTCCGAAAAGTACAAGACCTACAAGGCTCTAATCGACGCGCTCGACCCGGTATGGGGTAGGATTGACGCGCTTGCGGAATAACTGTGCGGCGAACACGCAAGGAGGAACGAACGCTATGAAAACTCTCTTGGGCCTTGATATTGGTTCTACCAATATCAAGGCGGCGATTTACGACGAAAACGGACGTATGCTCGGAATGGGGACGCGTCCCACGCCATACAGACCGGACAAGGACAATTCGGACTGGGTCATGTATGAACCAGCTGAAATATGGGACTGCGCTCGAGCAGTGATAAAGGAAGCCCAGTCGGGCGTACAGAAGGCTGAAGCGATCGCCGTCACTGGACTCGGCATGGACTCGGTGCCCGTGAGCAAATCCGGCGAAGTTCTGTATCATTTCATCTCGTGGAGATGCCGACGAACTGAACCACAATTCAGCCTCCTACTCGATCGTCACGACCCCTATTGGTACTTCAGTAGGAGCGGCAAACAGCTAGTTCCCTTCGATACGGTAAACCGTATTCGCTGGGTCAAGGACGAGATGCCCGAATTTTACGAAAAGGCTGAAAAATGGCTCACAATTGAAGATTTTGTGAACTGGAAGCTCTCGGGCATAATGGCGACCGACTTCTCCATGGCTCACTGCACGTCGTTGCTAGACTCTGCCGCCCGCGACTGGTCCGATGAACTCCTGGCGGCATCCGACTTGGACAGAGCGAAAATGCCTGAGATACGCCCCGCCGGGACGGTTTTGGGTTGCGTCAAACCGGATATTGCTGCGGAACTCGGCCTCAAGGAGGGTATACCGCTCGTCATTGGCGGCCACGACTATCACTGCGCCTCTTTGGCCTGCAATGCGCTTACGCCGGAAAAACTGCTAATAAGCACCGGCTCCTTCGACTGCCTCACCAGCACATGCACTAAAGCCATAACGTCTAAAGAAATGTGCGACGCCGGAATGTCGTGCGAGTGCCACGTGGCGAGGGACAAATACTGCCTTCTTGCGACGATGCTCTCCGGCGCAGTGCTCGAATGGTGGAAGAACAACTTCGAGACGAGAAACTTCGAGGAGGGCGGCTGGGAGAAACTGATGGACGCCGCCGCAGGTGCGAAGGACGGCCTATACTTCCTGCCTCACGTGTTCGGCTGCGTGAGCCCGGTGGCTGACCAGCGCTCGCGCGGAACTTTCCTAGGGATCCACCAACTCACCACGCAGGCGGATTTTCTCTTGGCGCTGCTGGAGGGGCTGAGTTTCCAACTGAGGTGGATAATTGAAAAAATGGAGATTGCCGTCGGGGGAAAATATTCGGAGATAATCGCCGTGGGCGGTGCTACCAGGAACAAATTCTGGATGCAGAACAAAGCCGACATACTCGGACGCGACGTCAATGTCCCAGTGGATTTGGATGAGGCTGCGTGCTTGGGCGCGGCACTACTCGCCGGAATAGGCTCGGGGGTGTACTCAAATGACGAGGACGCCGCCTCGCGAACTTATAAACAGGGCGAAACTTATAAACCAAATGCCCTGAAACACGAAGAATACAACAAAAAATACGAGATTTTCAGGAAAATTTACCCGTCAGTGAGCGACCTGAATCAACATATAGCTGACGAGCAGACGAATGAGGTAAAATAAAACGCGCGTATTTATTACAGGCGGCACGGGGTTTATCGGTTCCGCGGTGGTGAGTGAATTGTTCGGCGCGGGACACGCGGTGACCGGCCTTGCGCATTCCGAAGCGTCGGCGCGGCGGCTGGAAAAAGCGGGAGCGGCCGTAATCAAGGGTTCTCTCGAAGAAACGGACAGCTTAAAGCGCGGAGCCGGTTCCGCTGACGCCGCCTTCGCGCACGATTTTTCCTTGGTCAGATCGTGGGGCGGGACAATCCCGCTTCGAGCCGGACAACTCAAAAAGCGCTGGGCTGGACTCCGGAGCGCCCTTCACTTCTGCAGGATTTAACGTTGGATCACTATTTTGCCAGAATATGGTGAAACATCCGGCGCCGGATGTTTCGGCGATAAATGTCCGTATCCCTTTATTTTTCGTTGTCGTTATGTTTTATATATTTGTCAGGAAAAGGAATATGCAGCATTCTCATCAAATCTCTTTCCGTTTCCAGTACCCGGCCGGCTATAAGTTCGATGAAAAGTTGATCGTTAGTCCAAGATTTTTCCAATGCTCCAATATACTCCCTGCGTAAAATCGGCGGAATAATTGCCGGGGGATACCCGTTTTGAATCAACGCCGCGTTCATACTCAAACGGCAGACTCGGCCATTCCCGTCGATAAAAGGATGTATCTGCGCCAGCTTTTTGTGAAGTCTTGCCGCAAAAAGCACGGGATGCGTGTTCTTTCTGGTTTTTTGCATCCATGTTTCAAGTTTTCGCATTTCTGCAGGTAGGTCTTGGTATTCCGGTATGTCGGAGTTATGTTCTGATCCGCTGATAAACACTTCCCTTTTTCTCAATACCCCGGCATTTTCAGCGTCGATCTTTTCATAAAACAACCGGTGCATTTTGCAAATGTCATTGACCGACAGAGAATTGTTTTGAATTAAAGAAAACATATAGTCATAGGCCGCGCCGTGCCCGATAGCTTCAAGGACATCCCGTAAGGGCTTCCCTCCGACTGTTATGCCTTCTTCCAAAATAATTTTCGTCTCCGACAGCGTTAATGAATTGCCTTCGAGTGCATTGGAGGTGAAAGCCGAATCTATACGGTAAAATACCTGTAATTCTCTTAATAAAACAGGGTCTTGAAAGGGGCGTTTTTTATTGAGTTCCGATTTATATAGGTCAATCTTATCGAACATTTTAGTGTCAGGGCTCATTTACGGCAAGCTCCAATTGATAATTTAGTTCAAATTTCCCAAACCGGGATCGAAACGACTTCGCGCGAGAGCGGTATCCTTTCCGGCTTCAAACAAAGCACCGCGCCAATCCCGACTTTCTTTTGCGGTTTTTCCAATTCCTTTATTCATATCATCGAGCGATACATATTTTCGTTTTGTGCCTTTCGCCATATCTTGCAGCATAGTAGATTTTCCTGCCTGTCGTTGTCCCGTCAGCAGGATTACCCGAAATCCATTCGCTGCCCGTTCTATGACCGGACGCATTGTCCTTTCTAAATTCACCATTTCAAAATCCCTTCTGTTTGTATAATATGGATTTACGTTCCATATCATACAAAATAAATAAATCCATGTCCAGCAAAAAAGTCCGACTATAACATAAAAAAGGCTTGTGCCTGTCGCTTGAGAGCGGGGATGACGCGGCGCTCCGTGAAAAATATGCGTGGGAACTC
>JAISXR010000290.1 GCA_031270375.1 Synergistaceae bacterium | reverse complement strand
GTAACTGAGGTAGCTAAAATACTGAAAATAACAGATATTCGAGTACAGCAATTATGTCAGAATGGCCGACTATCTGCTATTAAATTTGCCCGTGACTGGCTGATTCCCCGGGCCTCTGTGGAATCCTACACCCCTGGTAAGCGCGGGCCAAGGACTAAAAAAGAACGATTGACCGGTGAATTGGCCGGGATACGGGAAGAACTGTCCGCCGCCAAGGAGGAATAGCCACAGTGAAGAAGCTCCGCCTTTACCTAGATACTTCGGTAATCAGTTACCTCGACCAGCAGGACGCCCCGGCGCTGATGGCTGAAACTCACAGGTTGTGGGAGAAAATAAAGGCTGGTGAGCAAGAAACTGATGAAGTGCTGGACTTGGCAGAACTATATCTCAAAGCGAAGATTTTACATTCAAAAAGCCTTAATGATTGCAGGCATATTGCTTACGCTTGCGTGTATAACTGCGATATGGTCTTATCGTGGAATTTCAAACATCTCGTCAATTACAAAACTATCTCTGGAGTTAAGAGTGTAAATGCTATCGCGGGGTATCGTGAAATGTTGCTTTACACTCCGACATTCCTTATCGAGGGGGACACGGAAGATGATACATAACGTACCAGCGCCGGAAATTAGCTTGAACTTCACGATTGACGATATCCGTAAACTCCGCGAATGGGATTATGAACGATTGAAAGACGCTACTAGAGAAGAAATACGCGACGACACCGCGCGCCGTACGGCTGAGGCGTTAAAAAAACTTGGGCTTGAAGGACACCTATAGGCTCCGTATGCGGGAGGAAGCATGATATTGGCTTGAAATTGACTGTCAACGCGCGGCTTATTTCATCAGCCGTTTTATGGTCAAGTCGCAGGTGCGGAAAACGGAAAATAGGTATTTTCGAGGAAAGCTCCCAATGTCTTTTTTTCGGCTGGCTTTTCCTTTTTCACGCGTTCGCCCTTGGCGACCTTAACGGCAACGCACTTCGCCATTTCCCGGGCCTGTGCCACAGTTAGGGCATCGGCGAGCCCAAGTTTACGATGTGCTTTTTTACCGTTCGCCTCACGGTAATCGACATACCATGTTTTATTTCGTGTCCCAATATAAAGCCGTAAGTTGTCACATCCTTCATCAGTTACTCCAAATGAAATGGTATCAGCGGGGTGAAAGCCCCGAACGCGGGCGGTTTTTCGCTCTATAAGTCGTATACGTTCTGGGGCGTGAAACTGGCGCCGCACTTCTTCTACGTTTATAGTATAGTATAGATAAGGCAACGCCCTGTTTTTCGATATTTTAGCGTGGGAGGATTAAGAATGTTTGATTCGACAGGAAAAGTTCTTGAAATTAGGCTGGATTTCCCCGACGGTCTGCCCGGAAAGCCGGAATTCGAGCCCGGCATACGCCGTGCGCCCAACAGAGGACAGGTTCTGAACAAATCGGAGACGATGCTCGCGCTTAAAAACGCGCTCCGATACATACCGGAAAAATTCCACAAGGAGATCGCCGTTGAATTTCTTGCGGAATACCGCGAGCGCGGGCGGATTTACGGTTATCGTTTCCGTCCGAAGGGGAAACTCTTCGGGAAGCCGATAGACGAGTACAAGGGCAAGTGCGTGGAGGGCAAGGCCTTTCAGGTGATGATAGACAACAACCTCGATTTCGATGTCGCCCTTTACCCCTACGAACTCGTCACCTACGGCGAAACCGGGCAGGTTTGCCAGAACTGGATGCAGTACCTCCTGATAAAAAAATATCTCGAGATACTGACAGAAGATCACACATTGGTGATCGAATCGGGGCACCCGCTCGGGCTTTTCCGCTCGAAACCCGACTCGCCGAGGGTCATCCTCACCAACGGATTGATGATCGGCATGTTCGACAGTCAGGACGGTTTCGCCCGCGCGGCGGCTTTGGGCGTGGCGAACTACGGGCAGATGACCGCCGGCGGATGGATGTACATAGGTCCGCAGGGCATCGTACACGGCACGTATAACACGCTCCTCAACGCGGGGCGGAAAAATTTCAGCCTTACCGAAAGCCAGGGCCTCGCCGGACATCTTTTCATATCGTCGGGGCTCGGCGGCATGAGCGGCGCGCAGCCGAAGGCCGCGGAAATTGCCGGCGCGGCGTCCATAATCGCCGAGGTCGACCGGTCGCGGATAGAAACGCGGCACAGCCAAGGCTGGGTGAGCAAACGGACGAAAAATTTGCCCGAGGCTTTCGCGTGGGCGGAGGAAGCCATGTCCGAGGGAATGGCGCTTTCCATAGCGTACGAAGGCAACGTGGTCGATCTGCTTCAGTACGCCTTGGACAACGGGGAAAAAGTCGACCTGCTGTCCGACCAGACATCCTGCCATGCCGCGTATGCCGGAGGATACTGCCCGTATGAGACGACGTTCGATGAACGCACGCGCCTTCTGCGCAACGATACGGAAGAATTTCACCGTTTGGTGGACAGGAGCCTGAGAAAACATTTCGAATTGATCAAGGCCCTCGTCGAAAAGGGAACTTACTTCTTCGATTACGGCAACTCGTTCATGAAGGCCGTTTTCGACGCCGGAGTCACGGAGATAGCCAGGAACGGCTCGGATACCTACGACGGTTTCATATTCCCCTCGTATGTGGAGGACATAATGGGACCGCTGCTTTTCGACTACGGATACGGGCCGTTCCGCTGGGTCTGCCTCTCCGGTAAGGCGGAGGATTTGCGCGCGACGGACAAGGCCGCGATGGACTGCATAGACCCCTCGCGGCGTTTTCAGGATCACGACAACTGGGCGTGGATTCGCGACGCCGAGCGTAACAAACTCGTGGTCGGCACGCAGGCGAGAATTCTGTATCAGGACGAGGAAGGCCGCATGAGGATTGCCCTCAGATTCAACGAGATGGTCCGCCGCGGCGAAATAGGTCCCGTGATGATAGGGCGCGACCATCACGACGTATCCGGCACGGATTCGCCGTTCCGCGAAACGTCCAACATCAAAGACGGCAGCAACGTGATGGGCGAGATGGCGATACAGTGCTTCGCCGGGAACTGCGCGAGGGGAATGAGCCTCGTCGCCTTGCACAACGGCGGCGGAGTCGGCACCGGTAAAGCCATAAACGGCGGTTTCGGCCTCGTGCTTGACGGCAGCCTCCGCGTCGACGGCATAATCCGTTCATCGATGAGCTGGGACGTCATCAGCGGCGTCGCGCGCCGCGCGTGGGCGCGCAACGAACACGCGATCGAGACCGCAGCGGAGTTTAACCGTAAAAGGGGCGACGGACATATTACTCTGCCGTTTATCGCTGATGAAGGTTATCTCGAAAAATTGGTTGATTTGCAGTAAAGATCGCGCTCACATATGGAAACAGAGATACTGCGGAGAACCAAACAGGTTACCGGTTATAAAAATTGTACACGGCGGTTGTTGGTTCATCGCTTTTGCTCCCGCTTCATAACCGGTCCCTGTTTCGCGCCTCCGCCCCTTCACAAATTTGTAGCCGCGTACCGTCAATCTCGGTATTTTTTATTTTCCGTCGGCTATATTTTTCCAATATCCCCGCGGGGGATGCTCCGCCATTGGCGCGTAGAGCATCGAGTGGCGCCCCTTTTTCCGAATCATCTTGTAGCCGACCATGCCGTCCGCTATCGCTTCTTTCTGACTTTTTGTGTCCGAAACGGGTATTACGAGATGCCCGTGAGTCCATATCGGCATCACGCGGTCGGTCTGTTTTCGCATGATATAGCGCATGTATCCTCCGTACAACTCCTTCATGCCGATCACCACGAAGCCGCAGCCCAGAACGTTGGTGAGCGAGAAAGTGTTCTTAGGGGAAACGGTCGTGAAAAATACGCCGCAGTCGTCGCCTATGCGATGTTCGATGGCGTAGTGCGTCAGAAACTGGACGTTGTTGCCCCTGAATTCCCTGTCGACGATGCAGTGATCGGTGTAGACGGTGCGTCCCGTCTCGTCAGCCGGGAACCCCATCTTTTCGAGCGTCTCGTTCACCCATAACGCGCCCGTCATGACGGCCCTCATACATATCAGTTTTCCCTCGCTCCACACCCCCACGGAAACGCCTTCGCCGCCGACAAGACGTTCGAGGTCTTCAGGGCCGGTCGGCACAAAAATCTCAGGGCTGAGCCCTCGCGTGACCCTGCCGTGCAGTTTCATCGCCTCGTCCATGTCTCCCCGCGTCATCACATCAAGCCTGCATGGGCTGACCAGAGAACGTCCTCCTATCATATGGCGGTACATAAAAAAGGGAGCACCTTTTTTTTCGCCCATTTCCTCCGCCTCCTTTCGTCCCGCAAATCGTCTTACATACCCAACAGGGAACGCGCGTGCTCCATCGCTTCCCTCGATTCCGATCCCGCCAACATTCGCGCTATTTCCGCGACGCGTTCCTCCCCCGCGACCTCTCTCACCTCGGTGATGTCGTCGTGTCTTTCAACCACGAAGTGCTGATCTGCCATCGCGGCTATCGTCGCTTCGTGGGTAATAAGGATAGTTCTGCACCCCCGGGACAGCTCCCTCAGTTTTTTCCCGGCTAAAAGCGCGGTCCTGCCGCCCAGCCCAGCCTCGACCTCGTCGAAAACGAGCGACTCCGGGAGGCGGCTCTGGTCCATGGAAGCCTGTATAGCGATGAGGATGCGGCTCAATTCCCCTCCGGAGGCCACTTTCCCCACCGGGCTGGGAGCGCCCGATTTCTGGCTCAGCATGAACGACACACCCTCCGCCCCGGTTGCCCGCACTTTGTCGAACCTGTTTACGGCCACGGAAAAAACCGCGTCGTCCATGCCCAGGTCACGCAGGTTCCGGTTCACCCTCGCTCCGAAATCCTCCGCCGCCCGGGTCCTCATGAGCCGCAGCTCTTTGGCGCATGACGCCACCTCAGCGCGCTGCCGCGACGATAAGGAATTTTTTTCTTCCAACTCGGCAAGCGATTCGGAAAGCCATTTTGCCTCGGCTTCCGTCTCGGCGGCGTACTCCAGCAGGGCCTCAACCGTGGACGAACCCGTCTCGCGCTTCAATTTTCGAACCAGCCCGAGCCTCGCCTCACATTTTTCGAGCGCCGAGGCTATTTCCTCACGGCTCGATAGGCCAAGTTCGCGTCTCGACGACTCGAAAAGTTCCTGGAGCTTCGAAAGCCCATCCTCGCCCAACTCGCGCCATTCGTCCGCGCGGTCATGAGGCGCTATCGAATACAGCTCCCTCAAGAAAACGGTCAACTGATCGAGAAGCCCCGGCCCGTTCTCGTCTCCATTCATACGTGCTGTAATATCGTCGTATTTGCCGGCCTCGGCTTCGGCGCGTTCGAGCGAAGCCAGCTCCCTCTCCCACTCCGTCTCACAGCCGGGCGTTATCCCTAGCGATTTTACGCGCCGGACACGCTCTGGCGCGCCTTCAAGTTTTTTTTCCAGCTCGGCGCGGCGGCGCTTTATCTCGAATATCTCCTTCTCCACAGCCATCATCTGGGGAAAGAGTTCCCCAAGGCGCTCGGTGCAGGCCGTCAGTTCGCGCCCACCGCACTGGTCGACGAGTTCCATCTGTTTTGCGGCGTCGAGCAGGTTCAGTTGGGCGAACTGGCTCTGAATCCCGATCCGTCCCTCGGCGCGCGACGCCAGCATTCCGGCCGTCGCAAGGCTGTCTCCGATCCAGGCCCGTCCCTTGCCGGAGCGCGACATCGAACGCCTAGTCAGTATCTCGCCGTCCGCCTCGTCCCACAGAGCCGTCACTTCGGTCTCCTCAAAACCGGCGTTGATGAACGCCGCCTGCGCGCGCTTACCGGAGATGAACTCGAACGCCCGGACAAGGCTGCTCTTCCCGGCCCCACTTTCACCCGTGATTGCGATGAAATTTCCCGAGAAATCAAGGGCGGCTTTCTCTACCCCTCCCATTCCCCTCACTTCTAGCCGCGCTATCATGACCAGTTCAGCTTATCCCTCAGCACGTCGGGATACGAGCCGCCATCGAGCCTTATTACGTCGACGAGCCCAGCCGGGTCGGAGGTTATCCCGACCGTGTCTCCGGGCGACATGAAGGTGCTGTTCATGCCGTCGGCCGACAGAGTGGCGCCTTCGGCAGGTGATTCGAGTTCGATCTCGATCAGGGTCGAGGCGGGAACCAGCATCGGCCGGGGCGACAGGGAATGCGCGCATATCGGGACGATCGCCTGTCCGCTCACGCCGGGGTGTACTATCGGCCCTCCCGCCGAGAGCGAGTAGGCCGTGGAACCGATGGGCGTCGAGACGATTATTCCGTCCGAGAGAAAACTGTAGAGGTTTTTGCCGTCTATATGCGCGGAGAGCGCTATCGGACGGGAGACGAGATTTTTCACTATCATCACTTCGTTGAACGCCCACATCGCGCTCTCGGTCCCATCCCTGCCCGAAATCGCGGCCCTCAGCGGGATGATCGGGTATGTCTCGTAATCGCCGTCCAGTATCTTGGCGACATCCGCCGCGGCGCGCCTCGCGTCGCCCGAAGCGAGAAAGCCGAGCCGCCCCCTGTTGACGCCGTAAAGCGGCGCGCCCATGCCCATTATGGTCTTGGAGGTGAGGAGAAACGTCCCGTCGCCCCCTATGGATATGGCGAAGTCGATTTCGCCGTGATCCGCGTCGGCGTCGCCCAAGATGAATTCGACGTCGCTGCCGTAATCCGATGACCGGATGACAGAAGCCACTTCCGCGCTCGCTTCAAGTTCGTGGTTGAAGAACATGCCAATCCGCATTTTTTCACCCCAGATTTCGATGCGCTTCGTTTATGACAGTTTCGAAATCCGCGACGCGCTCCCCCGCGGATGCTTCGCCGGATTTCGAGAGAAAAAAAATGAATTCTATGTTGCCCTCCGCGCCTTTGATGGGGGAATAAGCGGCGCCCTTCAACTCAAGCATGCCGAGCGTGTCCGCGTATTTGGCAAGCCCCTCCAGCACTTCGGCGTGAAGTACCGGGTCGCGCACCACGCCTTTTCCCACCCGCTCGCGTCCCACCTCGAACTGCGGTTTCACCAACGCCAGAATTGCCCCCCCGTCCCGCGTCAATTCGGTGACGGCCGGCAATACGGTTTTAAGTGATATGAATGAGACGTCCACGGTCACTATAGCCGATAGCCAGCCGATATCTCCGGGGACGAGATATCTCGCGTTGGTGCGCTCCATGACCTTCACCCTCGGGTCGTTCCTGAGTTCCCACGCTAGCTGGCCGTATCCAACATCCACGGCCGCCACTCTCGAAGCGCCCCTGTCCAGCAACACCTGAGTGAAACCCCCGGTCGAAGCGCCGATGTCGGCGCAGTCGAGCCCTTTCGGGTCTATCTCCCATTCATCGAGCGCCTTCAGCAGTTTGTGCGCGCCGCGACCCACGTACCGTCTTTCCCCGGGGGCGGCCACATCTATGGACGATTCGGGACGAAACGCCGCGGATGGCTTCTCACGCCGTATGCCGCCCACCGCGACGCGCCCGCGGGCTATCATGTCCGCGGCGTCGCTCCTCGAAGCCGCCAGCCCGCGCGTCACGAGCAGTTTGTCCAATCTCTCCAGTCTGGCGCGCCGCATGCGTTCGCCCGTTTTTTCCTCTCAGGCGCTCCTATGCGCGAGTTCTTCCGCGAGCAGTGCCAGCTCGTCCCTCGCACCCCATAAGGACGCCGCCGCTTTGGCGGCCTTGGCGGACTCATCCTCGGCGAGCCCGCGCGCTCTATCCAAGCCGAAGGCGGAGACGAAGGTCGTCTTTCCCTGTCGCTCGTCCTTGTGAGGCGTCTTGCCCAGTTCCTCCGGCGTGCCCGTCGCGTCCAGAATGTCGTCCACTATCTGAAAAGCCAGTCCCAAGCGCCGGCCGTATTCTTCGGCAAGGATGATTTCGTTCCCCTCCACGCCGCCCAGGATTGCCCCCGTGAGAACGGAAGCGCAAATCAGGTCGGCCGTTTTTCTATGTGCTATCTTATATGCGAAATCTTCCCCGGCTTCGAACGATTCGGGATCGGTGTCCAATACCTGTCCTCCGCATATGCCGAACGGCCCCGAAGCGCCGCTCAGATACGCTGCCGCCTTTATCACGCGCTTTGCCTTTATTCCGTTTCGGTCGAGGCCCGAGAGCGCGTATCCAAACGCCCAAATCATCAGTGAATCCCCGGCGAGGACGGCCATATGCTCTCCGAATACCTTGTGATTCGTCGGCTTTCCCCGTCTCATGTCGTCGTCGTCCATGCAGGGCAGGTCGTCGTGTATCAGCGAGGCGGTATGTATGAACTCGATGGCGGTCGCGAGAGGCATCGCGCTGGCGGGCGGCACGCCGAACCTCTCGGCCGCCGCGAGGCACAGTATCGGCCTCAGCCTTTTGCCCCCGGCCGTCAGTGAGTACGCCATCGCCTCGGCTAGCCGTACCGGCACGCGAACCTCAAAACCCGCGCAGATACCCTCGAGCGCTGCGTCAATGGCGGGCTGATATCGCGCGCGAAGCGACGCCAGGGCGTCAATCCCGCTCATCTTCGGCGTCTTTCTCGGTAAAGCCGTCGTCCGACAGCACGGTGACTTTCCTCTTGGCGTTTTCGAGATACTCGCGGGACTCTTTAATTATCCTGACTCCTTCCTCGAAAAGCCCGAGCGAGGTCTCTATGTCCGGAGACACCGTTTCGAACTCGTCGACAATGGCCTGAAGCCTTTCCATATTCTCCTTGAAACTCATGGCAAGTCCGCCCTCCATGTGGATATCCTTCTTGAAAAGTATAGCAGAAACGCGCCCCATGCGACACGGCAATACGGCAATCGGTTTATAAGGCAGTGCGGTGCGATTCGCGATTTACCGGCAATTGCCCCACTAAAAAGAGATGCTGTTTTTGAAGATTGTGTGTTCAATGCTGTTACGAGTATAAAGAGGAGCCGAAGGAAAAAGCGTGGCAAGCCACGAATGAGGCAACAAAAATTTCGACGGCATTACAATGGAAATGGATATTTGATATCCCAAATCTCCTCAGGTCATTCTGTATTTATCGTTTGCACTCGCCGTCCCATCACAGCAGTTCCCCTATCGTTTGCTCCACAGCGCGTATCAGATCGCCGCTCTTTATCGCTTCGACGGCGCGGATGATATGCGGGTGGAGATATTCGTCCTTCTCTATATATGGCACCGATTCGCGGAAGCATTCGTAAGCGCTCATGGTGCCCTTGCCCGGCTTGAACGAGCGAAGCGTGAAGTCGAGGGCCTGCGCGGCGAGCAGCATCTCTATCGCTATCACTTTTTGCGCGTTGCCGAGAATGTTCACCGCCTTGCGCGCGGCGTAACCTCCCATCGACACATGGTCCTCCTGGTCGGCCGACGTCGGGATGGAGTCGACGGACGACGGATGAGCGAGCACTTTGTTCTCGGAGACGAGCGCTGCCGACGTATACTGCGGAATCATGAAGCCGCTGTTGAGGCCGCTTCCCTCTATCAAAAAAGGGGGCAGCCCCGAGAGGTTCGTGTCGACCATGCGCGACTGCCGCCGCTCGGATATGTTCGCGAACTCGGCCGCGGCTATGCCGAAAAAGTCCATCGCGAGCGCAAGCGGCTGTCCGTGGAAGTTGCCGCCGCTCAGACATTCGCGCTCGGCGGGGAAGATGAGCGGGTTATCGGTTACGGAGTTGATTTCCGTCTCCAATACTGAACGTACGTAATCCAGAGCGTCACGGCTCGCGCCGTGTACCTGCGGGATACACCTCAGCGAGTACGCGTCCTGAACCCTGTTCTTCTTGAACTGTTCGACTATCTTACTGCCCTCCGTAATGCGGCGCATGTTGGACGCCACGTCGCCCTGTCCCTTGTACGGGCGCAGCAGGTGCGTCCGGGTGTCAAAAGCGTAAGGCACGCCGTGCAGCGCCTCGAACGTGACAGCGGACACTATGTCGGCCGTCTTGGCGAGAGCGAGAGCGTCGACCAGCGCAAGGACGCCCACGGCGTTCATGACCGCGGTCCCGTTGTTGAGGGCGAGGCCCTCTTTCGCGCCAAGACGGACCGGAGACAGGCCGGCGTCGGCCATGGCCTCCCTGACGGGAACTATCCCGCCGCCGTACTCCGCGTCGCCCTCTCCGAAGAGAGCTATGGCGAGATGCGAGAGCGGGCACAGGTCGCCGGAAGCGCCGAGCGAACCCTGACAGGGTATGAGCGGATGAATGCCCGCGTTGAGAAGGTTTATCAGCGCGTTCAGCGTTTCGATGCTGATGCCGGAATGCCCGCTGCTCAAAGTGTTGATTCGAAGGAGCATTATCGCGCGCGTCACATCGGTGGGATACGGTTCCCCAACTCCGCAGGCGTGACTGCGCAGCAGATTCTCTTGAAGTTTTTCGCGGTCGCCCGGCGGTATCGAAACCGACGCGAGATTTCCGAATCCGGTCGTCACGCCGTAAACCGCGCTGTCGGAAACGGCCCATTCACGAACGAGCTCGCTCGCCTCGCGAACCCATCCTGTCGCGTCGTCTCCGAGTTTTATCCCGTAACCCTTCCGCGATACGTCCATCACATCTTTTATGGAGAGAGATTTTCCGTTGATGACAACTGTATTATCGTTCATTTTTTGCACCTGCCCTTTACGTTATGCGTTTAGCGGAATCCGCGCTTCAATAATCGTCCAAGGTAGTATAGCTGAAATAT
>JAISXR010000260.1 GCA_031270375.1 Synergistaceae bacterium | reverse complement strand
AACCGCTTTAAACCGAGATATGGAATCAGGACAAGTACGAAAAACTTTGGCTTTGAAAATGCGATTAAGTCTGTGCCACTTTACGCGCTTTTTTGTCTTGAAGAGGTCTTTTAGTGTACTTGAAAGTCAGATCAATCGCAGGCACTGAAATACCCCCCCTATCATCCCTCTTATTATATGTTCTTTAATTCTGACTCATACCCGCAAAAAAAAGTAAATGATGTTGCACTACCCTTTAACACTGTTATGCCGTCCACCCGATTCAACCACTGCGGGCATTCAATCGCCGCGGACTTGACAACGCGGAGCATCTCCATATACTTGGGGCCGGTATGTTGGGGGAGATAGAAATGATCCGCTTGTCGAACGTCAGCAAAATATACAGGGTAAAAGACCCGGGAATATCGGGAATGCGCGATTTTTACGCGATCCGCGATGTATCTCTCGACATCGAGGAAGGCTCGATTTTCGGAATAATTGGGCGAAGCGGCGCGGGCAAAAGCACGCTGATTCGCTGCATCAATATGCTCGAACCTCCCACAGCAGGGCGGGTGTTCATAAATGGCACCGAGATGACCGCACTTTCGCCGGACGCGCTGCGCGCCGCGCGCCGCAAGATAGGCATGATATTCCAGTCGTTCAACCTGCTCTTGAACCGCACGGTATACGGCAACATAGCGTTTCCGCTGGAACTCGCGAAATGGAAGAGGCCGGAAATCCGCGACAGGGTGCACGAGATCGCCTCCCTTGTCGGGATAGAGGGAAAGCTCGACCAATATCCGGCCCAGCTTTCGGGAGGCCAGAAACAGCGGGTGGGGATAGCGCGGGCCTTGGCGAACAAGCCCGACCTGCTCCTCTCCGACGAAGCCACCTCCGCTCTCGACCCCCAGACCACAAAATCCGTGTTGAGGCTCATCCGCGACATCAACGAGAAGCTCGGGCTCACCGTGATACTGATAACGCACGAGATGAACGTCATAAAAGAAATATGCGACTCGGTGGCGGTTCTTGAAGACGGGGAGATCGTCGAAAAAGGACCCGTGCTGCAAATTTTCACCAACCCGATCAAAAAAGCCACCAAAGAACTTCTCACGCACGTGATACAGTCGGAGCTGCCCGAGTCATTCGCGGGGCTCGACTTCAGGCAATCTCCGTCGAGGAATTCGGAACTGGTGCTTCAGATATGGTTCTTCGGCAGCATCGCGGCCAACCCCATCGTATCCGACCTCGTCAGAAAATTCGATGTCGACGTGAACATATTGGTCGCGCACATAGACAACATACGCTCCGTTCCTTTCGGAACCCTCATCATGCAGCTCGCCGGCGAGGACAAGGAGGGGGCCCTCGAATACCTGCTCGACATGAAACTGAGAGTGGAGGTGATAGGTTATGTCGAACGATCTGCCGGCATTACTCATTAAAGGGTCGCTCGAAACCTTCTACATGGTGGGCATGTCGTCGTTTTTCGCCTTCGCCGCCGGACTGCCTCTGGGTGTAATACTTTCGGTTACGGCCGAAACGGGAATACTGCGGAACAAATCCTTTTATTCCGCGCTCTCCTCGGTGGTCAACGTGTTCCGTTCGGTTCCGTATATAATCTTGATGGTGGCCCTCATGAGACCGACAAAGTGGATCGTTGGTTCGTCGATAGGCATAAACGCGGCCATAGTGTCCCTGTCGGCGGCGGCCATACCGTTCGTCGGCAGGGTCGTCGAATCGTCACTTCGGGAAATAGACCCGGGAATAATCGAAGCCGCGCAGGCTATGGGCGCCGGGACTGGCGAGATAATACGCAAAGTCCTCCTGCCCGAAGGACTGCCCGGCATCATCGCCGGTTTCACGCTTACGATAATAAACCTGATAGGATATTCGGCGATGGCTGGAGTCCTGGGCGGCGGCGGCCTCGGCGATCTCGCCGTGAGGTATGGCTACCAGCGTTTTATGCTGGACGTGATGATATCGACGGTGATAATAATGGTGCTCATGGTGCAGTTCATCCAGATAATCGGGGATAAACTCGCGGCGCTGACAAGACACGACAGAAACGGGTGAACCCGCTTTAACTATTCCTCATCGTCCGCCTTCGGGGTCCAGGTCAGGCACTCCACGATGCGCCTGTACCAATTCTTCGTCTCTACCGCGGATATCACCGAGTTGCAGGCGTACTGCGGGTCGCGCTCGCCGCCCAGGGAACAGGCGTCCAGGCAGGTCTCCCATACATCTCCCGTCAGCGTGAGAATGCGGTCCTTCTCGCCGGGCAGTCTGGTGGTCGGTTCGATTCCGAAGGCCACGGCCGACGTGGTCTCGTCCATCAGCCTGGTCACCCTGAATTGTTTGTCGTCGAGGTTTGGAGCTGTCATCTCGAAGCGCTCGCGTTTTTTCATGCCGCGCTCTCCGAGTTCCTTCACGGCGTCGTGTGTCTGCTCGGATTTTACCAGCTCCAATAACGGCCACAGGCGCAAATACGCGAGAATCCTGTTCATGAAGAGCCTGCCGGCCGATGATATGGCCGATATCGTCTCCGCGCTCCTGTAATTTTCCGTGGGGGCATATTTCCAGAGCGCGTCCCCGAACAGGTGTTCGCCCCCGCTCGACCAATCGCTGAAACCGAGAAACATCGCCTTCGAGACGGGAAGCATGAATTCGCTCCAGCGTGCCGGATTGACGTGGGCGAGTTCTTTTACGATCGGAGTGTTTCTCATCGTGGACGGCAGGGCGCCGTTTTCGACCGACAGGGCGGGGGCCGGCCAAGGCTTGCCCTCTTCCAGCATGGACGACATGACGGCATTCTCGGCGTCAGCAAAAGCGAAACAGGGATAAACCCGCCATTTGCCCCGTTTTGGCGTATAAGCGTACCAAAGCGTGTCCTTCTTGTTCTCCGCTATGAGGTTCAGGTCGGCGTCGCTGCGCGCACTCCTGGGGATGTGCACGAGATCGCCCAGAACCTGAACGCCCCTCCAGACAAGAGCATTGAGCTTTATCGCTTCCGAGGAGTCCTTTATGATCGACGATACGCCCTCCATGAGGTCGGATACGCGGTATTCCTTGCTCGACCGTCCAACTTTTATCTTGAGCACGCGCTCAGGGTTTTCGATGTACGAGAACGGCACGTATTTTTTCTTGTCGTTGTTGAGGTTATATATTCCAAGCCGAGGTATACCTTCGCTCCTCGCAAAGAGCAACACCAGGTCATCGTCGACTTCGTATTCGGCCATTACCGAAAATTCTCCAGTTGGCAACCGTATCACCTCTCGAAAATATCGAACTGTTCAGGAACGACTTGTGAATTATACCATCACCGTTTAAAAACCGAAAAAAATGCGGACCGTGCCGCGGGGCAGACGCATGAGGGGTGGCCAAAATGACCGAAGACGCGTGTTTGTTTAAAAAAACGTTTCTCGCGGGTTTTCGCCGGATATCATCGCTGAGAGTACCGACCTGCCTCCTGAAAAGATTCGCGGGCTCATGAACTGACCTTGGCCGTTTCTTTCTGTGCAAGGCATAAAGCGGACGAGTTTTCGCAAATTTTTCTGCAGGCTTTAAATTCACTAACCAGCTCTCAAGTGGAGCTTTGCGGCGGCAAAATATATGACCGGCCGATGAACTCGGCTCTGGAATGCGGAATCTATACCGATATACACGAATTTACACCAACGGAGCTGAGCCGGAGTTGATAGTTGGTGTCCTTACTGAACTCACCCGAAAAAACGGCGGCATTATGCGTACCGCCGACGCGCTGAAGGCTGGCGTGTCCAGGACTTCTCTCTCAAAACTGGAACGCGCGGGGTTGTTGGAGCGTGTCGCGCGCGGCCAGTATATCCTGCCCGATTCTTTTCCCGATGAGTTATATATTTGGCAGCGGAGAATGAATCTGCTGGTGTACTCTCATGAAACAGCCCTGTTTCTGCACGGCATGGCCGAGAGGACGCCGGCGAAGCATTCAGTCACGTTCCCCAGCAACGCAAGGCTTTCCGCGACCTTCCCCGGAGATATCAAAGTCTATTTCGTAAAACCTGAATCACATGAGCTGGGCGCTGTGTTTTTACCAAGCATGATGGGGCATGAAGTCCGTGCTTACGATGTCGAACGGACTGTCTGCGATGTCGTGCGGAGCCGAAACCGCATTGACGATCAGACCTTTATTGCAGCTATTAAGAACTATGCGGCCATGAAGAACCATGACTTCAACAGGCTTGGGAAATATGCCGAGGTATTTCGTATCACCAAGATTTTAAGGAAATATCTGGAGGTATTGTTATGAGTTCGAAGGCTATGAGCTTGAAAGCCCGCATCCGCAACTTGGCAGAAAGAAAAAACATCGCCCCGCAGGTGCTATTGCAAAACTATATGTTTGAACGGTTCCTGGACAGGCTTTCAAAATCAGCGTATCAAGATAAATTCATCCTCAAAGGCGGTATGCTCATTGCCGCTATCGTTGGACTGGAAAAACGC
>JAISXR010000209.1 GCA_031270375.1 Synergistaceae bacterium | reverse complement strand
AACATCACGTCCCTGTAGCCGCCGGTCATCTCCGATATGCGCAGGTTCTCCAGCAGCACCACGCGATATCCGCTTATCGTTCGGGCCCATGCCGCCGTCCTTCCGAAGTAGGTCACTCGGTCGCCGCGCGCCAGAACCAGTTTCAGAATGCCGTCGCTGTGCCATGGCGGCGGTTCGTTTATAGCCCGCCCGTTATTGTAGATGAGAAGCGCCAATCCCCTGTCCGCGTTGCGCGAGTTGAAATCGCCGGCTTTCGGCAGCATCTCGCCGAGCGAAGCGCCGCGTTCTTCCCACTCGTTCATCTCGCGAATCGCCGCCCCGATGACGTCCATAGCTCCGCGCCACTCCCTCTGGCTGTCACGGACCCCCGTGACGGTGGCAAATATCCGCAGTCCCCCGTAATAAACGGCAAGGCTCACCGTCACCGGTATGATGAGCATCAGCAGATTCGAGAACACGAGACGCGTCCTGAGCTTCAAGGATTTACTCGAACCTCAGCGCGTCTATCGGGTGCAGTGCGGATGCCTTCCACGCCGGGTAGAACCCGAAAAACACGCCGACGAAACAGGAAAATCCCGCCGCGAGCGCCACAGCTCCGCCCGAGACGAGGGTGGGCCATTTCAGAATCTGCGATATGCCCACGGATGCCCCGTAACCGAGCAGGATTCCGGCGAGTCCTCCGAGAAGTGAGAGAAGCACGGCCTCGAGAAGAAACTGTATCCGGATGTCGGACGCGCGCGCGCCTATCGCCATGCGCACGCCTATCTCCCTGGTGCGCTCAGTCACCGACACAAGCATTATGTTCATTATGCCTATCCCTCCGACTATGAGCGAGATGGAGGCCACGGAGCCCAGAAGCAGCGTCATTACGCGCGTGGTCTGCGACAGGCTGTTCACCGCTTCGGTCATGTTGCCGAGACTGAAGTCGTCGTCCGAACCCTGCGGTATGCGGTGGCGCTGGCGGAGGAGACCCGCCACTTCGTCCATCGCGCTGTCTATCATGCTGACGTCGCGGGCCTGCACGAACGCCATGTTGATCGAATCGGCGAACGAACTTCTCGACAGGCGGCGCTGCGCCGTCGTGATGGGCACCACTATTATGTCGTCCTGATCAGGCCCCATGGCCGACTGTCCTTTGGCGGCCAGCACGCCGACCACCTCGAACGGTATGTTCCTGATTCGGATGGAGCGTCCCAGCGGGTCCATGCCGCCGAACAGCTCTTTCGCGACCGTGCTGCCCAGCACGGCCGCTTTGGCGGCGCTGCGCGCGTCCTCGTCGTCGAGCACGCGCCCGAACTCGGCCTGATAATCGCGTATCTCGAAAAATCCCGCGGTGGTTCCGGTGACCGACGTCGACCAGTTTCGGTTCTCGTATATCACCTGCGCGCCCGTGTTGACCTGCGGAGCGACGGCCTTTATCGACCAGCATTCCTGTTCTATCGCCTCTATGTCGGAAAGGGTGAGCCGCGCGCCGCTTCCCGCGCCCATCCTGACGCCTCCCTGGTTCGGCGCGCCCGGCCGGATCATTATCATGTTCACCCCGAAACCAGACACCACGTCCGCCATCTGCGCGCTAGCGCCGCTGCCAACCGCCACCATAGCGATGACGGCCGCGACCCCTATCACCACCCCCAGCATCGTCAGGACAGAGCGCGTCCTGTTCGCCCACAGTGACGAAACCGCCGTGTGAAATACCTCGAACATTAAAAATCACCTCTTTATAAAAAGGGTGCAGGGAGCTTGCTCCCTGCCGGGTTCGGGCGGAGCCCGAGGTTTTGATCCTACGCGGCGGCCCGTTTGGGCGTCTGGCGGATATCGTCCTCTATCCGGCCGTCGCGGAAGCGGATCACCCGCGAGGCGTATTCCGCTATATCGGGTTCGTGGGTGACCAGGATCACGGTGCGCCCCTCCGCGTTTATCGCGCACAGCAGGTTCATCACCTCTAAGCTCGTCTTTGTGTCGAGGTTTCCCGTCGGTTCGTCGGCCAGGATTATCGGCGCTTCGCCGACCAGCGCGCGCGCTATCGCCACCCTCTGCTGCTGACCGCCGGACAGTTGGTTCGGGCGGTGTTTCATGCGCTCGGCAAGCCCCACCCGTTCGAGGGCTTTTCGCGCGCGCTCCCGGCGCTCGCGCGCGCCCACTCCAGCGTAGACCAGCGGCAGGGCCGTGTTGTCGAGCGCCGTGAGGCGCGGCAGCAGGTTGAACCCCTGAAATATAAACCCCAGCGTGACGTTGCGGATGTGCGCCAGCTCGTCCCTCGATAGTTTCGACACGTCCCGGCCGTCCAGGATGTACTCGCCCGACGTCGGCGAATCCAGGCACCCTATCATGTTCATGGCGGTCGATTTTCCTGATCCCGACGGACCCATTATCGCGACGAATTCGCCCCGTTCCGCCGAGAACGACACGCCGTCGAGCGCGTTCAGTTCGCTGTCCCCCGATTTGTAGGTCTTGACGAGACGGCGTACCTCTATTATCGCGCTCATCGCCGCGTGCCGGCGGCCGCCGCGCCCTCGGACTCCGTCGAGAAGGCGACGGCGAGTTCCTGTCCTTCCCTCAGTTGTTCAAGCGCCGTGCCGCGCACCTCGACCCACGTTCTGTCGCTTACGCCCGTCTCGTCGATGTCGATACTGCCCTTCAACGCTCCGCCGTCGACCAGCCACACCGTCTGTGACGCGGACTTGCCGCCGCCCGCGGCTCCGGGTCTGCGCATGGGCATCATAAGCAATCCTCCCTGCGCGGACTCTCCCTCGTCCTGCCTTTTCGCGGCTGGCATGGCGTCGGCGGGGGGCGTGAAGCGGAGAGCCGCCGCCGGAATCCTCAAAACGTCGTCGCGCTGTTCGGTTATCACTGATATGTTGGCGGTCATACCCGGCATCAGTTTTTTATCCCTGTTCTCGATGTCGAGTATCACGACGTAGGTGACCACGTTCGAGACCGTCTGCGGCGACAGGCGCTTTTGGGCCACGGTCGCCTCGAACATCTCGTCGGGCCACGAGTCGAATTTGCACGTCGCCCTCTGCCCTTCCGATATCCTGCCAATGTCGGCTTCGTCGATATTGGCCTCCACCCTCATGCGGGTCAAATCCCTCGCTATCGAGAACAGTGTGGGCGTCTGGAGGCTCGCGGCCACGGTCTGCCCCACGTCAACGGCGCGGGATATCACTACGCCGTCTATAGGGGAGACTATCTTCGTGTAGCCGAGGTTGGTCGTGGCCTGGCGCAGGGATTCGTTCGCCTGCGTGACGCGCGCGTTCGCCTCCACGAGCGACGCTTTCGCGAGCGTGAGCGACATCTCGGCGGATTCCAGTTCGCTGCGCGCTATCAGTTTGCGATCCCACAGCTCCTTGTTGCGTTCGTAGGCGCGCGTCGCGTTTCCGAGTT
>JAISXR010000198.1 GCA_031270375.1 Synergistaceae bacterium | reverse complement strand
CCCAAATCCACAGGTTGATGAGTTGAAATCCTTGTGGATATCCTTTATTTCTGGTTTCACGCGATTCGGGCTTTTCACCCAGTGGGTGAAAGTTCGATTTCGTTTGAACTGGCATTATTAGCGGCCGCAATGCCATTATCAAGCATCCAACCTGTGGATTTGGGACACACCCAAATCCGCAGGCTTGTTTTCCGGCAAAATAAAAATCCCGCAATGCCGTGAACGAACTGTCTTGACCCGCTCCTCAAGGAGTTGAGGGTTCCCGGGCCTTGGCTTGCGCAGCCCATGCCGCTTCTGCCGGTCCGGAGCAACCCTGCGCGGGGTAAAAACGTTGGCTCAAGACATATCTCGTTACACGCACACCGCAGGAATCATTGGCGCAATTATAAACATAATTCCTCGAATTTGGCAATACATATACATTTAGGGCGCTTTTACCGGCGAAGGGCTTCCATGGATTCCGCATAAGGCGGCTTCAGCACGCCGCGCTCGGTCACCACGGCTGTTATCAAATCAGCCGGTGTAATGTCGAACGCCGGGTTGTAGACGCCCACTCCTTCCGGAGCCATGCGTTCGCCATACCACATCTCGGTGATTTCGCCCGCGCCGCGTTCCTCTATCACGATTCCGTCTCCGCCGGGAACATGCATGTCGATCGTGGAAGTCGGAGCGCAGACGTAAAAAGGCACGCCGTAATGACGCGCTATTATCGCGAGTCCGGAAGTGCCGATTTTATTGCAGGCGTCGCCATTGGCCGCCATCCTGTCGCAACCCACCAGAACGGCCTGTATCCAGCCCTTTTGCATCACGCGCGAGGCCATATTGTCGCAGATGACGGTGGTATCGATACCGTCCTCCATGAGTTCGAAAGCCGTGAGGCGCGCTCCCTGGAGCAACGGTCTGGTCTCGCCCGCGAACACTTTGAAATTGTAACCGCGTTCGCGCCCGAGATGCAGCGGGGCCAAAGCCGTACCATATCTCACCGTCGCGAGACGTCCGGCGTTGCAGTGCGTCAGTATGCCCCACCCGTCACGGATAAGGCCGAGTCCGTGCTCCCCTATGGCGCGGCAGGCGCGGATATCCTCGTCATGTATCCGCGCGGCCTCGTCGCGCAGGAGGGATTTTATCCCCGAAACGGGCAGGTTTTTATTACGGATCACGACGCCCTCCATACGATCAAGCGCCCAAAAGAGGTTGACCGCGGTCGGACGCGATGAGGCGAGATATTGCCTGGCCGAGACGAAACGAGAATGAAATTCCGTCCAGTCATCGGTCTCGATATCGAGCGCGGCGAGGTAAACGCCTATGGCGGCGGCGACCCCTATCGCGGGCGCCCCCCTTACCTGGAGTGTCGCGATGGCGCGGTATATTTCTTCCTGTGTGGTGAGCGACAGCACGCTGACCTCACGCGGAAGCCTGGTCTGATCAATGATCACGAGCGCGCGCGTGCCTTCGTCGAGAGCTACGGTGTCGCGCGGCATCGCGCCGTATCGCGTCATCCGCGGTTCGCCGCGAGCCCGGGCAATTCGGAGGGATCGTCGATGACGCAGTCCGCCGCAGTCACTTCTTCCGGCCTGAAACCCCATGTGACGCCTATCGAGAGGCAACGCGCGTTTTTGGCGGTCGCGAGGTCCACGCTTGTGTCACCCACGAAAAACGCTTCCTCCGGAGATATTCCGAACTCGTCCAGGACGATACGGACGATGGCCGGATCCGGTTTCAGCGGAACGCCCGGTTTTGCGCCGGCCAGAAAATCGAACATCCCTTCGGGGAAAGTGCTCAAGACGGTGCTTTTTGTCGCCTCATCGGGTTTGTTCGATATCACGGCGAGTTTCAAACCGGATTCGCGAAGTTTTTTGACGGCTTCGACGATTCCGTCGTAAGGGCGAGTTTTATCGAGAGAATGAGCGTTATAACGTTCGACATATACTTTCTTCAAAGATTTCATGTTTTCAGGGACGCGCGCGTCCTCGGGCACTATCGCGCTGAGCAGGTAATCGGCCCCCTGGCCGACAAAATACCTGTACGCGCCGACCGAATGCGTCGGGTATCCGAAATGTTCCAGGGTGTAATTCGCGCTGTCGGCGATGTCGTCTATGGTGTCGAGCAATGTGCCGTCGAGGTCGAACAAAACGGCTTTTATTTTTTTCATCGGGACCGGCCGTCCCGTTCTTCGCGGATTTTTTCCCGGTCCAACGCCTTGACGCGAAGTTCTTCGAGCATATTGCGGTGATTTATCCGTTTGACTTGAATATCCTCGTTCATGTCCCGCATATCCTCCGCGCGTTCCCGCGCGCGGTCGTCCAGGGCCTTTTTCTTTAGATACTCCGCGAGTTTTTCGGCGGATTTTTTCACGCTTTCGTGGTGCTTGTCCATCATTCGCTCGACAGTTCTGTCGCAGGCCCCCACCGCCTTGTGAAAAGCTTCCAGCGCGCGTTCCCTTTCGGACCCGTCAGCCTCTTTCACGCCGCGTTTGGCGTGATCGCGCGCCATTGCGAACATAGCGTCCATTTGAACATTGCCGGTGATATTGGATACACTCATGCGCAGATCCCTCCTTGAATCTCCACATCGCCTGTCGGCAGGTATTATATCCGCGTTCCATCGCGCGTTACAAAATATTATAACCCAAAATAATTCACCCGCAATATTTTCTTTTGATTTTTGTCACGCGCGCGTTTATCGTTTATAATAAGTTCACGTCGTCATAGGACGACACCCAAATTATTTGGGCCAGCCAAAATCCATTGGAACCGTGAGGACAAAACCAGGCGTATTCGCGTCAGTTTTATGCGTGTGAAAGATGCGGGGCGCCGGGTTTGGCGAGACGGTAGGATAGTGGCAGCCGAAAAGGAGAGATGTTTTGTGAAAAAAATGTTCGGTTTCATGATGGCGGTCGCGCTGGTCGCGACGCTGCTGGTTCTGCCCGCCGCGGCGGCAGACAAAGTTGGGTTCATCGTCGGCTCGCGCGAGCATGTGTTCTACACGCTGATCGAAAAAGGCATCAACGCGGCGGCGAAGGAACTCGGCATCGAAGCGGTGGTACTCGACGGCAACCTCGACGGAAACGTGACGAGCGACCACATCAATAACCTGGTGGCCGAGGGAGTCAAGGCCGTGGCGCTCTCGTGCAACGACCCGGGCGGCACCACCCCGGCGATGGAAGCGGCCGACAGGGAAGGCGTGCCCGTGTTCACGTTCGACTGCACCAGTACTCAGACCAAGGTCGTGAAGTCATTCGTCGGCACCGACAACGTGGAGGGCGGACGCCTCGGCGGACGCGAGACCGTGCGGCTCGCCTCGGCGGGCGCGAAAGTCGGCATCATCAACTACGACGAGCCTCAGTCCTGCCTCGACAGGCGCGCGGGCTGGGAGGAAATAGTGAAGGCCTCCGACAAAAAATTCCAGATCATCGAGATCGGCAACTATGTCGGCGACGCCTCCAAGGCCGAACAACTCATGACCGACGCACTGACCCAGAACCCCGACATCGAAGTCGTATTCACGGTCGGCGATCCAGCGGCGGCGGGTGCGCTCGCGGCCATCAAAGCGGCGGGAGCCTCGACCAAAATAATTGGCTTCGACGGAAACCCCGAATCCAAAGCGGCTCTGCTCGACCCGGAGAACGGAAAGTTCTGGGTCTCCGAGATATCGCAGAACCCCGACGCCATCGGCCGTCAGATAACCGAACAGATATCGAAGTACCTCAAAACCGGTAAGGTGGACGCGGAGGTCATAATGATATCCCCGTATATCATCACCAAGGAGAACGCGGCGGACTGACATACTGTCAGCGTGCGGGCAGACCTTAAATAAAACAACGGCGTGCCCGGGCGGAATATCAGCTCGGGCACTTTCCGAAGG
>JAISXR010000178.1 GCA_031270375.1 Synergistaceae bacterium | reverse complement strand
GTGATGGAGAACAACCATGAAGCCGTTTCTCGGGGGTTCAGAATTATGCTCGGGGCCTTCGCCCCCTACATCGTCCGGGAACTTAAAAATAATTATAAAGAGAACTGGTGGCAAACTGCCGTCATCGACGCGCTGTATGACGATCAAAAAAGAGATCTGCCCGTTTCGGGTGACGACAAAAGACTGACGGACTCGCTCGACATCCAACGTTGCCTCCTGCTGTTCGACATCAACTGGAACGCGGTTTTCCGCAAGAAATTGTCCATTGATCACCGGACATGGGCCAAAGAACTGGTCGGCGTTCGGAACAGACTTGCGCATATCGGGGGACAGGATTTCTCCGACGACGACACCTGGCGCGCGCTCGATACGATGTCACGGCTTTGCGACCAGATTGATGCTGGCAGCGCGGAAGAGATTCGAGGTTTGCTCCGTACATCCCGTTACGGAACGCCTGACGGCTCCACCGCCGTGATTGAGGCTTCAACCGCTCCAGTTGTCCCGAAAACAAAACACGCCGGCATACTCAAGGACACGCCTGCCCTTGGGCTTCCCAGTTGGCGTGACGTTATCGAGCCTCATCCCGACGTGGCGCAGGGACGTTATAAGAACGCCGAGTTCGCCGCGGACCTCGCGCAGGTCGCTCGCGGCGAAGGAGCGTATGAATACCGCGATCCTGTGGAGTTCTTTGCCCGTACTTATGTAACCGAGGGCATGACAGGGCTTTTGGAGCAGTCGCTCCGCCGCGTATGCGGCAAGGACGGGGAACCGGTCATTCAGTTGAAGACGGCGTTCGGCGGCGGCAAGACCCACAGTATGCTTGCTCTCTATCACATGATGCGGGGTAAGGTTTCCATGGACAAAATTCCGAATGTGAGGCCGGTTATGCAAAGAACGGGCGTTTCGGCATTACCGAAAGCGAATGTGGCCGTTCTCGTCGGCACAGCTCTTGATCCCACAAAGAGCAAGCGTCCGAACAATATGCCCGGCATCACCATCAATACCCTTTGGGGCGAGATGGCTTCTCAACTTGCGGAATCGGCAGGGAAACCGAAACTCTACGATTACGTTAAGGAAGCGGACAAAAAGGGCGTTTCGCCCGGCTCCGAGGCATTGAAGAACCTGTTTGACGCCGCCGCTCCGTGCATCGTGCTGATGGACGAGTTAAGCAAGTACGCAAGCAAGATATTTGGCGTGTCCGGACTTCCCGCGGGCTCATATGAAAATTTCATTTCATTTATCCAAGAGATAACGGAAGCGGCGCGGGCAAGCAAGAACAGCCTTGTGGCCGCGTCCATCCCCGAATCCGATATTGAGCGGGGCGGGGATATCGGCAAAAGAACGATAGAGGAAATCGAGCATACATTCGGGCGCATGGAGTCCATCTGGAAACCGGTTGCCGCGAACGAGGGCTTTGAGGTCGTGCGCCGCAGGCTGTTCCTCGACTGCAAGAATCCTGACGGGCGGGACGCCGTTTGCGCAAAGTTCAGCCGGATGTACAACGAGAACCAGAGCGATTTTCCGCTTGAAGCGAGAGAAGTGGAATACCGGCAGCGAATGATTTCCTGCTACCCGATTCATCCCGAAGTCTTTGACCGTTTGTATGAGGATTGGGCGACACTTGAGCGTTTCCAGCGGACGCGCGGCATCCTGCGGCTGATGGCGGCGGTCATTCATGAACTCTGGATGGGCAGCGACGCGAGTTTTATGATTATGCCCGGTTCTATCCCGCTCGACGTGCCGAACGTACGCGATGAACTCACTCGTCACCTGTCCGAAGGATGGAACGCGCTCGTTGATCGCGAGGTGGACGGCAAGAACTCCATCCCGTACCAGAAAGACCAGTCCAACCCGCGTTACGGCGGCAAGTTGGCCGCCCGCCGCGTGGCGAGAACGGTCATGCTCGGCAGCGCGCCGACCGTGCGCGACCAGAACGTGCGCGGCATCGAGGCTTCGCGCATTCGGCTCGGCGTAATCCAGCCCGGCGAAAACATCGCCAACTTCAACGACGCATTGAACACGCTTACTTCATCACTTGCTTACCTCTATACGAACCCGTCGGGCGACCGCTTTTGGTACGACACGCGCCCGACGCTTCGCAAGACCGTGGAAGACCGCGCCACGCAAATTGCGGCTTCCGATGTGGAATATGAAATCGAGACAAGGCTCCGGTCTCTTCGCAAGGAGCCTCCGTTCGCCGGCATTCACATCTGCCCGTCGTCCTCGCTCGACGTACCGGACGAGCAGAACGCCCGTCTTGTCATCCTGTGTCCCGCGGAGGAGTACAAGGCGACCAACCGGAGCAACACGGCAATGACGGCGGTCACGGACATTTTGAATAACCGTGGCAATACGCCGCGCATCTACCGCAATATGCTCGCGTTCATCGCGCCCGACCAGGATCTGATGGCGAACCTGAAACAGGCAGTGCGGCTCTGCCTTGCGTGGAAGTCAATCAAAGACGACAGCGAAGACTTGAACCTTGACGCCGCGCAAAACCGTGAGACCGACAACAACCTCCGCCGCAGCAACGAGACCGTGGACGCTCGGATTAAGGAAGCCTACTGCTGGCTTCTCGTGCCGTACATAGACAAGAACGCGGATATGAAGACGATCGTCTGGGACGCCATCCGCATCAGCGGCGGCAACGACGGCATTATCTCCAAAGCAGCCAGGAAGATGCTCCAGAACGAGGCGATCATAACGGAGTGGGCCCCCGCTCTCTTGCTGATGGAACTGGACAATGTGCTGTGGAAAGACACCGACAACATCGGCGTCAAAAAACTGTGGGAATATCTTTGTACTTATTGTTATCTTCCGCGCCTGGCAAACGATACTGTCCTCGAAAAGGCAATCCAGACGGGGCTGAACTCCACGGAGTATTTAGCCTTTGCCTCCGGTTTTGACGGCACACGTTACATTGATCTGAAATTCAACCAGTATGTCGGCATTATCGAGCGTTCCGGATATTTGGTGAAGGTCGCCGCGGCACGAAAACAGATCGCCGACGACGAGGCGAAGCGTCAAGCGGAGGCTCGCGCCGCAGGCAGTGGGACAAGCGTTCCCGCAAGCATTGGGAATGGCGACTCTGCTACAACTACCGTTAATACGCCAATAGGCGGCACGTTGACACAACCCGATGGAGTTGGCGAAAATCCGCCCGCGCCGAAAAACAAACGGTTCTTCATGTCCGCAGACCTCGATACCACGCGGATTAACCGAGATACGCAGAAGTACGTCGAGGAAATAATTCAACACTTGACTTCTGTTGACGGCGCGAAGGTCAAAGTCTCATTGGAAGTCGAGGCCGAAACCGACGACGGCTTCACCCAGCAGACCGTGCGGACGGTCTCCGAGAACTGCCGGACGCTGCGGGTACGGGATTCGGGGTTTGAGGGGTGAGGAAGAAGCCATATGCGGTTTTAGGTTCAGTTTAACCCTTTATGCGGACTTTTTCTCCGATTTGAACTCGGACTTTTTTTCTCACAATTGGGGACGAATTCGTCATTGCCAAGGTGAGACCAGTGGCGAGCGAGGAGGCGTAACGGGATACTTCCCGCCAGAAAAAAACGGCCCGTGGTTTCGGCCGCAAGGTCGGATTGCGCGGGCCATTCGAAAGGCTGTATACTGGGCGAGGCCGTTAAATTATAAAAGTTCAGAGGAGGCAGCCATGAAAATTCGCCCTTTCAAAGTGGAACAATGGATGAACGAATGGGAGACCAAAGCGGTATACAACCTGGGAGAGACCTGCATCGACTCCCTTCGTATCGACGAATTGCTGGAACTCTGCGGCGAGGACGCGGAGGAATATCTGCGAAAACTGGGCGGCACGCGCATGTCTTACGGACATATCGAGGGTTCGCCCGAGCTGCGGCAGGGCATCGCTTCGCTGTACAGGGACATTTCTCCCGACAACGTGATACCGACTCACGGTGCCATCGGCGCGAATTATCAAGTCATCATGAGCCTCGTCGAGCCGGGCGACAACATGGTGTGCGTGAAGCCCACCTACCAACAGCACTACTCGATCCCCGAATCCATAGGGGCCGAGGTGCGCCCGTTGCAGCTGACCTACGCGGGTAAATTTCTGCCCAACCTGGACGAATTGAGCCGGCTGACGGACAGAAACACCAAAATGATAACCATCAACAACCCCAACAACCCCACCGGCTCGTGGATACCGGATGAAATGACGAAGGAGATAGTGAAAATCGCCGAAAGCGCCGGTGCTTACGTCTTGTCCGACGAAGTTTACCGAGGCATTTCCGAGAGCGGGGAATACATGACGTCGATCGTCGATTTGTACGACAGAGGCATCTCGGTCGGAAGCATGTCCAAGGTTTTCTCCCTCGCCGGTCTGCGTCTCGGATGGATAGCGACCAGGGACGCGGACGTCAAAAACGCCTGTCTCGCGAGGCGCGATTACGACACCATAAGCTGCGGGGTGTTGGACGATATGTTCGCGGCGCTGGCGCTGAGGCACAAAGACCGCCTCTTTGCGCGCGGCAAATCCATTATCGGCAAAAATCGCGCCATTTTGGACAAATGGGTTCGGGAAACGCCCGAGACGGAGTACATTCGCCCCGTGGCGGGCACTACCGCTCTCGTTTACTACAGGAAACAAATTCCATCGCGCGAATTTGCGGTCAGGCTGCTGAAGGAGAAGGGCGTTTTGGTGACTCCGGGCGAATGTTTCGACATGGAAGGCAGTATGCGTATCGGTTACGCTTACGATTCAAAACAACTGCAAATGGGTCTCGATAAAATAGCCGAATTGCTGCGCGAAATTTAGCCGCCGCGTTCGGAAGCGGATGCGTTCGCGGAACGGGCGGGCACGGATTTCGCGGTCTCCCGCCCGAAAAAAAGAAAGGAAGAGTACCGGATGAATACCAACGATGACGTTTACGTCGGCTCCGAGATCGGCGTCTTGCGGCGCGTTCTCCTGCACCGGCCCGGCAAAGAATTGAAGAACGTCACCATCGACAACAAGGATGAGCTTTTGATAGATGAAATAGTCTGGGTGGAACGCGCGCGGCGCGACCACGACGACTTCGCGTCGCTGCTTGTGAACAACGGCGTGGAGGTCGTTTATTTTCAGGATTGTCTCGCGGATGTCCTGAAAGAGCCCGGCATTCGCCGAAGTCTTCTCGACGACCTGATGATGTTCGAGACGAGGGACAAAAACCTCGCCGACTCGCTGAAACAGGCTGTCGCGGAAATGTCCGCGGAGGAAGCCGCCGAAATTCTGATAGGCGGCATGACGAAAGGCGAAGCCGCGAGGATTTTGGGGAATATAAAGAGCCTGGCGTTCGTCTCGGCGGACGACCGGGCGTTTTTGTTCTATCCGCTGCCGAACCTTTATTTCCAGCGCGACCCGTATTTTTTCGTGAAGAACGCCGTCGCGCTCTGCGCGATGCGCTATCCCGCGCGCCGAAGAGAGCCGCTTTTCGCGAGATATATCTTTCAACACCATCCCCTTTTCAAGAATGTCAAAATAATATTCGGAAGCGAAGGGAGAGACCGCTACCCCAACGTAATAGAGGGCGGGGATTTTCTAGTCCTGAACGAAAATTGCGTCGCGATCGGGATGAGCGAACGGAGCATGGCGGGAACGATTCAGAACGTGGCCGGCCGGCTGGCGTCCGAGATAGGAATAACGAAAGTCCTGGCGGTGGACATCCCGAAACAGCGCGCGTACATGCATCTGGACACTGTCTTCACCATGGTCGACAGGGACGCTTTCACGATCTATCCGGGTATCGCGGGCAATATCCGAATTTGGGAACTCACTTTCGACAAAAGGGGAAACATCGTCGATCTGGCCGAAACCCGCGACCTGTTCGGGTGTCTCAAAAAACACCTGGGCCTGGAAAAAATCAGATGTATCGAAACGGGCGGCGGGGATCTCACCGCCGCGTCGAGAGACCAGTGGAACGACGGCACGAACACATTGGCGATCGCGCCCGGTGTGGTGGTCACCTACGAGATCAACGAAGCCTCCAGCCGCGCCCTGTGCGACAACAGCATCAAAGTTTTCGAGATAAACGGGGCCGAACTGGGCAAGGGCAGAGGCGGCCAGAGATGTATCTCAATGCCGCTCAAAAGGAGCTGAAATCTTCGATAAAAAGCCGGGATATTTAAATTGATGCGAGTTTGGAACGCGTCGCGGGGCGTTTAGAATTTATTTCCTGTCGCTCCCGTAAAGCAGTATTTTGATACGCCCGATGTAGGTCTCTATGGCTGTTCTCGCCAACACCCACAACTCTCCCTCTGTTACGTAATTTTTTACGGGGGCTATCCATGACACGCGGGAGGCGATTTCCTCCACGAACTCGGGAAACGTGCCCCAATGTCCGGTAATCAGGATGGCTTGCGCTTTGCCGTCCAGAGCCGCCGCCCTTGCCGCGATTTCGCGGGCCACTTTGAAAGCCATCGCTTTCACGAGGAAGACGACCTTTTTGTTTCCGGCGCGGTACTCTTCCGACACGCGTTCCAGGGAAACGTCCTTCAGGTATGCGGACAATCCGCTTTTTTGGGATATCATCGCGATCATCTCGTCCATGTCGTATGTCCGCGAATAGCAAATGTCGATGAGCGCGTCGAGGGGGAGGGTTCCGCACGTCGTTGGCGAAAAGGGCCCCTCGCCGTCCTGTGGGCTGTTGCTGTCGATGATGCGCCCCATGTCGTACGCGCCGACGCTTATCTCCTTGCCAAGGTGGGCCACGATCGCCCTTACGTCGTTAGCGTTTTTGCAGGATTCGTTCCAAGCGAAGAAGGTGACCGCCACGCGCTGGGAAAGGACGTTGAACCTGGGCGTCCTGATGAAGCCCCTTAAGCCCGAGAGGGAATTTTCCTGGGTTATCTCGTTCGCCAAGGCTGGTTCCATCACCAGAGGAATGCTTTCGGCGCCGTATTTTTCGTTGATATAGTCGCTCAGCAGATGTGCGGCGAAGACGCCCGCGCGAAAGTGGTTTTCCTCCATGACGCTGTCGGAGAGATGGCCGAGAAGTTTGTCCTCCGAGAGATAAATACCCGGAGGAAGCGCGAACGAGGGTATCTGGGTTATCACGACAGCCACGTCCTTCAGGGGATAATCCATGATATCGAGCGCCTCCAACACTTCATTGAACCGGCACTGTCCCTGCTCGGCGGGCGTACGAAGGACATGGAGATCGGCAAAAGAATGTTTTACGGTTTCGTACATGATTTCGTCGAGGTCGTCGAAAACCGCTATTTCAGTGGCGTTTACCCTGGATCTGATCACGAATATCTTCAAGATATCACCGGGGGAGACACCGCTATCTCCCCCGATACGCGATTGCCGATTTTACTTGTTTTTCTGGTACGCCGCCCAGACCACCGAGGCGGCTATCGAGTACATCTTGGTCTCGGCGGAATCGGCCCTGCTGACCAGTATTATCGGCGCCTTGGCACCCAGCACTATCCCCGCCGTTTTGTTACGTGCGAAATATACTATCGACTTTGCCAGGATGTTGCCGGCCTCGATGTCGGGGACGATGAGGATGTCGGCGCGGCCCGCGACCTCGGAAACTATGCCCTTGTGTTTCGCCGACAGCTCCGAAATAGCGTTGTCGAGCGCGAAAGGCCCGTCGACGACGCAGCCTTTTATCTGACCGCGGCGCGACATCTGGGCCAGTGACGCGGCGTCTATCGTGGGGGCCATATCGGGGTTCACCACCTCGACCGCGCCGAGCACGGCGACTTTCGGGTTTTCGACGCCGAAAGCGTGCGCGAATCTGGCCACGTTATCGATTATCTTGGCTTTGGTGGGGAGATCGGGATACGGTATGAAAGCGCCGTCGCTGACGAATATTATCCTGTCGTAACCCTCGATCTCGTGAAAATAGACGTGCGAGATGACGCTGCCCGAACGCAAGCCTTTCTCCTTGTTCAGCACCGCCCGCAAGAAGTTGTCGGTGTGAAGCATCCCCTTCATGAGAATCTGCGCTTTGCCGGACGACACGAGTTCGACGGCGGCCATTGCCGCCGAGGCTTCCCCGCTTTTTTCGTCCACTACGTCGTAATCGGCCAAGTTAACGCCGACTTTTTCCGCTACCTGAGAAATTTTATCGGCGTCGCCGGTGAGGAACGCTTTTGCCACGCCCTTCTTGCGGGCCGCTTCGACAGCTTCCAGAACGTCGGCGTCGGCGGCGCAGGCCACGCTGATCGTCATGGGTCCCACTTTGGCCGCGTGCTCCAGCATTTCCGTGAGTGTGCGAATCTGTTCCATTACAAATCAATGCCTCCTTGTAAATGTAGTCAATATTTGGACCGTTTTCTTAAAAAGAAGCATACCATAACGGGCGCGTTTTGGATAATCCTTGTATAGTAGAATAAGTATAATCGCCAAGATAAACGGGAGGGGACGGAGATGTTGTTCAGGTTCGCTCAGATATTTTTCAGGGTGTATTTTTTTCTGTATCACCGCGTGTCAGTGAAGGGGCTTTCCGACCTCAAAAAATTTCTCGCGGAGAGCGGAGGCAAGCCGGTCATATTGGCCGCCAACCACGAGAGCTATCTCGACCCTCCGCTAATCGGGATGCTGTTCCCCAACGCGATAAGGTTCATAGCGTGGGACGGCGTTTTTAAATTTCGGCCCTTCGGGGCGCTGCTTCACGCGTTAGGAGCGGTTCCGGTGAGCCAGGAAAATAAAAACAGTGCCGCGAGCCTGCTGAGAGACGTCATGGAGTTCATAAAACAGGGTTTCAGCGTCCTGATCTTCCCCGAGGGCGAGCGCACCCACGACGGGAACCTCGCCCCGATGGAGGGCGGAGCCGCGCTCATATCGTCAAAAACGCGCGCTCCCATCGTGCCGGTATGGATAGACGGCACTTTCGAGGCGTATTCGCGTTTCCATAAAATCCCGCGTCCTCGGCACGTCGCTGTAACGTTCGGAAAACCGATATTCCCGGACGATATCCCGCATGACCTCCCCGAAAAAGAACGCCGGCGCGTCTTGCTGGACACGCTTGAACGCGCATTGACAGAGACGAGGGACGGTTCTCCCCACGGTATTCGCCGAAGAACGTGAGCGGCAGGAAAAAAAGAGCAACCTGAAGCAACCTGAAAAACCCGTGAGAAAAGCTCG
>JAISXR010000177.1 GCA_031270375.1 Synergistaceae bacterium | reverse complement strand
GCGAACGATGGTCATCACTTCTCTGTCGATGATGTCTTTGATATGCTGCTGATAGATGAAAGCCAAAGGCCGTCCGGGAACTACGCGCCCGTCTGGCAGAGTCTTCACTGGTATCTTGTGCAGTTCCTTGTCGCAGATTTCAAAAATGTAGAAGTCAATGTTCCCGGCGCGGTAACGCACCGTTTCTCCTGTCCCGGCGTCTTCGGGGGACAAAACCTCCACTTGGCCTGTGTAGCCGAACTCTTTTTGCATGGTTTCTTTCAGCAGGGCGTCTTCGCCGCGGCTTCTGTCGAAGGAATCGGGGAAAGTACCCGCAAAAATGGACTTGCGGCTGATATGGGTTTCCGTGGGCAAAAGGGAAACGGCAGGATAATCTTTGACGAGATCCATTCGTTCGATAAACAGAGGCCGGACCATTTCGTCCCATATATCGTACCTCATGCCGTCGAACACGAAGACCACCGCGCGTTCATGCTCCATGTCCCAGTAAGGTTTGACGCAGCGCCTCAAAAACTGGCAGGTGAGCCGAATGTCCGGGGCGTCTTTCGCTACCCAGGACGGATACTCCGCAAAGATCATCTTCTGATAGCAAAGATTCATGAAATTAGCGGCTTTTTGGCTTTCCTCTCTCAAAAAGCTGACCCGTTCTTTGATATGCGCGTACGCATTTTGGAATTCCTCAGGCAGTTTATCCTTATAATAGGAACGTTCCTATTATTCCGATTATCGGAACAAAGATATAATCGGAATTTCTAAGATAGAATAGGTATTTAAGCCATTTTATCAGTTAAAAATTCCGATTATATTTTAAAGCGCAAAGCGTTAACGGCGGGTGAAAAACGGCAGAAATGAAAAGTTCCGATTACTTCTTACGTTACCGCAACCCAACCAGGCGCTTCAATATCTCCTCATCGTTGACAGTGAAACGCTCCGGGTTAAGTTTGGAGAACAGCGGGTTGTCGGGCGGAGTCGCGGCTGCAATGGCGGCGCGCTTCTGTTCTGTGTCAGCATGAGCGTAAATCTGTGTGGTTTCGAGGTTCAAGTGACCGAGCCACTGCGATACGAGCGTTAAATCCATGCCGTTTTGGTAAAGGTGCATCGCCCGACTGTGCCTGAACATATGCGGATGAACGTTTTCTGGGACTTCCGGGCAATGCTCGCGGGCTTTGCCAGCGTATTTCTTGAGCATATACCGTATGCGGCGATCGCTCAGCGAGTGCGGTTTGCCATGCGTGACGGCGTAGAACAGTGGGAAATCTGACGAACGCGGCGTGTCCGGGTGGAACTCCGCAAGGTATTTTTGCAGGTACTGAACTGTTCGCTCCATCAGCGGCACAGTACGTGTTTTGCGGCCTTTGCCGCGCAGAATTATGGTCGGCGTTCTGCCGAAACGCAGGTCGCGGAGCGTTATGCCAATCATCTCCTGAACACGTGCCCCAGTGTCGTACATCAATATGAGGAACGCGCGGTCGCGCAGACCGTTAGGCGCGCTGATTTCGGTTTCCTCGACAATCGCTGAGATTGCCGCCATTGACATGTAGCCAATAACCTCTGCTTTGTCGGGTTTCTTCACAGCGACGTTTTTCAACTCTTTAAGAACGGCGATAGTCGAAATATCTCTGTCTGCGGCGTATTTAACGAATGCGCGGATTGCGGCAAGGCGGGTATTGCGGGTGGCAACACAGCATCCCCTGTCGGTTTCGAGCGAGTTTAAAAACGCCGTAATCATTTCGGTTGTGAGCATTTCAAACGTAATGTCAGTGAGCGGTGTATTTTTTTGAGTTTTCACAAAATCAACTAACAGCTCCAATGCCCCGCGATATGAACTTATAGTGTGCTTGCTAAGGTTACGCTGTTTCGGCAGGTAAACCTTAAGGTAGTCGTGAATGTGCGCGAACAGCGAATTTGTACCAGTTTTCATCAGTCTCTTACCTCTGGAAACATAGCGTTGAATTTATCCCAGTCAACTGCCGATGATTCCGTGAGATTTTCGGGCAGAATATGGACATAGTACGCTGTTTCATTCAGCGAATTGTGTCCCATGTACTCTCGCAGATACGGCAGCATCGAAAACAGGTCGCGCCCTTCGTCAAGCCAGCGGTTGAGGCGGGCAGACGCAAAACGGTGGCGCAGGTCATAAACTCTCACGCTCGGCGGGACGGGGTTTTTCGGTGTGCATACCGCCGCCGTCCACGCTCTGTTGAACACGGCGAATATCTTCGCGCCAGTGAACGCGCTGCCGTTTTTCGCCGGGAAAAAGTATGGGCTGCCGCCGCCGAATATGCCGCGTCGGGTATTGTAGCGGAGGCACATCCCAAGCATGTCGTCCGACATCACGACAACACGGTCTTTGCCGCGTTTCGTGTTGGTGATTACGATTTCGCCTGTATCGAGGTTGACGTTCTCCGCCAACATTTCACGGCTCTCGTTGGGACGGAGCCCGCAGGTGTACGTCAGACGGAGCAGCACGGGAGCGATTTCGGCTAGGAAGGGCTCGTTCGGATTGGCGGGCAGGCGGTCAATTTCGGCAAACAGCGCAGTCAGCTCGTCATCGGTAAAGATGTGCGGAATGGACCCCGGTTTGTTCGCGCCAAGCTTTTCGGGAAGGACATAGGCGTCCTCGCGCACTGCGTCCAAATACAATCCGAATTGGCGGATCGTGCTTGACCGGGATGCGAATGAACGTGTCTCCACCGACGTTTCTTCGTCAAGCCATCCCCATACGATTTCAGGCGTCAATTTATCGGCTCCAGGGTAATGCTCGGCGCAGAAACCGTCAAATTGCAGCAAATTCAGCAAGGGAGTCTCTTCTTTGAAGCCACGCGCCGTGCGGTACGCAAGCATGGCTTCGATTTTTAGCGCGAACGCGCTTGCAAATTTGCTCATCTCGCGCCTCCAATCTCAGCAGTTATCCCGTCAAACGGCAAGGCACACATTTTCAGGCGCTCGTAGTCGCTGGCGATATACTTTTTCGTCGAATCCACATCCGAGTGTCCCAGCACTTGCGCCACCATTGTGACTGGCGAACCGGAGGCAAGCATTGACGTGCCGAGGCTGCGGCGAAGCGTGTGAAATTTCCTGCTGACAGGTAAACCCGCCGCAACACAGCAATCGCGGTAGATTCCGGCTATTGTCACCGCGCATGTCAGCGGGGCGATTGGGCCGTTGAGCCGCAAGAATATTTGCGGGGCCTCGCTCTCCCGGCGGGCGTTCAGAATATAATCCTTCAATGCCTCTCCCACGTCTTTCGTCAGCGGCAGGACGACAGTCCGCGCCGTTTTCGACTGCAAAATTTTCATCTCACCGAGTGTCCAGTCGATGTCTGCGCGTTTGAGGTTAATAATATCGCAGGCACGGAGCCCAAGTACGATCCCGAGCAACATGACGGCGTACGCACGCTTGCCCGCCGCAGTCCTGCGGTCGATTGTGCCGAGCATTGCCGCTATTTCGCTTTTTTGAAGCACAGGCTGTACTTTCGTGCCCCGGTTTACCTTAAACGACAGCAGTGCATGAAATGACGATTCAGACTGGCCGGATTTGTAAAAGTATGCGTACAGCTTCGTCAGATACAGCTTTATATCATAGACCGTACCCATCGCCATTTTTTCGGAGCAATCCAACAAAAATTTCTGAATCTGTTCCGCGCCCGCACCTTGCAAATTTCTGTAACCTTGGCTCGTTAACCAATCGAAATACTTATGCGCCACCCAGCGTATGTCATTTCGTGTGTTCGGGTGAAAATCCCCGCTTGCAAGGAACTCGTCAGCGATACGTTGGAACTCGGGCAACAGCACAATATGCGAGCCTTTTTGCATGTTTTCGAGCTGAACTTCTCCGGTTTGGACGAAGTGCACAAAGCGCTCGGTCATTCGTCTGGTATTGCGCGCTTGATTTTTGCCGATCTCTCCGTTGTAAAATCGCTCGCTTATCTTGCCAAGAAAGTCTGAAATGATTTGCCCCTCAAGGTATTTCGCGCCGACTTCCCTGTGCCGCTGGATAATCGACATCACATTGCGCATCGCGTACAACCGCGACGAGTAGCCCAACCCGTAATCTTTCAGAGCGGACTCGTAATCCTCAAGTTGTTCCGATAGTGTTTTTCTCTGCATGATGTTCCTCCTTATCGATGTTTGACCGTCACCCGCAGTCTCAGTCATTATCTTTCACACTTTGCAGAGATAATATAATCGGAACTTTTCACTTCTAGCATTTTTTGTCACGATGTTATCGCTTTGTTCAAAAAATATAATCGGAATTTTCAACTGATAAAATGGCTTAAATACCTATTCTATCTTATAAATTCCGATTATATATTTGTTCCGATAATCAATAACTCTGCGTCGCTCAGGGATTGCCACGGATGGTCGAAAATCCGATTCACCGCCATTTGGCGAAGTCTTGGCAAGAGGTCGAGCCGCAGGTCATTTCCCGTCACATATTTGAAGATGCGCCGTTCGGTGTAAATATCGTGTTTGCGGATATACATCTCCGCTATCCTGTCCGTACTCCGGACTTTCACGTCGGCGTCGCCTGTGCGGTCGAAAACGATCTTTTTACACGTGTGAACTTCGGGCGACGGCGGGATATGGATGTGAATCACCGTCTTGCGCTCATACTCGAAGATTTCCGGCGTCAGATAAACGGTTGGCGATATGATGTCAGGATTGCTGACTGTGCCGATGAAGTTCCTGACTAAACTAGCCGCGGTTTTCGATGGAACGCCGGAAACTTCGCCGTCGTCCATCACGCCGAGGAAAATGTCGCCGCCGAAACGGTTCAAGAAAGAACACACGGTATTGACAAATACGGCCTACGTCATCGGCAATGAAAGTTACCTTTAAGCCCGTGATTTTTACGGCGAATATATCACTCTACATCGGTGTTGCGCGAATTCCCAGTTTATTTTAAAGCGTCAGTTCTACGGCTCATTTTCTATAAAGAGATGCGCGTTGCAGGAAAATACATTTGTTTTTGCGGCGTTTATAATCTCAGGGACATGTAGACATGAAAAATCATCCGTCCTGACGATTGCCTTCGTCTGAAAATGCCAGGACTATCGAGGCCAAAAGCAGCGCGAAACCGATGAATTTGGCCGGGGCTGGGACTTCGCGGAAGAGCAGGTACGCCAGTATGGAGCTGCCGATCGGCTCGCCCAGGAGCATTATGCCTACGAAACCGGCGCTGAAGTGTCCGAGGGCCCAGTTGTAACTGCTGTGGCCTATTATCTGCGACATAAAGGCCATCGCGATCATAGCGCCCCACGTCGCCTGGGAATATCCGGAAACGGGATAGCCCACGACCAGCACCGCGGCCCACAGAAACGCCGCCGAAAATCCGTAGCACAGCGCCGCGTAAGAGAGCAGTCCCAGTTTCGCCCTCACCTCCCGGCCGCACAAGATATATACGGCGGCCGCTATCGCTCCCAGCAGGGCCAGCGCGTCCCCGAAGAGAGCCCTCGAGTCGAAGGATATATCGCCGTATCCGATTATGGCGGCTCCCAGTACGCTCAGACAGACGCAGAGCCGCATGTTGCGGCTTGGGCGGGTTTTGCCCAGCGCGGCTTCGGCCAGGGCTATCCAGATCGGTATCGTATTTACCAGTATCACGCTGGACGCGACGGAGGTATAGTCCAGCGACGCTGTCCAGGCGGCGAAATGCATGGAGAGAAAGGCCCCTGAGACGACCGACAGCAAGAGGCCGCGGCGCGTGACATTTTTCAGTTCGTCCCGGCGAAAGACAATGGCGAGCGGTATCAGGACCAGGGATGATATGCCGACCCGATACGCGCTTTTGACCAGAGGAGGCGCCTGGGCTATGCGCACGAAAACAGAGCCGGAGGATATGCACATCACCCCGATCGAGAGGACCAAAACCGGCAGCAGTCCGGAACCGTACTTTTTATCCATGCGTCTTGGCGGCATCTCCAGTTTGAAGGCCCTCGCCCGAATTTATGCAAACTCTCAGGGCCCTCGGAATGAATCTCGATATAAGGCGCGGCGGACAGCCCGCCCCGCACCGACGATTATAACCTATGACCTCTGAACCCTATAAGACAAATCCATAAAAATGCCTTATACTAAAAAAGCTAAGATGGGGATTATACGCGGGATGAGCCCGAAGTACCGCGTTATTGTTTTATTTTCCCTGCAAACGCATTTCGCGCGTCTGAGCCGAGGGTACAACGTTCAGAGACGCAAGTGCGGTGGTGTACGGAGAACCGCGCGGAACGGCGCCCAGTAACTTGAGCCCATTTAACTGGCTCTCGGTGCGAATCGGTATCACGATTGAGGAACCTTCGGTCAAATGTTTTAAGCTGTTTAAATCAACGATCCCATAGATATTACGGAGGTATCATGAAATGGACGTGAAACAGGCTGTGTCCAAACTCGCATCGG
>JAISXR010000130.1 GCA_031270375.1 Synergistaceae bacterium | reverse complement strand
CGCGCTTGCGGGCCCAGCGATAACCCTTTAGCCCGCCCGTCATTTTACGCGCAGGAGGCCCCCTGAAGAAGGGGCCTTTTTATTGCGCCAAACTTCCGAACCTCCGCCGCCTGAAATTTTTCGAACTTTGAACTCTCAAGTGGGGTATAATCATATCGTTTAAAAAACTGTTCCGCATTTTTGCGAGGTGATGGAATGGCTCGAACAATGGTATTTATTGATCACATGAATTTCCATATTGCGCTTGGCTCGCTTTTCAGCCCTGAGACCGCGCCCCGGCTCGATTATAACGAACTTCCGCGTCAGATTGTGGCCTCAATCAACGCGGGAGAACTGATGAAGACGATATTGTTTATACCGAAACCTGACGAATTTCTGATGCAGGACGAAGGATTCGAAAAATATTATCTCTGGGCGGCGGGCATGAGAGTGCAGCGGAATTTCGACGTGGTGGAAGGCGCGCATATGGCGAGGCCGACGAAACCGGACGTGCCGATGAACATAAAGTATAACGAAACGTATTATAAGGTCGAAAAGGGCACCGACGTCAACATCGCGATATATTCCCTGCGAATGGCCTTCTTCAACGCCTATGACACCGCCGTTTTCGTCAGCGGGGACACGGATTATCTGCCGATATACGATACGCTGCGAGTGATGGGGAAACTGGTCATGCTGGCGGTCGTGAAAGGGCAGTATATAGGGCGCCTCATACCGAATGTCGACGGTTTCATAAATCTGGACAAGAAATTCTTCGAAAAATGTACTTTGCGGGATAAACTCGTGAAGCACAAAGAGAAACGCCAGTGAGAGGTCATATGTGAAACGTGTTTTGCTCTCAGCTCTGATAATTTTCTGCGCGCTGTCCGGTGTCGTCTGCCAACGCCGTGCGGCGCTCGGCGCGCCGGCTCGGAGGCCAACCGGTGAACAGCGGGAATTTGCCTCGTTCGTGGACGGATTTATTGCCGGAGCACAGAGAGAGCGGGCGATACCGGGGATGGTTTTTGCCGCGGTTCAAAACGGCGAGATACTATATCTCAAAGGGTACGGCGTATCGGACACCGCGTCCAATAATCCCGTGGACGCCGAAAAAACGCTTTTCAGGGCCGGCGCCGTCACGCAGCCCATCACGGCGGCGGCAATAATGCAGCTTGCGGAACGCAGCCGCGTGGGTCTCGACGAGGACGTGAGTCTCCTGCTGCGTGGTTGGAGACTGTCGAACCGCTTCGACAAACCTGTCACCCTGCGGCATTTGATGATGCACACTTCCGGTTTGGATTACATGAAGCTCGAAACCGCCGCCGCGACGTCCGCCGACGAACGGGCGTACGCGTCGCGGCTGTCCAAGACAATGCCCTCCGTGGTCAGCGAGCCGGGATCTTTTTACCGCACTTCCGGCATGGGTTACGCCCTGCTGGGTTCGATAATAGAGAGATATTCCAGGATGAACTTCGACGCGTCGATAAAAAGATATATTTTCGGGCCGCTCGGCATGGATAAAAGTGTTTTCTACCTCACCCCTGACGACGCCGCGAATCTGGCCGCCGGGTACGACTCGCGCGGCGCGAGGGTTCCTTATGAATACAGGCTCGACCCACCGGCGGTGGGCATGTGCACCACCGGACGCGATATGGCGAGATTCATGATCGCCCAACTGTCGGGTGGCGCGATAGGAAGGAACCGTATATTGGGGGCACTTCACTCGGGCAGTATGATGAACAGACATTTTTCGCCCCACAGGATGATAGACGGAACGGGACTCGGCTACCTCGAACATCGGACCGCCGGCCGCAGAACGCTTCAAAAGCACGGAAACATGCCGGGATTTTCCAGTTTCATGATGCTGGTGCCGGATGAAAATTTTGGAATTTTTTTCGCGGCCAACGAATCAGGGATTGACTTCGGCGGCAAACTCGGCGCATCTTTAGTGGAACGCTTTTTCCCGGCATCGGCGGACCAGAACGCGCCGCGTCCCGAGCGGCAGGGAGTTTTTTCTCAAGACGTGCTGGGCTACTACAGAACCAATAACATTTCCCACAGCACGGCTGAAAAAATAACCGCCTTCAACGCCGACCAGATCAAAATTTCCGTCGATGACGGCTATCTCGTCAGTGATCATACCGGATTCAACTCGCCCTCCGTCAGGTGGCTTCCTGTCAAAGGCGAAAATGACGTTTTCCGGAAAATCGGTGAGAGCGGAGCGTTCGAGGACGAACATATTTTGTTTCAGAGAGATTCGCGCGGCCATGTCGCGGCTCTCGTGATGGGAAGTGTCGGCAACACGTACGACAAGCTGGCGTTTTACGAAGGTTATTACGCGAAATGGTCGGCAGCGGCTATTTTCATCCTTACGTCTCTCCTGTCTTTTACGGGCCTTTACGTCGGCAGTTCCGTCAACAGGGGCAGATTTCCGTGGGAAAAAGGGCTGAGTTCCGACACGGAATTATGGGGGATTTCGTCCGTTTTCTGTGCCGTGAATATATTTTTCGCGGTAGGTCTCGCCGTCGCGACTATTATTTTAGGGCACGAATTTCACATATTCGTGCCCTATCAAGTGAAAATTCTTTTCGTCGCTCCGCTTGCCGGCGGACTCATACTGGCGTGGCTCTGGTTTCGGATCGCGGCGAAAATACTGAACCCCGATTATCACTGGCTGGAAAAAACTGTGATAATAATTACAGCCATAATTGAGACTGGATATATGTTCTTCCTCGCGAACTGGAGGCTGCTGGGTTTTATGTTTTAAGGCACAGGGCGAAATGATGTCCCGGTCAAAACCCGCCCCCGCCTTTAACCGTTTTTGAGCCGGTTCAATTCTGCCTCGACGTCCGTGTCCGCCGTCCCATACTTCTTGGCGAGGGAATCCGCTTTGCTTACCACCGGAGCGTTCAGTTCCGACTTAGCTTGCGCCTCATCCAGCATCCGGTTCGCCTTTTCCTGCATGTCGATGAATTTATCGCCGACTTCCGAAGCCCTGCTCAGGGGGTCGCCGAGCTTGTTCAACCTCTCGGTCGTTTTCGCCACCGTCATCGTGGATTTAATCTGCGTCTTGCGCCCCTCAAGGGTTTGGATATCCTCTACGAGTTTATCGTGCATGTTCCTTATGTGCGAAGCGTTCTCCTCGGCGATTTTTTTGTTGCTTTCAAGGGCCGCGCGCTTTTCTTCCAGCTCCATGTATTTCTTGATGAAAACCTTCGCGTCCCCTTCATTTCCAGAATCCACAGCTTTCTTCGCAAGATTCCGGAATTTTTTGATTTCCTCTTCGTTCTCGTCATACTGGCGCGAACACCGTTTTTCCACCGCCATTACGCTGGCGGTTTCCTCTTTGACCTTGACGAGGTTCTCCCTCAAATCAATCAGGTATTGGTCGATCATTTTCGCCGGGTCCTCGCATTTGTCGAGCAGCGCGTTGATGTTTGCCTTCATGATGGAGCCGAATCTTTCCAAAATACTCATCTTTTTCTCCTTTTCGCGTTATGGTTTTTTGAGCAGCCTATCCTATCCCATATAAACTGGAAAAACAATCTTCAAATTTTCGTGCCAGCCAAATTTGGCATAAAAATTCTCGCTAAGTATCTATTGATTCTGATACTTCTCCGCCAGCCGCGCGGCTTCGTCGTCTCTTATCTTGCTTACGTCGGTATTCAGGATATCAATATCCTGCTGACGCCTCAAACGCCGGTGCCGCAGAGTCATCGCCGCTGTCCTGTACAGAACAAAGAGGACAATCAGCCCAATCACAAGAATCACGTTTTTGAACATCCACCATATGAACCAAAGTAGCCCAAATAGCAAAAACAACATATACAATGGTCCAACCGCGGATTCCTTAAACATTTGATGTGTTTTTGTCGCCATTGTCACTATTGTATTTTTAAAATCATTTGTATTCTCTTCCTCCCTAATATTACCCCCCTGGCTCGTGTTTTTCTTTTCAAAGATTGTCTGAATTTCCGTGTCCCCGGCCTTTACCCAGCCGGTTTTAATTTTTGCGGAATCTCCGTACCACACGAGGGAATCGGGAGTTAATGAACCTTTCTTCGCCTTTTCTCTCAGTTGATTCTCATCGTAAGGGCCGTATGTTTGGCCGTTCACGTAACAATACCATTTTTTCATAACGGCACCGCCCCCTCTCCTCCGCAGGATTGTGGAAATATTACCGCAAATCTACTGTATCATATAATAGCATAATTTTTGCCGGGTTCGGGCAAAACCCGAAAAGCCTCCAGGGCAGTCGCTTACGATGTTCCCGCAGTTCTCCTCAGCAACACGCGCATTAGGGTGAAGCCTCAACTGAGGTGGTGTTTGCCCTCATAATGGTGCTGAATCTTTCCAAAATACTCATCTTTTTATCCCTTTCACGTTATGATTTTTTGAGCAGCTTTCCTACTCGTCATCATATTTTTCCGCCAGCCGCTCGGCTTCGTCGTCGCCTATCTTGCTTACATCGGCGTTCAGGATATCGATATCCTGCTGCCGCTTCAAACGCCGGTGCCGCAAAATCATCGCCGTTATCTTATACAGGATGAACAGGGCAATCAGCCCTCCGATCACGAGAAACACCTGTTTCACCCCGAATGAGGCGCGCATGATCATGTCGGCCGACTTCTCGAACACCGTCGCGAAATACTCGTCTTCCTCTAAATTGCTGTAATAATATTTATCGAAACAATCGAGGATAATCTGTGACGCTTCATCGTCAATGACGGTTTTCGCGGCCGAACCCGCGACGTAAGCCGTCTTGTAAACCCCTTTGCTGGGTTCGTAGAAAAGAAGGATGAGATGCCCCTCGTCGGTGAATTGTTCCTGATAGAGCGCGTTCATCGCCGCTTCGATTTCTTCCCACGACGCATCCCGCGATCCGCGTATTGTTTCCGTAATCCAAAGGTAGGGCTGTACGCCCGTCGCCCTGAAAAAATTCCTCATGCTGTTTTTGACGGTATCCTCACGGACAAGCCACTTCGCGTCGTCCCGGATATAGGAAGTCTCGTTCACGGTGCCGGCCGGAAGCGGTTCCCTCTGATAAGACGACCAAGTAACCGGCCGGTTCTCGGCGATGTCCATGATAAAAATTACACCGACGATGACGACGGCGACGATGACAGCCAGAAGAATCGCCGTAAAGCACCCTATCGCTCCTGGTCCCGTGCCGTTCCCGCCGTACCTGAACCGGCGGCGTCCGCCGAATAAGCCGCGTCCTCCGCCCAAACCGCCCGAACCCAAACCCGGCCCGCCGAACAGACCGCCCCTGCCGCCCGAACCCGATCCGCCGAACACGCTTTTGCCGCCTCTGCCGCCCGAACTTGATCTGCCGCCGAAACTTCTGCCGCCAGAGCTTCTCCCGCCAGAACTCCTGCCGCCCGAACTACTCTCGCCGCCGCCTCTTTTCACACCTTTATCCTCCGTTCATATACAATCACGGATTGAACATACTGTTTGATTAGTTTATCAACCACAATAGAAGTTGTCCAGCATACGGGCCAAGGCAAACGCCGCCCGCCTTGACAACTTTTCTTCAGATTCATCTCGATTTAAGATAGTTAATTTGAGGAGAGTAAAGGGTAATATAATGTATTGTATGAAATAAACGGAGGAGTGATATGATGCTGACCTTTATCTGTTATCCGAGATGCACGACTTGTCAAAAGGCGAAAACTTTGCTCGACAGTTTTCACGCGCGGTACGAAACTCGCGACATAAAGACGGACAACCCGAATTACGTTGAGTTGAAAGCTTGGCTCGCGTTAAGCGAACTGCCCGTCAGGAAATTCTTCAACACGAGCGGCGTACTTTACAAATCGCTGGCCCTTAAAGAAAAACTCAGGGTTATGAGTGATGACGAGTGCCTCAAACTGCTCGCGACGGATGGCATGCTCGTCAAGCGGCCTCTGCTTGTCGGCGAATGCCGCGTGCTGGTCGGGTTCAACCGGGACGAATGGGAGTCCGTCTTTACCGAACATGACCGCAAAAACTTGATATAGAGAATAGCGTCGCGGACCGCATAGATTTCAAGACGCTCTCCGATGCGGCAACATATCGGAAAAGGAGCTTGATTATGTACTACCCGGTGCAAATCCCTTTTGTCCTAAATCAAAGGTATGCAGACAACATTCGATATACGGAGGAAATCCTTTCCAAAAATTCGCGTACCGCTTGCTTCAAATAGACAAGGACGACATTGACCCGAAGATCAAGGGTGTATGGAGAATGCAGTTTAGTGTTCTCCCTTCAAACCGGGTGATGTCTGTTGGCTGAAAGCGGGACACATGAATAGGAGCGGATACGCGTCAATGCCTCCCGAAGAAGGATGTCGAAACGCAACGAAAGAAAGTCAAATAAAATCAATTACTATAATCACTTTTTAGACAAATGATTGAACTCTACGTCACTCAAAATTCCAAATTGAAAACGTACGGCCGAATGACGACCGTACGTTTACGGAAAAAATAAGGTCATTCCTCCGGCGGCAGCAATCCGTAGTAGATCACGTGCTCGCGAGCAGGGCCGGTGATGACTTGATATATTTTTAAATGATTTCCCAAAAGAGTGTTACCTTGAATAGGCAACACTCTCCTCTGTTAATCACCGTCTGCGTTTCATGGCGAGCGCCGACGGACATAACGACAGGCCGCCCAGCGACGTACAGCGCAGTTCCGGCGGTATCATCTTTCCCGTCGCGTAGACGGCGTCTATCGTCTCGTCGAGAGGTATCGGGTTTTCGTATCCGCCGATGACGATGTCGGCGTTGGTGAAAGCCGCGGAAGCCGCCGCGGCGTTTCGGGTGTGGCACGGTATCTCAACGATCCCCTGAACGGGGTCGCATACGGAACCCATCGTATTCTGAAACGAGATCGCGGCCGCGTCGAGCGCCTGGCGCACAGTGCCTCCGGCCGCCGCGACGCACGCGGCCGAGGCCATTGCTCCGCCCGCGCCTATCTCCACCTGACAGCCGGCCGCCTCGGCAGCGAAGGTCGCACGGGTATCGAGTATCAAGCCGACGGACGCGGCGGCCCACAGCAGCATCAGCGTCTCGTCCTCGGACAGGTTCAATTCCTCCTGCAGCGTCAAAATGACTCCCGGGAGGGTTCCGGCGGCTCCTCCGGTCGGCGCGGCGCAGACGACCTCCATTCCGCTGTTCGCGTGCATTACCGCCATAGCGCGCACCGCGGCTTTCGAGCCGGGGCCGAAGAAGGGCAGTTTATCGGCCTTGCCGGCGCTCCATATTTTATCCGCCACGGGTGTGAGCAACTGAGTGGAGGGAACCGCACCGCCAAGCAGCACGCGTTCGCACGAGGATTTCATCAACGAGTACCGGCGGCGCATCTCGTCCATCGCATCAAGGCGCGACATGCCCAGGAGCGCGCATTCGTACTCCAGCGCGGCTTCCCCAAGCGTCAGTTTTTTCTCGGAAGCGAAGCTCTCCAGCTCCTCCGCGCTCCGAAACGGAGGCTCGCCCTTGACGGGAAAGAAGACGGGAGCGACCACCCTCGGGAACAGCCCTTTTTCACGCAGAGCGGAAACCGCTTCGTCGGGAGGCTTGTCCGCGCCTTGCAGAACTACGAGGTTGGCTCCGGGACAGCTTTTTATTTCGACCGTTCCGTAAGGCGCAAGGGACTCGGCCACTGGAGATGCCTCCTCGCACCGGACGACCGAAGCCCAAAGGTCGCCGGCGATATTCACGGAGAAATCGTCTATTTCGGTCACTACGACCGAGCCGCCGCCTGTCGAAGCGGCCGTGACGGCCGTCTTGTGATCATCCTCTCCCGAGAGAAAGAGTTTCACCCAGTTCGGGTGGACGGCCTCGGCAAAGGCGCCGGTTGAAAACTCCACCTCGCAGGAAACGCGTTTGGCGGCCCCGTAGGCGTCGTTGAATTTATCGTCGAGCAGTGAAAGGCCCAGCAAACCCAATATAAATCCCCTGTCGCTCCCCTGTTCCCTGTACACCTTACCGTAGGAGCCGTTCACGTCAAAGTAGATTTTGGCGGAGAGGGGGTGAACGCCCAAAATATCGCGCGCCAGTTTCCCGATATGATAAGAACCCGCCGTATGTGAACTGGACGGTCCCCTCATCACCGGGCCGAGTACCCCGTTGAACACGCCCGCTGTTTTCATTTCGTCACCACTCCAGATGGTGTCCGAGTGTTTTACCGGCGTTTTCGGGAGACAAACCTATTTCCTCCAGAAAAAGACGGCTTACTATCTTGATATACGTACCCTTCATCCCGAGGCTCCTGCTCTCTATTATTCCGGCGCTGCCCAATTTGCGGAGGGCGTTCACTATGACGCTTCTCGTCACGCCCATTCTGTCGGCGACCTTGCTCGTCACGACCACGCCGTCGAGAGAACCCATCTCCCTTATGATATGTTTGACGGACTCGACCTCGGAGAACGAGAGGGCGCGCATGGCCATCTGCACCACGAGCCGTTCGCGTCCGCGCTCCTCTATGGCGCGGCCCCGGTCATTCAATATTTCAAGCCCCACCACAGTCGCGAGGTACTCGGCCAGAACCAGGTCCTTCGTGGCGAACGGTTCTCCGAAACGCGCCAATATCAAGGTGCCCAGGCGTTCCCCCATGCCGTTTATCGGCACGAACAGCACGTGTTTGTTGGAGTTGGTGCAGGGCTCGTCCATATACGCGCAAAGACCGTTGTCGGTATGGTTCAGCACTGATTCACGCGCCATGTTGAGCTTTTCCACGTATTTCTCTGGCATGCAGCCGATCTTCAGGAGTTCCTTCATTATTTCGCAGTCGTACTGGCTGGTCCAAGAATAGCCCAATATCCTGCCTTCACGGTTTATCAGGTACACGTTGGCCGCCGAAAGGTCGGTCAGCAGCCTCGCGAGACGAGGATAGTCGGGCATCCTGTTGTCTATCCTGTTTTGCAGGACCCGGCTCACCTGCCGCGTCTTTTCCAGCAGGTCGTTCATGTCGTCCTTCACGGTGACATCGGTCATAAATGCGCCTCCTCGAGCGGGGTCATTTTAAAGAAGGTACTTGCGGGCGTCGTCGTCCTCCGCGAGCGCGGAGAGGCGCGAACGGACGAAAGCGCCGTCCACGTTCACCACGGAGGGAGAGTTGTCCTCTCCGGCCGTGAAGCTGACCTCCTCCAGAAGGTGCTCCATCATTGCGTGCAGACGGCGGGCGCCGATATTCTCCATACGTGCGTTGGTGTCCGCCGCGAACCTGGCTATCTCCCCGATCGCGTCGTCCGAGAACGTCAGTTCCACTCCGTCCGTCCCTAGCAGCGCGACGTATTGCTTTATGAGGCTGTTCTCTGGCTCCGTGAGGATGCGTACCAAATCACCCTCGGAGAGGGCTTCGAGTTCGACCCTGATCGGCAGGCGCCCCTGGAGTTCCGGCGCGAGGTCCGACGGTTTGCTCTGGTGAAATGCCCCGGCAGCTATGAAAAGGATATGGTCGGTCTCGACGGTGCCGTATTTCGTGTGTATCGTGGTGCCCTCAATTATCGGCAGGAGATCGCGCTGCACGCCCTCCCTGCTGACGTCGGGGCCGGATTTTCCCGACTGCCCCCCGGCGGCGATTTTGTCTATCTCGTCGATGAAGACGATGCCTTCCTCCTGCGCGCGTTCCAGCGCCTCGGCGCTTATCGCCTCCAGGTCGAGCAGCTTCTCGGCTTCCTCGGCCTGAAAGAGATTTCTCGCTTCGTCGACGCGCATCTTCCGCCGCTTCGTCTTTTTGGGCAGCATCCCGCCTATCATCTCTCCGATATTGATGCCCATCTCCTCCATGCCGGCGCCGATGAAACCCACACCGACCTTGGCGTTTTCGGATACGTCGACATCAATCTCGCGCGACTCCATTTTGCCGCTCCGCAGCATGTCCCTGATTTTTTCCCTCGTGTGGGACATCTCGTCGTCAGGCGGGGAATCGTCGCCGTCCTCGCCGTCGTCGTGCGCGCGTTCGTCGCCGCTCAGGCCGAAAATCTTCATGACATCGGCCACATTGGCGGCGCGCGTCTTTTTTCTGCGGGGGAGAAGCGCGTCGAGCAGCCGCTCCTCGGAATTTGCCGCGGCGGCTTCCTGGACGCTTTCGAGTTTCTGCTTGCGGGACATCTGGACAGACGCCTCCACCAGATCCCTTATCATGGACTCCACGTCGCGTCCGACATAACCCACCTCGGTGAACTTTGTGGCCTCCACCTTGACGAACGGAGCGTCGGCGAGCTTCGCGAGCCTGCGCGCGATCTCGGTCTTGCCCACGCCGGTCGGCCCGACCATCAGGATATTCTTCGGCGCCACTTCGGCCTTCATTTCGTCGGGGAGGGCGCGCCTGCGGAGGCGGCTGCGCAGTGCTATCGCCACGGAGCGTTTTGCCTTTTCCTGTCCCACCACGTATCTGTCGAGATATGCGACCACGGTGCGGGGCGTGAGCTTGGATCCCAAAGCCAACTTTGCCGTCATTACCTTATTTCCTCCAGGATTATCGAATTATTTGTGTATATGCATATCCTCGACGCTATCTCTATGGAGCGCCGCGCTATCTCCGACGCCGTGAGGGAGGTAGTTTCGATCATCGCGAGAGCCGCCGCCTGCGCGAAACCGCCGCCGGAACCGATCGCCGCTACGCCGTTCTCGGGTTCCAGCATGTCGCACGAGCCTGAGAGCATAAACACCTCGGTGGCGTCGGCCACGATCATCATCGCCTCCAGACGGCGAAGATACTTGTCGGCGCGCCAGTCCTTCATGAGCGCTCCGGCCGCGCGCAGCAGGTTGCCGTGGTGTTCGTCGAGCTGTTTTTCAAAACGCTCCAGCAACGTCATGGCGTCCGACGTGCTTCCGGCGAAACCGGCCAATACGTCGCCCCTGTTCTTGCCACCGACACGGCGTACCTTGCGGGCGGTCATCTTCACTATCTGATTGCCCAGCGTCACCTGGCCGTCGCCTGCCATTGCCACTTCGCCGTCCCTTTTTACGCAAATAATCGTGGTGCCTTCCATGCCAGTCATTCGTCCTCCATGCCTCCATATCCTGAACGCGGGTGCGTCTCGAGGTAGCTTTTTTTCATTTGTTCGACCGTGACCTTGAGATATATTTGGGTGGTAGCCAGACTCTCGTGCCCCAGCAATTCCTGAATCACTCTCAGCGGAGCGCCGCGCTCCAGCATGTGGGTCGCGAAACTGTGGCGCATCGTGTGGGGAGAGACGCCGAACATGCCCAAAGCGCGCGACACGGCAACGACCATCCTGTGCACGGTGCG
>JAISXR010000116.1 GCA_031270375.1 Synergistaceae bacterium | reverse complement strand
AAGGAGGCGTTGCAGATGGCCGGGAGTTTGTTGATGAGCGTAAGCAAGGATGAGCGTGAGCGTGCGGTATATCGCAGCCGCAGGATGTACGAGACTGACATGCAATCTAATATAGCCACTGCTGAGGACAGAGGGGAACAAAGAAAAGCGCTTGCCATAGCTCGAAATCTTTTAGGAATGAATATGCCACTTGACCAAATCGTTACAGCGACTGGTTTGACCCGTGAAGAAGTGGAGAATTTGGACGTTTAACCTTACCAACGGTGACGATATAAAGAGTATCTCTTATGTTCCGCCCCATCGAACAGTATCAAAAAGGGCGCCTTCATTACACGGGCGTCCCTTTTGATTTTTTATCGTACCATACCGCTTGCCTCTACCTGAGGTGAGTTTTCATAAGCGTTAACCCCGCGAAAAATTCTCTTTCCCCATGGTATGTTCTGCCTGAAAATGTGAGGCCGTGATTCCGCTCACTTGTGCTATCATCTGCACGGGAGGCGGTCAGTCTGAGGGTGCGCGTCGTTTTGAAGTTTCTCGGATGCATGGCGATTTTCATCTCGGGTTATATGACGATTCCGTTTCTGGTGGCCGCCGTAATCGAGGGGGAGGATCAATACGCCTTCGCGTGGTCGATTTTCGTGGGAGTCAGCGTGGGTGTTGCGTTTCTGTATTTCGGCAGGCGGTCGGCCTTTTCGAAAATGAGCGTGGGCGAGGTGTTTATGTCCGTCTCCCTGACCTGGGTGGCGGCGAGCGCGATAAGCGCCTTCCCCTACTGGCTGTACGGCGTGGCCCTGACTTATACCGACGCTTTTTTCGAGAGCATGTCGGGATTTACCACCACGGGTGCCACGATATTCTATAATCTGGACGATTTGCCGCATTGCCTTCTCACGTGGCGGGCGATGACGCACTGGCTCGGCGGCATGGGCATCATCGGCCTGACGCTTGTAATGCTGCCGTTTGCCGGCGCGAGCGGGCTCAAGATGTACAGCGCCGAATCTCCGGGCATGACGCACGAGAAAATAACGCCGCGCCTCCAGCAGACGGCACTCTACCTGTGGGGAATCTATTTCGCGTTTACCGCCGCGCTGACGTTTCTTCTGATGCTCGGGGGGATGGATTTTTTCGAGGCGCTGAACCACTCGATGGCAACCGTATCCACCGGCGGTTTTTCCACCGCTTCGGAGGGAATAGCGTCGTTCCGGAGTCCCTTTTGCGAAATCGTCATCATCGTGTTCATGTACATATCCGGCGCGAACTTCGTGCTGCATTTTTACGCCATTAAAAACGGCACACTCAAAAATTATTTCCGCGACCCCGAGTTTCGTTTTTACACGGCTGTCGTGGCCGGTTTTTCCGTTCTGATGTCATTCGACGTCTATTTCAGCGGCGCGGAATCTTCTCCGCTCGCGGCCGCGCGGAGCGGCGCGTTTCAGGTGGTCAGTTTCATCACCACCACGGGTTTCGTGTCGTCAAATTACGATTTGTGGCCTCATTTCGCCAGGGCGCTGCTCTTCATCTGCCTGTTCCCCGGCGGATGCGCCGGGTCTACGGCGGGGGGCATAAAACATATCCGCATACTGGTGATGCTGAGACACATCAGGCGTCAGATATCGCGCACACTGAATCCCCGCTCGGTGCTGGTCTATCCTGTGGGCGACGGCGCGCTCGAACCGGCCGTGATGTCGTCGTGCATGGCTTTCTTCGGGCTTTTTTTCATCGTCTACGCGCTCGGCACGTTCGCGGTGTGCCTGTTCGAGCCCGATTTTCTCACCGCGCTGTCGGGGGCGGCAACGGCGCTTGGGAACGTGGGGCCGGCGTTTGGGCGTTTGGGGGCTGAAAGTACCTTTTCGGGACAAGCATGGCAGGCCAAGTGGATTTACTCGTTTCTGATGCTGTGCGGCAGGCTTGAGCTTTACACCGTCATCGCGCTGTTTTCGGGAGCGTTCTGGCGTGAGGGTATAATGGAAGAATAAAAACCGGTCGGGGGGCGTCCTGTTTGCATATAGTGATCGTGGGAGCGGGTGAAGTGGGTTTCAGTGTGGCGCGCAGCCTTTCGCAGGACGGCAACGATGTCGTAGTGGTGGAGGAAAATCCCGAGCGAGCCTCAAAGGCCGAGAACGAACTGGACGCGTTGGTGGTGCGCGGCAACGGCGCGCGTCCCAATGTTCTGGAAAAGGCCGGGATAAAGCCGGGCGGCGAGGTGGAGATGCTGATAGCGTGTTCGAGCCGCGATGAAGTGAACATACTGGCCTGCTGGATAGCCAAAAAAATGGGCGTCGCGAGGGTCATTTCCCGCGCGGTCGGCCTCGAATTCACCGACACCGACGCGTGGAGCCGCGAACTGGGCATCGACAAAATGGTCTCCCCCGAGCGCAGCGTGGCGAGAGAGATAGAAAACCTTCTCGAGACACAGGGCGCGGTGTATTCGTCCGAATTTGACGAGACGGCGGGAATTTACGCCTTCAAGGTGGAAGAGGACAGCCCCGCGTGCGGCACGACGTTGCTCGAACTCAGAAAGAAAAACCCGAAGCTAGTCACGATAGTCGCGTTCGTCAAACGGGGCGATGAGGGGTTCATCCCCAAAGCGGCGGATGAACTCGCCGCCGGCGACCTGTGTTACTCGTTCTGTTACCTCGACCAGATACAGGAGATAGCGGAGCTGTATCAGCCGCACAAGTCGAAGAGGCTGAAACGCGTCATCATCGTGGGAGCGGGGAAAGTGGGGTTTCAGACGGCTTTTCTGCTTCACGGCAACCTCAAGGGCGTCGACGTCCGCATCATCGAGATCGACCGCGACAAATGCAGGCGCGTGGCCGGAGAGCTTCCCAAGGCGACGGTCCTCTGGGGCGACGGCGCGGACGAGGATCTGCTGACGCAGGAGGGAATAGAGAACGCCGGAGGGTTCGTTGCCGCGACCGATAACGACGAGGTCAACCTCGTGCTGGCTTCCCAGGCTAAAATGCTCGGCGCGAGAAAGAGCATAGCGGTCATACGGCGAAAAAGTTACATGAAACTGGTCGAAGCCATGCCGGTAGACGCGGTCGTGAGCAGAAACGACGCGCTGTCGTCGATGCTGATAAGCGCAGTTCGTTATCCCGAAAGCGCGAGTACGCTGGCGTTCATCGACCAGATAGGCGCCGAGACGCTGCGGGTCTCGATACCCGACGACAGCCCGGCGATAGGAGTCGAGCTGAAAGACCTGCCGCTTCCTCCGGGTTCCCTCCTGGGATTGGTGAAAAGGGAGAGGGAGGCGGGAGGACTGTTCATCCCCACCGGCAAATCGAGCCTCGCGGCAGGCGACAACGTAATTGTTTTCTCCGCGCTGGAGGCGGTGAACGAGGTCCTCGAAACACTGGGGGTCAGCGTGGATTGAACTTTTCGCGTCCCGCGCGTTTCGTGTCGGTAACGACGGCCGCCGTGTCGCTCTTCATGGCGTGTCCGGCGTTATGGGGCGCGGCGAGCGGCGACGGCGGCGCGGTTCCGCTGTATTCGGCGATGGCTGTTGGGATGCTGTTTTCGGGGTTGCTTTACCTTGCGTCGCGAGAAAATTCCGTCGGGGATATGGACGCGCGCGAGGCCATTCTGTCGGCCGTCGGCTCCTGGGTATTCGCTTCGGCCGTCACCGGGCTGCCATATTTTTTTTCGTGGGCGGCGGGGTCTTTTCTCGACGCGATGTTCGAAGGGGTTTCCGGTTTCACCACCACCGGGGCGTCGATAATCGAAGACCTGGCGGCCGTGCCGCCGAGCATATTGCTGTGGCGAAGCGTTTCCCAGTGGGTGGGCGGCATTGGTATAGTGGTCGTCACGCTCGCGGTTTTTCCCATGTCCGACGCCGGAATGCGGCTTTACAAAACCGAAGTGACCGGTCCATTTCACGAGCGCCTTACACCCCGAATCCATGGAACCGCCGTCATTTTGGTCAAAACGTACCTGATTCTCACCTGCGCGCAAGTCGTCATGCTGCTGTTCGGCGGGCTGGGCATTTTCGACGCCCTCACTCTCTCGTTCAGCACGGCGGGCACTGGAGGTTTCTCCCCTTACCGCGACAACGTGGGGCATTTCGCCGGGACATACGTAAAATGGGTGACGGCGGTATTTCTTTTCCTCTCGGCCTCCAACCTGACGTTTCTTTATTCTCTTGCCGTGAGAAAAAGCCTTCGCCCGACGGGCGAAAACCCCGAGATGAAATTTTACGCCTTCATGCTGATCGTCTTCGGCACGCTCATCTCCTCGCTGCTTTATCTGGACGGGACATGCGGGTCGGCGCGGGAATCTCTGACGGACGGTTTTTTTCACACCGTCAGTATGCTGTCGACCTGCGGTTTTTTCACCGCCGACTATAACGAATGGCCCGCCTCCGTCCGGACACTGATGCTCATGCTAATGTTCTGCGGAGGCTGCTCGATTTCGACCGCCGGCGGGATGACTTGCGCCAGGGTTCTGGTGGTGTTTCGTCATATCGGTGCGGAATTTAGGCGCAGACTGCACCCTAGGGCGATCGTCCCCACGCGTGTGGGCGAATCGCCGGCGAATGAGGGCGTTGTATCGGCCTGTTTTGCCTACGTCACCGCGTACATAGCGATATTCACGGCGGCGATAGCCATAGTGGGGTTTTTCGGACTCGACATAACGAGGGCTTTTTCGGGCGTCGCCGCCACGCTGGGAAACGTAGGCCCTGGATTCGGAATGGCCGCCCCGGGCGCGGGTTACGCCTCTTTGCCTTCCGCCGTAAAGATAGTGTATATGTTCCTGATGCTCTGCGGGAGACTGGAAATTTTCACGCTTCTGGCGGTCTTCACGCCGGATTTTTGGAGAAAATAAGGGCTGAGGATTGAAAAGTACATATTGAGGGTTGAGGGTCGCACACTCGGCACAAGAAAGCGAGTTGACAGTGTTGTAGAATACAAATATAATCTACCCACCATACAGTGGGGCCATGGCGCAGCGGGAGCGCGCTTCCTTGGCATGGAAGAGGACGGGGGTTCAATTCCCCCTGGCTCCACCAACAGAACTCTCGACTTAACTGTTCTTAGGTCGAGTTAATATAAAAAAGATAGACATCAATACTCACGAGCAGAGATGTCTATCTTTTTTTTGTAAATTAGGACAGAAGCTCTCAGTTATTTAGTCTTTTTTCGGCGCACTTCCTCTTTCATTCAAACCGCTCAATAATTTTTCCTGGACGTTCAGCAGTTCCTTAGCCATGAGGAACAAATACTGCTGTGTTTCAGGGGTAAGGTTTTCCATGATATCACTGATTTCCTTCACATAAGGAGAGGCATTGAACATCGGCCCCCTTCCTGTCCTGAGCCATTGTTCATTCACGTTGAAAGTGACGCAAATCAGCTTGACGTTTTTATCCGTAACCTTGTTGTTCCCCATCTCAATCATGGATAGGGAGGTCTGCGTCAACCCTATTTGCCTCGCGAAATCCTCCTGGTTCAACCCGAGGGACTTCCGGGCTTCCCTTATTCTGTGGCGCATTGTAATTCACCTTCCATTACGGTACAGATTATCATTTGAGGGATGAAAAATCAATGCCATACACCATTATATTAATAAATAATGCAGAACTTTCGTAAGTAGATTTGATATAATATTATTCAAGTGGTATAACTTCAATATCTATATGCGGATGGAGGGTGT
>JAISXR010000093.1 GCA_031270375.1 Synergistaceae bacterium | reverse complement strand
TTTAGGGGCGGCAGGCAAAGGTTTTGGCTTTCGGGACAACACCTTTTAGGCGTAGCCAGCAATAGGCCCTTATAGGGCTAAATCAAACCACCGCTTGAAGCGGTGGTTTGTGACTCTTTGACGGACCCGCATATTCCCGCCAATTACGGAATAGACGACGTCTCGGAGGGAAAATCCGCGTGCAAAAAGGCTCTGCGGGAGGAATTCGGCCTCGCGGAGGACAGCGCGCCAGTCGTCGGCATGGTCGCCGATTCCGCCGAGGACAGCGGTCTCGACATCGTAATGCCCGTCGTGGGCGAAATGCTCGCCCTCGGGTTTCAACTGGCGGTCGTGAGCCCGGGCGATGAAAAATACGAAAAATTTTTCACGGAACTCGCTTCCCGCCGGAGAGGGGAAACCGGCGCGCGTCTCGTCGATTCGGAGGCGCTGACGCGCCTTATATACGCCGGAAGCGATATTTTTCTGATGCCGAACAAGACGGAACCCTGCGGTTTTAGGCAGATGGTCGCGCTCCGTTATGGAGCGGTTCCGGTTGTCCGTGAAACCGGAGGACTTCGCGATGCCGTGCGGGAAAATTCGGACCAAGGCAACGGTTTTACCTTCTCTGCGTACGATTCCGGGGACATGCTTTCGGCCTGTATGCGCGCCAGGAATCTGTATCATGACGGCGGCGGCTGGGCTTCGTTGGTTCGGCGCGCGATGCGCTGCGACAACGGCTGGACGGCTGCTGCGGCAAATTATATGGATATGTACAGACGGGTGATAGCGCTTTCATAAGGGGGCTGAGGTCATGATTCAATCGTTTTCGGCGTACACAACAGAGATAGACGACGTGGAACTCGCGGTCAAAGAACTCGTCGAGCGGCTTGATTGCGAAGGCAAACTTCGGAAAAACACGGTTGGGATTATGTCGTGTTTTTCCGATTTCATCGGAACCGGCGTCGTAAAAGCCCTGCGCGATACGTTTCCGTTCGATGTGCTCGGGGTCACCACCATTGCCAACGCGAGCGCCGGGCAATGGGGCGAGACCATGCTGTGCCTCCTGGTTCTCACAAGCGATGACGTGGAATTTGTCACAGGCTTGTCCGAACCGGTACCGGAGGAGGATTCTTCCGCGCTGAGGCTTTCCTATGACGAAGCCGCGCGGGACAGGGCCGATCGCCCGTCGTTTATGCTCGGTTTCTTCCCGCTGCTTTCTAACGCCGGCGTCGATTTCTTTGTCGAGAGCATGGACGAGATCACGGGCGGTCTGCCTGTTTTTGGCTCGCTGCCCGTGGACCATAACGCGGATTACTGTGAGTCGCGCGTGATATTCAACGGCGAAGCCTGGCCCGACCGAGCCGCGTTTCTTTTGTTCTACGGAAACGTGGAACCGCGTTTTTATAAGGGAACCCTTTCAGCGGACAAAATATTCCCGGCGGAGGGCATAGTGACAGCTTCGACAGGCAACCTGATTCAATCGGTCAACGGAAAACCGACGAGAGATTATCTCGTGTCGCTGGGGCTTACCAAAAATGAAAACGGCGAAATAGACGGCATCAACTCGTTCCCCATCATCGCGGATTACAAGGATGGCGCCGAACCGGTGGTAACCTCCATGCTTGCCATGACGCCGGAAGGTTACGCCGTTTGCGGCAGAAACGTGCCGGTCGGCTCCACGTTCGCCATAGGAAGGTTCTTGCCCGAAGGGATTGTCGCGACATCCGCCGGTACGATCGAGAAAGCTCTGGATGGAACTCAATTTCGGACGGCGCTTATTTTTTCCTGCGTGGGCCGCTATTTTTCTCTGCTGTACGATCAATCCGCCGAAATGGAGATGGTCGTGTCCGAAATGCGGGATCGGGGCGTTTCTTATATGATGGCCTATTCCGGCGGGGAGGTATGCCCGGTTCGCAAGGACACGGACAAACTGATGAACCGCGCCCAAAGCAATACTTTTATCGTCTGCACCTTTTAGGGCGGTGAGATTCGATTATGTTTCAGGAGAACCGGGACGGACAAAAAAACTCTGAAACGGCGCCGGAAGCGCTCAAACAGGAACTTGAAGCCCTGCGGGGCGAACATGAACGGCTTCTCAGGGAATACAGGCGCAGCGAGCGTGAATTGAAGCTCTACCGGATGAAGCTGGAACGCATCCGTAAAATGTCGGACTGCACCGCCATTTTAAACCGTGTAGTGGCGGTCAAGCGTTCCGAACTCGAACATTTTATCAATCTCATAATGCAAAATTCTCCGAACTTCATATTGATGTTTGACGGCGAAGGCCGGATGTCCTTCTGCACGAACTCATTTTTGCGCGGATGTGGTATCCCGAACGTCGGCATGATTCGCGGGCTGCACTACCGCGAATTGTTCGAGTTATATACGAAACATGAATTTGTGGAGATGATGGATACGATTATCTCCAGCTTATCCGAAAAAAACCGCGCCGTTAAATTCACCGAAAAAATGGATTTTGACCGCGACGGCGTCGAGAGCGTCTACAGCGTGCAGATTGCGCAGACGATGGACGAAAACGGCGAACCCAGGGGGTTTATGGCATTTTTCCATGATATAACGGAACTTATGGACGCCAAGAGAGAAGCCGATT
>JAISXR010000069.1 GCA_031270375.1 Synergistaceae bacterium | reverse complement strand
CTAGTCGCCGCGCGTCCATCTCGTTTTCCATATTGGTATATCAACCCTTCCGGGAACTCTGTTCCATGTTTACTGAGCCATCTGAAATTCACGCCTGTCCCGGATAAACCGGAAAAGCGACTTTCAAATTTTCGTGTCAAATTTGGCATGAAAATTCCCGCCGGGTATCTACTCGGTTTTGAGGGTCATGTCGGAGGCGCCTATGAGATTTTTTCTGCGGAGCGCTTCCGCGAAAACATATGACATGACGGCGGGAAGTATGAAGTGAAGCAAGATTATCCCCGGCCAGGCGGCCTGTCCCATCACGGCGAACGTCCCAACCTGGCCCACGAGACCGCTTGTGCCCATGCCGGCGCCAACGCTGCTGTTCCGCATTTTGAAAACCATTGTGGCCACGGGGCCGAGAATAGCCGAAGCCAGCGTTGGCGGCAGCCAAATCCAGGGATTTTTTACGATGTTGGGCATCTGTATCATCGAGGTTCCAAGTCCCTGCGATACGAGTCCGCCGACGCCGTTCTCTCGGAAACTCATCGCGGCGAATCCTATCATCTGGCACGAACACCCGACAGTGGCGGCGCCGGCGGCGAGCCCCGAGAGGCCGAGAGAAATCGCGAGAGCCGCGCTTGAAATCGGAAGGGTGAGAACCACGCCCATGACGGCGGAGACAATTATGCCCATCATAAAAGGATGGAGAGTCGTCGCGGTGTTTATCACCGCTCCAAGCCAGTTCATCAATTTCGCGGCGTAGGGGGCGAAAAAAACGCCCGCAAGCCCGCCGGCGATTATAGTCCCAAGCGGAATGAGCAGAATGTCTATGCTTCCCTTGCTCTTGCTTTGAATCATCTTGCCCGCCTGAGCGCCGATGACGGCGGCCGCAGCCGCGCCCATCGGCTCCCCGATCGCCGGCCCGGCGCCGCTGAAAGTGCCCGCGCCTATCGCGCCAACCACGAGTACGGACATAATCGCCAAAGGGGGAGCGTCGATGCTACGCGCCACCCCGCCCGCTATCGCGGGACCCATCATGTACTGCGCCACGGTTCCCAGTTTTACGAGCAATTCTATGCCGGCAAACGTCCCAACCTGTTTCAGTATCAGTCCGACAATGAGTGAGGAGAAGAGCCCCAGCCCCATCCCGTTGAGCACTTTTGTCCCGTAGGAAGAATAGTTCCCTGTTCCTTTCAAATTATGTCACCCATTTCGCGGCTTGTGGGAAACCGTTGGATTTATATTTACATTATAGCATATTTAGCGTTAATATTTAATAGTTTCGCGATCTTCCGCCGGCTTGTAATTTTTTCGCGCGGAGATATTTTCATAAAAAATTTCCTCCCGAATGTGGGATAATATTTATATGAATAGATTTATATGTATCCTGATAGCGTTGTTAATAGTGTCATCGGGCGGCGGTTTCGCGAGCGGGGGCGAGGCTGATTTGGCCGTGCGCCCGTCTCCGTCTCGAACGGATAGCCTGACAGCGGGGGAGCGCGGAGGTGTGGTGTTGGCTCTGTCAGGCGGCGGCACTAAAGGGTTTGCGCATGTGGGCGTGCTCAAGGTACTGGAACGCGAAAAAATACCGGTCGTCGGCATAGTCGGCACCAGTATCGGCGCCGTAATCGGAGGGCTGTACGCTTGCGGATACACGGCCGACGAGATCAGCGAGATTGTAAATGATACGAACATTATGGAACTCCTGGCCGACTCGGGCACTCGGGCCAAAACCGACGCCGGAGATCACAGGCCGGTCGGAGAAAACGTGAAAATCTATAGCCTCAGTTTCGACGAGAATTTGCGCCTGAAGGGCCCGCTCGGCATGCTTCAGGCCCTTTCCCTGGTTAATTTTCTCACGAAGTACACGGGGCAATTGCAGACCATGGATTTTCTGGATTTGCCCGTTCCATTCGCCTGCATCGCGACAGATATGGGGACAGGGGACGAGATTGTGCTGACGAAAGGCAATCTCGCTTCGGCCATACGGGCATCCGCTTCCATCCCCGGACTCCTGAATCCATGGCCGATGGACGGAATGCTCCTGCTGGACGGAGGGCTCGTGGATAACATACCGGTGCTTGTGGCTAAGGAACTTTTTCCGGGATATCCGGTGATAGGCGTGAATCTTGCCGGTGAGTCGATCAATAAGCCGAACGAAAGGTTCAAAAGTGTCATAGACGTCATTATGCAGACTATCGATATAATGATAATCGACCGCGTAAAAGCGAGCGAGGCTGCCGCGGACCTCATGATTCATCCTGATGTCTCGATGTACGGGATACTCGACTCTGTGGGATATGAGGATATCTACAACCGCGGAATTGAGGCGGCCGAATCGCGGTTGGACCGCATTTTGGCACTATCGGCGGCCTCGGCGCCGCCATCCGGCGACCGTAAAAAAATGAGCCCTCTCAGGATCGTGCGAAACGTGCGCATAGAGGGACTGCACGCGGCATTGACATCGGAACTCGAAAGCCGGTACGAAAAATGGGTTGGGGAACCTTACGACGCCAATGCCGTAAACGAAGCGATAGAAAAAATAGGAAAACTCGACGAAGTGTCCGCGGTCAATGTCGATACCCATCCGACGGAGAACGGCGCGCCGGCCGACGTGGATGTGCTGTTCACCGTCAAGAAAAGGCCCCGCGCGGAGTTTAATATCGGCGGCTACGTGTCCAGCCTGCATTCGCACAGGTGGGTTTCATTTGGCGCGAATGCCCGCGACTTGTCGAGCGACGGGGACGCGGCCAACATCAGCGCGCGGTACGGCAACGATGAATGGGAAGCCGACGCGAGATATTTCACTCCCCTCGTAAGGGGGGGACAATGGGGTTTCTCCCTGTCCGGCGGGAGGAATAAGTTCGAGCCGGACGGATTTGGCAGATATCCCGTCGAAAGATACAGCGCGCGCGTATTGTATTACAGGGAGCGAATGGACGATTTCCGCTTCGGAATCGGCCTGGCCGGCGAATACGCGAGGGCTCCCGGCTATGACGGGTTCTCATGGGGACCGTATCTTTATTTCAACCGCGACACCCTCGACAACTTCCTGACGCCGTCGCGCGGTTACTCGTTCAACTCGCGGGCGTGGCTCGCCGGCGGCGATATACTGTCGTCGAGAACCACGCTCACCGCTTACATTCCATGGAAGAGCGATTTGCGTTTCCTGCTGAATTTCGGGCTGGCGACGGGAGAGCGCGACAACGCCATATACCGGGTGCTTTTGGGCGACGCGGAGGAACTTTACAGCCTCGCGGGAACCCCGTTCGCGGGCGATCAGGCGGTATGGGTTAGAGCGGGTTTGAACCGCGATTTTCACAGTTCATGGTGGGGAGTGGTAAGGGGAGAGGTTTTCGTGGCTTACGGCGCGTCCATGGAAAATTGGAATACTCCGCAAGATACCTGGGAGGCCGGTTTGGCCCTCTCATTTCCAGGACAGTTGTTGTCCGGGAAGATAGTGGTGGCCTACAGCGAGGATGATGATTTGATTTTCGGCTTTTCACTTGGGAATCCTCGCTGGCGCGCCGGCAATTTACCCTGACGCCTGGCATTGCGGAGGAATTTCATTTGTCGCACTTTTTTTTCCACGGCGCCGATACTGTCGAATTGGCCGGAACTTACGGCACGCCCCTCTACGTCGTCTCGGAGGACGAGATAACCGCCCGTATCAGGGAGATCAAGTCGCGGTTCGACGGCAGACATGAGCGGTGTCACACTCATTTCGCGGCAAAAGCTTTCCTTACGAAGGACATGCTTCGGATCTTGAAACGTGAGGGCGTCGGGCTCGACGTCGTGTCGGGGGGTGAGTTGTACCTTGCCCGCGAGATGGGGTTTCCGGCGGATGAGATAGCGTTTCACGGCAACTCCAAGACTGAACGTGAAATATCCGAGGGTCTCGGTTACGGCGTCGGCAAATTTGTCTGCGACAGCCTGGACGAGATAAAATTGATAGACGAAATGGCGCGTTCGCGCGGCGCGTGTCCCAGAGTGCTGATACGTGTAAATCCGGGCGTGGAGGGAAATACTCACCCGCATATGCTCACTTCCGGAGGAAGGACGAAATTCGGCCTGCCGCCTGATTTGCTGCGGCAGGCGGCGGCGGAGTGCATGGCGCTCCAAAACGTGACGGCGGCCGGACTTCATTTTCACGTCGGTTCTCAGCTGATGGATCCCGAAACGCATTTAGAGGCTTTGGATATCCTGCTCGGCATCATAAAGGCACTGCGTGACGAGATGGGTTTCGAGACTGAAATTCTGGATATGGGGGGCGGTTTTGGCGTAGCGTACACGCCCGCGGATAAACCCGCCCGTATTGATGACTTCATGACGCCGATGGTGACCCGCGCGGAGGAATTTTGCGCGGCGAACGGTCTGGCGCGCCCCGACCTGATTATCGAACCGGGGCGCTACATCGCGGGTCCTTCCGGCATAACCCTCTACACCGTGGAAAGCGTGAAGGAGATACCGGGAGTTACTACGTATGCCGGAGTGGACGGCGGTTATCCCGACAACCCGCGCCCGGCTCTCTACGAGGCCGTTTACGACGCGGTCATCGCCAACAAGTACGGCGCGGACGCCGCGCCCGTAAAAAACGTGACATTGGCCGGCAAGTGCTGTGAGTCCGGCGACGTGGTGATCCGCGACATAATGCTGCCCGACATCGAGCGGGGCGACATAGTGGCGGTATTGTGCACCGGCGCCTACTGCCATTCGATGGCCAACAACTACAATAAAAATCCGATCCCGGCGATAGTGATGATAAAAGACGGCACGCCCCGTCTGTCGGTGAGGCGTCAGACTTACAGAGACATTTACGCCTGCGACATGACGTGAGCGCAGGCGCGATTGCTGCGTTTGCAAACAATTTATCTGTAAAATGTTAGTATGCTCTCGTTTTTTACCTTTTTTCCTGTCCTGCCGGTCCTATATCCATTACAACCTTATCGCCTTTGTACCCGATCCGGTTTTCAGAACCCGGTTTGCTGTACATTTCCAAACTTACGACTTCTAAAGTGCCGGGTGTATTGCCATATATGATTTCTCCAAAACACAAAGTATAACTGGCATCATTTGCGTTTGTGTCCGATGCTTTGATTTCGATTTCCTGTTTCCCATTCCGTATTCTTACGAACACCCCATACCGGCGAAACGAGCCTGTTCCGTTTTCGAGAGCTGAATAAGAGCTGACAGCGACGGAGGCAATATCAGGGTTCCATTTGATTATGATGTTCTCCAATGAGCCGGGAACTTTAACGTCACCGCAATGTTTGATCGCGCCGTCGGGAGTTTGGAGAACCTCGTCATCGTTGGCTGCGCCTACATACAGCAATTTACCGTTACGGTAACGTACAAGCGCTTTCAAATCATAATCCTTGCCTTTCGCGGTCCAGCCATTTTCGATAATGATATCGGAACCTTGATTCTTGCTCAGACAAACACGCTCGCCTTTTACAAGCGAGATTTTCTCCGCTTTTTGAGGAATTTCGAAAGGGGCGGATTGAGGAACCGGAACTGAACTCGGTAAGGCTTCTTCTCCGCCATAATGCTTCAAAAGCGCGGACAACCCGCCGTTGAATCCGCTCGCAACGGTGTTGAGTCTCCATACGTCCTTTTTATACAGTTCAATGGCAATGACGGCTTTTTCGCTCTTGAAATCCGCGCCGGTCAAATTGAGCGTGAGGTCTTTCCCTCCCTGCGACAGCTTTACGCAGAGTTTTTGAATATTACTCATGACGCTGTCGCCGTCAATGCAAACGGCAAAAACAAGTTTGCATATATGAGCGGGGAGTTTTGCCAAATTCACCTTGTACGATGTGTTTGAGCCACTGCCGCTCAAGGCTATTTCATTTTTCGGCGAAGCCGTCTGATTGAAGAATACCATATATTTTTCGTCAGACAGTTTGTCGGACGAATCGACGCCAAAGCAGCACGAGTCATACTCGCCTTTGCCGACAACGGATATGGCGACCGTTATGTCGTTGCGAGAGACGAAATGCTCGTCGACTTTGCAGCGAAACCCACGTTGAATATAAGGCATAGGAACACCTCCCAGTGTAATACCATTTTATGATCAATGCTTTCTATTTGACAGTTGACAGTTCACAGCGTCATCAGTTTATGGCGTATTTTATTTACTGTCAAGAATCATTTTATGCCAAGGAAGCCGCTTTGGCCGAGGCAACAAGACAAGCCCGGCAGGAACTGCACACAAAAGGCTCTCCATATTTTGTCGGGGACACCAAAGGTACTTACGCCGTATATCCCGACGGGAGAAGGGTTTTTATGCCAAACAGATGATACTTAACACTTTTTCTTATTAAAACGCTTAGATAAAAGAACGCTTATCAATAAGGATAGACATACAGCACATAAAAATCTCTATAAAAATACATCGGGATTGTCAAGAACACCTATTGTATCAACAGGTGTGATACTAAAATATCTTATTTTTCCTTAATCGTCAAGGCCTGAGAGCAAAACCTCACAATTATGTTTCGATAATTTTTCTATAAAAGCCAAATTCCTTTATCGGCATACTTCAAGGCGCAGCGCCGCTTGACTTCAATATTCCAGAACACCTGTTGATACAGCAGGTGTTCTGGAATATTAACAAAGCACACTATTTATTTGAGTAGGTGTCTAGTAAACGATGGCGGCGAAAATCGAAAACCTTGTAGTCGGTGCGGGCATATCGGGCGCGGCAATGGCGCGATTGCTCGCGGAAAGCGGCGAATCCGCCGTGGTCATCGACGCGCGAGGCCATGTCGGCGGCAACT
>JAISXR010000016.1 GCA_031270375.1 Synergistaceae bacterium | reverse complement strand
GAATATATTGAGAACAACCCTATAAATTGGAAAAAAGACCGTTTTTCCCCAAGGGAGGAAACAGAATGAAAAAGAATTGCCGAAACGAAAACCAAATCGGTTGAAAAATTACGATTATTCCCAACGCGGCGCATATTTTGTGACGATATGTGCAAAAGACCGCGAGGAAATTTTCGTGCGCATTATCGTAGGGCGGATATTATCCGCCCGTTGATTAACCCACCGTCGAATATCCGCCCGCCGATTAATCGCCCGTCGGTTGCCGCGGATAATATTCCCCCGTTTATGCCACGGGAAACAGACGGGCGGATAATATCCGCCCGTACCACGAAATATCGATAATCGCATGAATGGATTACCAAAGAGCACGCCTAATTGTAGGGGCGGCAATCTGCCGCCTGAACCAGCGTCCCGTTTTCATCTACAAATTTGCCGCGCACCGGCGCATCATTGACAAATTTCAGAAATTGGAATACTCTTTTAACACAGTACTTAAAGTGTTTTCTAAAAATTTAACAAGTGCAGGGAGTGTGGAAAATGAAGAAGTTGTTCTCAATGGTGTTGTGTTTGGCGTTCGTGTTGTGTCTTTTTTCGGCGGCGGGCGCGGGCGAAAAGATTGGCGTGTCGATGCCGACTCAGAGCTTGCAGCGTTGGAACCAGGATGGGGCGAACATGAAAGCGCAGCTCGAAGCGGCGGGGTATGAGGTCGACCTTCAGTTCGGCGGCGACAACGAGGTGCCGGTGCAGGTCTCTCAGTTGGAAAACATGATCTCCGGCGGATGCAAAGTCCTCGTGATATCCGCGATCGACGGCAGCTCCCTCACGACCGTCCTGAACGACGCTAAAGCTCAGGGTATCAAGGTCATAGCGTACGACCGGCTCATCATGAACACCGACGCCGTTTCCTACTACGCCACGTTCGATAACTTCAAGGTCGGCACGCTTCAGGGCGAGTTCATCCGCGATCAGCTCAAGCTCGACGCCACGGAAGGCCCGTACAATGTCGAACTCTTCACCGGCGATCCGGGCGACAACAACATCAACTTCTTCTTCGGCGGCGCGATGTCTATACTGAAACCCTACATCGACAGCGGCAAACTCGTCGTCAAGTCCGGCCAGGTGGAACAGGCTCAGTGCGCGACGCCGAGCTGGAGCACCGAAAGAGCGCAGGCCCGCATGGAAAACCTCATCACATCCATGGGTTACGGCCCGAGCGGCGTCAAGCTCGACGCGGTCTATTCCTCCAACGACTCGGTAGCGAACGGCATCACCAACGCGCTCGTCGGCGCGGGCTACACGAAGGACAACTTCCCGCTCCTCACCGGTCAGGACTGTGACGTCACCGCCATGAAGAACATCCTGGCCGGCACTCAGAGCATGTCGATATTCAAGGATACCCGCACGCTCGCCGAGCGCGTGGTCAAGATGGTCGACGCGATAATGAAGGGCACGACTCCCGAGATAAACGACACCAAGACTTACGACAATGGCACGGGAATCATCCCTTCGTACCTCTGCGATCCTGTATTCTGCACGAAGGACAATTACAAGGAGCTTCTGATAAACAGCGGCTACTACACGGAAGAGCAGTTGTCCCAGTAATTAGCGCGGGTGTAAATACGAGAAATTGATGACGTTGTGCAAAGCGGGCGGGCGGACAAATTCCCGTCCGCTTTGTCATACGGGAGGGATGCGGATTGGGCGACACGCTGCTCCAGCTCAAGGGAATAGTCAAGGAGTTCCCGGGCGTACGGGCCCTCGACAACGTGGATATGGACGTGACGGAGGGAGAAATTCACGCCCTGGTGGGAGAAAACGGCGCGGGAAAATCGACGTTGATGAACGTCCTCTCCGGCATATACCCGCACGGGAGCTACGAGGGCGAGATAATATTCGACGGAAAAACATGCGCGTTTTCCACCATAAGGGACAGTGAAAAACTAGGGATAGTGATAATCCACCAGGAACTGGCGCTCGTGCCATATATGACGATCGCCGAGAACATGTTTTTGGGCAACGAACGGGGAGCGGTTTTCAACATCGACTGGGACGAGACGCGAAGAAAATCCGACGAGTTTCTCGGCGTGGTGGGCCTGCACGAGTCGCCGCAGACGCTGATAAAGGATATAGGCGTCGGCAAGCAGCAGCTCGTTGAAATCGCCAAGGCTCTCGCGAAAAACGTCAGACTGCTGATTCTTGATGAACCAACGGCCTCGCTGAACGAAAACGAGAGTCAGAAACTTCTTGGGCTCCTTCTGGATTTCAAGAAACGTGGAATGACGTCCATCCTTATCTCCCACAAACTCTCGGAGGTCTCCCAGGTAGCGGACAGAATAACGATACTCCGCGACGGGGGCGCCATAGAAACCCTGACAAAGGGGACGGACGACATCGGCGAGGGACGCATCATCAAGGGCATGGTCGGGCGGGAGATGAACAGCCGTTTCCCGGCGAGAATCCCTAATATCGGAGAAATAACGCTCGAAGTCAAAAACTGGACCGTGCGCCACCAACTGTACGAGGAGCGGCTCGTCTGCGAGGACGTATCCTTCAACATCAGGAAGGGCGAGGTGGTCGGGATCAGCGGTTTGATGGGCTCGGGACGCACGGAACTTGCCCTGAGCATCTTCGGCCGCAGCTACGGGCGCGGCATAAAGGGCTCCATTTTCATAAACGGCCGCGAGGTGCATCTGCATAACACGCGCGACGCCATAAAAAACAGGCTCGCGTACGTCACCGAGGATCGCAAAGGAAACGGGCTCATCCTCTCGAACAGCCTGCGCGTAAATATAACCCTTGCCAACATGGCAAAAGTGAGCGCCCACAAACGTATAGACACCGACCTCGAACGGACAGTCGCCGAGGAATACAGGAAAATGCTTCAGGTAAAGTGTTCGTCGATAGAACAGAATGTCGACAACCTCTCGGGCGGCAACCAGCAAAAAGTCCTGCTGTCGAAATGGATGTTCGCGGAACCGGAGATACTGCTGCTCGATGAACCGACCAGGGGCATAGACGTGGGCGCGAAGTACGAGATATATAAGATAATCAACGACCTCGTGTCGGACGGAAAATCGGTCCTTTTTATATCCAGCGAGATGCCGGAGCTTCTGGGCATGTGCGACAGAATCTACGTCATGAGCGAGGGGCGCATGGTGGCCGAACTCTCGCGCGAAGAAGCCACGCAGGAAGCGATTATGTCGAGCATCCTCAAAGCGGAGAACTTATCAAAAAAAACGGCTTGAAATCAATTTGAAATATGGGCCTGAAGGGCAAAGATTTAAATACGAGCTGTTGTTTCACGCGTTCTTCAAAAGGGTAAGGGGGTATAGCGGGAAAAATGTCAAAAACCTTGGAAATTATAAAGAAAAACGCCATGCTGTTGGTGCTGGTTCTCGTGATGCTGATATTTCAGACGCTCATCGTCTACAACAACAAGGGGTCGCTTTTTGCGCCGCGCAACATCACGAACCTCATCGCCCAGAACGGATACGTGATAATCTTAGCCACCGGTATGCTGCTCTGCATACTCACAGGAGGCAATATAGACCTGTCGGTCGGTTCACAGGTCTGCCTCATCGCCGCTATAGGAGCGACGTTAATCGTGAAAATGGGCGTCAATATCTATCTGGGAATACTGGTCTGCCTCGTGAGCGGCATCGCGCTGGGCGCGTGGCAGGCGTTCTGGATAGCGTATATGCGCATACCGCCTTTCATTGTCACTCTCGCGGGGATGTTGGCCTATCGCGGACTCGCCCGCGTCATTCTGAAAGGGCTGACAGTTTCGCCCATCCCGGCGGGATTCACGCGGTATTTCGGATCTTTCCTGGGCGGCGGCAACGACCTGCCGGCAAAACTCAGATTCTCGCTCATCATGGGGGCGGTCGTCGTGGCAGTGCTGATAGCCTTTGTGGTACATTCGAGAATCGTCAAGGCGAGAAAAAAATACCAGGTTGAATCGGCGCTGTGGATGTGCGCCAAGTACGCAGTGACCTGCGCGGTCGTTATGTTCGTATTTTACAGTTTCGGCAAAGACAGGGGAGTGCCGGTTGTCTTGATCCTCATCTCAATAGTGGTGCTGGCCTATTACTATTATACGTCGAAAACGGTGCCGGGCCGCTACCTCTACGCGCTGGGCGGCAACGAAAAGGCGGCGAGACTATCCGGCGTGGACACCAACGGAGTGATGTTCTTCGCGTACACCAACATGGGATTTTTGGCCTCGATCGCCGCCTTGGTCTGCCTCGCCCGGTTCAACTCGTCGTTCCCCGACCTGGGACGCAGCTACGAGATGGACGCCATAGGCTCCTGCTTCATAGGCGGAGCGTCCGCTTACGGCGGCGTCGGAACTGTCGGAGGAACGCTTATTGGGACGATTTTCATGGGAGTTCTCAACAACGGAATGTCGATACTGGGCGTGGATCAGAACTGGCAGGAGGTCATAAAAGGCTCCGTGCTTCTGGCGGCTGTCATTTGGGATATCCTGTCCAAAAAGCGAAAGACGGCCGCGTGATGGGGGAGGCGTAAAAACATGAACGTATTCTTGGGTATGGACATAGGCACCACCGGAATCAAAGCGCTCGCCGTGAACGAGGCCGGAAAAGTGGAATGGAGCGCGACCAAACCCCTCACGATGATGACTCCTCATCCGGCTTGGGCGGAACAGGATCCCGAGATGTGGTGGGAAGGCGTCGTCGCCATTTTGCGCGAAATTCCGCACGATTTCAAGGTGGAACGAATCGGTCTGTCCGGACAGATGCACACGCTTGTGCCGCTCGACGGGTCGGGACACGTCATAAGAAACGCGATACTCTGGTGCGACCAGCGAACGCAGGCCGAGTGCGAATACGCGACGCGCGAGCTGGGCGGCGAGGAAGCCGTCATCGGATACACCGGCAACCCGATATATCCCGGCTTCACGATGCCGAAAATACTCTGGATAAGGAACAACGAGCCCGAAAACTACAAAAAAATTAAAACATGCCTGATAGCGAAGGACTTCATCGCCTGGCGTCTCACCGGGGAATTCGGCGCGGAACCTTCCGACGCGGCAGGAAGCGCGATGTTCGATGTGGCTAACGCGCGATGGAACGAGAAACTGCTCGAAATACTCGACATCGATAAAAATTTCCTGCCCCCCGTCCGCGGTTCGTATCAGGTTCGGGGAAAACTGCGGCGCGAACTCGTGTTCTCCGATTCGCTCGCGTGTACTGAAGTGGTCTCGGGCGGCGCCGACAACGCCGTTGCGGCCTTGGGGCTCGGGATATACAAACCTGGCGACTGCATGATCTCGATCGGAACATCGGGAACGGTGCTCGCGGTCACCGGGAACAAAACCCCTGACAAAACGGGCAAGCTGCACTTTTTCAACCACGCGATACCGGACACGTCCTACTATATGGGCGTGATGCTGGCGGCGGCGGCATCGCAGAACTGGTTCAAGGACAAAATGGGCCCGAACCTCTCGTGGGCGCAGGTCGAGGATGGGATAGAGAAAACCGCGCCAGGGGCGGACGGCCTGCTGTGGCTCCCCTATCTGCAGGGAGAGCGAACGCCTCACAGAAACCCCAATGCCCGCGGAGTCTTGTTCGGCCTGTCGTCGATGACCGACGAGATGAGAGTGTTCAGGGCCGTCATGGAGGGCATCACGTTCGGACTTCGCGACTCCTACGAACTGTTAAAGGGCATGACGGAAATAAAACGCGTGATCGTGGTCGGGGGCGGAGCGAAAAGCCCCGTCTGGCGCAAAATACTGGCCGCCAATATGAAAGCGGCGATCAACGCGCCGTCCATTGACGAGGGGGGCGCTTACGGAGCCGCAATGCTCGCGGCTTTAGGCGGCGGGATGTCCTTGGAGGAAGTGACGTCGTGGGCGAAGGCCGAAACAGCGACCGAACCAAACGAGTATGATTACGAGCGATACGACGCGATCTACGAACAATTCAGGGAGCTTTACAAAGACCTGATAAACCGTTTCGACGCCGTAGCCAAATTGTGATACCAGAAATCGGGGCGGAGAAATCTCCGCCCCGCATATCCGCCACATACTAATAAACGTTCATTAATTAGGTAATTTTACGGATAACAAACTTCGCAGGGGGGGTGTATAAGAGATATGTAATTATAGTAAATCTTTCCAAAAGAGGAGTCTGTGCGATGGAAAAGCACGATTTGTCGAGTTTTGACGTTTTGGGGAAACGCTACGAGCTTCCTTACACCGAAGGAGCGAATCGGACCAAAGAACACATACTCATAGAGTCGACCGTGCTTTTCGCAATGAAAGGATACGCCGCCGTCAGCATGAGGGATATCGCCCAAAAAGTGGGCATCACTCCCGCCGCCCTTTACAACCATTTCGCGAATAAAGACAACCTGTGGGAGGACGTGCTGGATCACTCCATCAGGCTGTTCCGCCTGTACCACGAAAATCTGGACGAAGAACTCGAAAAAGCGGATTCTTTCGAGGAAATTCTTCGTATCCTTTTCGATGAACCGTCGAAGATGAAAAACGCGTTCACCTGTTTCGGCTTCGGGCTCATCATGAAGGAGCAGTTCAGGGACGCCCGCGCGGGGAAATTTTTCCGCGAGGTTTTTATCGAATTCACCGAGGGCTTCGCGAAAAAATGGTTCGACAGCGCGGTCGATCGCGGACTGGCGCCTCCTTTTGACACGAAAACCGTTGCGGCCTCTTTCGTCCACAGCGTGATGATCTGCATAGATTTGAGAGTGCAGGAACTCATGAACCCAGAGGTCAACTTCGAAATATCGGCGTATTTCGACGGCCTTCGCCACTTTTTTCTGAAAGCGGCCGGGTGCGCCTGAGGATTCGGACATGCGGCTCAATACAAAGATATTTCTCGCCATAACCGCTTCGTTCATCTTCGTCTCGTTAACGAGCATCGGCATCAGCTCATACCTGATGCATAACGGCATCGCCGAGATATTATGGCACGAGGCCAAAACCGGCGGCGGCGCGGCGGAAACGGTCGACCGTTTCCTGCACGTGCTTCACGCCGGAGAACTGGCGTCTATCGCCGCTTTATTGATTTTCGCCCTGGTAACCGCCGTGTTCGCGTCGCGCGCCATAGTGCGTTTCACGTCGGAACCGGCCCGCGAAGACCGCATACTCTCGCCGTCCGCGAAAACCGAGATCAAATACGATCTGCTGATGAACGTGGGACGGGAGATAAAAACGCAGATAAACACGATAATAGGGCTGAGCGAACTCACTCTCTGCTCGGGCAGGATCGTAAGCGAGGAAAATTACGAGAACCTCGAGAAAATATGCAACGCCGGGGTTATGCTGTCCGAATTCGTCAGAGACCTCATGGATATCGCGAAGATGGAATCCCTGAAAATAGGGCTGGATATGTCCGTCTACGACACGCAAAAGATGATAGAGGACGAAATAGCCATCAACATCGCCCGGGCCGCCGCTAAACCGATCGAATTCATCCTCAGCGTTGACGCGTCCCTGCCCCGCAAACTTTACGGGGACGAATTCAAGATCAAGCACGTGCTCGGCAATCTGCTCTCGAACGCCTTCCTGCGCACCGAGAAGGGCTTCGTCAGATGGAGCGTTTTCTGCGAAAAAACCGGCTGTGACGATGATGATATATGGCTGGTCTCCAAAATTACGGATATGGGCACTGGAATCGGGGAAAACGCGGTGAACGCGATTTCCGCATCTCCCAACGAGACGGAAAACCGGGAATATACCGGCCCGGACGGTAACGGGCTGGAATTCTCGGTGACGAAACGGCTGCTCGACATGATGGGCGGAGATATCCGCGTTGAAAGGACAAACGGTGCTGTCAGCTCGCTCGCAGTCCGCATAAAACAGCGCGTCGCCGGCGACGGCGCGCCGATCGGCGACAATGCCGCCAGATCGCTCTGCGCCCTTCAGCATAAAAATAAAAATTTCGGCTCCGGGAACCTCATCACCAGGGCGTTCATACCGTACGCAAACGTCCTGCTCGTCGACGACAACACGGACGACCTCGACCTTTTCAGAAGGATGCTGAAACCTTACGGCATGAGAATAGACTGCGTGGACAGCGGACCCGCGGCGGTGGAACTGCTCATGGCGGAGGACGTAAAATACGACGCGGTGTTCATAGACGATTCTATGGACGGCATGGACGGCATCAAGACTTTTCGCCTGATCCGGATGATACGTACGTCGTACGCCAGCTCCGTTCCGATAATCGCCTTATCGGCATCGGCAAACTCCGACCCGCGGAGCGCCAATTTTTTCCTCAAAAAAGGGTTTCAAGCGTTTCTCTCGAAACCTCTCGACCTCGCCAGACTGAACGACGTGGTGAACCGCTGGATAAGGGACGAGACGAGAGAAAACGCCATTCTGGCCGAAACTGTTCCCTTTCGGAGTCTTGCCGGAGGCATCATGAATAATTGAGCCCGTGAGGTTTCTCTGTCCGCTCCGGCGCGTTTACGGTGAAAATCAGGTTTTGCCGGTCACCCGGCAAAACCTATGCGCCGTCCGGCGCGGGATATCTCTCCGCTATCCTCTGACAGCAGCGCCTCGCAATCGCCCACGGTGACCAATCGCAGATCGTCGGGCGAAATCTCCCGTGAACTGTAAATACGCCGCGCGAGGCGCATCGCCTGGATATCGGTCATCTTCTGAAACAGGTTATCCATCGCGCGCCCGTTCGCGAAACGCTCGTCCCTGGCTTTGGAAACGCGGGAGATTTTTTCGCGCAGCAGGTCTTCGGCCCCCGGAGCCAGCATAAGCTCCCGTTTTGCCGTTTTTTGGCGGAATATCTCCCACAGTTCGTCCTCCCCGTAATCCCCGAAACGGACATGGTATACGAATCTGTCGCGTAAGCCCGGGTTCACGCGTTCCATCATCTCTTCCATATCCCGTTCGTAACCGGCGAGGATGACACATATCCGCCCGGCGAAATCGCTCATCAGATGCGTCAGTGTATCTATGGCTTCCTTGCCATAGTCGTCGGGACCGTTGTCACTGCCGTTACACAACGCATATGCCTCGTCGATGAACAGCACGCCGTCGAGCGCCCCGAGAAATATCCTGGTGACCTGTCCCGGCGTCTGTCCGTGATAGCGGGCTATGAGCGTGTTTCTCCTCGCTTCCACGAGATGCCCCTTCTTGAGGACTTTGAATTCGTTCAGGGTGCTCGCCAGAAGGCGGGCTGTCGTGGTCTTTCCGGTTCCGGGATTTCCGGTGAAGACGAACGACAGGTTGATTGGTTCGACCGGCATGCCCGCCTCCGCCTGTACGCGCGACAGGCATACGTTGGCTGTTATAGTTTCGATCTGCCGTTTGACATTTTCCATCCCGATCATCCCATCGAAGCGGCGCAACGGTTCCACCGCCCCGGGCACGCCGTGAATTGCCCGCATGTGAGCGGAATGCCCGATCCAGTCGAACGAATCGCCCGACACGACCCTTTCCTCGTGTTTAGAGAGAGAAGCGAGCGCGGTTTTCTCGGCGAAGGCCCTCATCACGTCGCGGATTTCCGACTCTCTGTGCGCGTCTCTCCACGACTGCCAGGCGCGGGCGAGCGTTTCGCGAATATCTTCGGGAACCTGCCAGCCGTTTGACTCGAAAACTTTCACCAGGATGGACATTTCGTCGATTTTCATTTTTTGCGCGTCCAGAAGCCGTATATTTATCGCTTCCTCTATTTCCGCGTAACGGTTCACAAACCCTGGCGCAGGGGAGCTGAAATCGCCGAAAAAAAGGAACATCCTGTTCCGGTTCTTTCGGAGGAAAACGATGAAATGCCTGAATTCCGCGTCGTTGAGAGAGGAAATCAGGTCGAAATTCTCCACGCATAACACGTTGTGTTTGTTTGAGAGGCTGTCGAAATCGAATTCCCTGTCACCGTCCCTTTCGCGCATCGTCCGAAAATCGTCGATCCGCTTAAATGTGCATGTCTCGAAGAAATTCTGGCGGCGTTTTGCCGCGATACCGCGCAAGGTTTCGGCGATTGCCCGGTTCATGAGGTTTTCCGGAGTGTCTATCCTGTACGAGAAAGAGAGTTCGACGCCTATGCGGAGGGCGAAAACCTCTTCCTCCCGAAAGATGTTGAGTGCCGCAATCTCCGAATGTATGGCTTCGAATATGTGGAAACCGCTCGCCGCGTCATCGACCTCATCTAAAGTGCCAGGCTTGCCGGAGGACGAATCTTCCCTGCGCCAAAGCGGCGCTGAGATATCCGGCTCGCCGCTGTCGGCCGCTGCGTCGTCAAGCCGGTCCGGCATTGCTTCGGCGCAAGGCGCCGATTTACTGACGGCGCGGTCTATGAGATCGTTCAGATCACCAACGAAACGGATAGCTCCCAGACGTTTCGATATCCCGTCCCAGTCGCCGGCTTCGAACATACGCAGCAGCCCGCGCGTGTCTCCGTGCAGTCCGTAATCGTCTATGCGGGTTTTAACGAGATTTTTTATGAGGACCGCCGTTTTTTCGCGAATGATTTCGCGAATTTTCGGGAACTCATACGCAAACTCGGGAAGCTCGCCATTTTGCATATACTTTCCGTCCGATACAACGACAAAGATCATCTTTTCGAGCAGCGCTTTATGCTCCGCATCGCTCAACATATCCCGAGCCTCCCGGTTTACGAAATCCTCCCACGCGGCTTGCCGGATCGCCACGCGCAGCTTGTGCTTCTCGGATGATTCGAGTTGGGACATGCCCAAGATTTCAAAAATTTCGTCCTCAGAGTCGAGAATTATCGACATTACGGTTCACCTCCATATTTTTACCTTGTTCTGTCAACGGCAAATACGACGCGTCTTTCTTCGGTTCTCTCCGCACGCGGATCATGGCGCGTACGACGGCTCCCCGCACGCGGATCATCGCGCATCGGTGGCTCCCCGTGTACGGAGATTCCCCCGCTTTGTATTCAAAGCGTCTCAGGGGCGGGCGCTGCCCGATGAAACCGGGACTCGAAATTGTCATCACGCGCGGCGCAAAAAGCCATCCGACGGCGCATACGAGACAACACGCCTGCGTGAGGGCACAATTGTGCCTATGTTCCGTTTCTTTCGGTAAGTGGGGACTTTTTAGGTTAGATAGGCGTTAAAAACGTGACAAAAAATAAACCAAACCGCAAAGAGTCGGTTCATCCACTGCTCCTCCATTTGCAGAATGTATTCTACAACTTTTCTTACCGTTGTCAATATTGCGGGAAGAATTATAATGATTGCCGGAAATGGACAGTCATTCGGGTAACCGACAGGGAGGCAATCAGGGTGAGACTTTTTATAATGCGTCATGGCAAAGCGGAAACGCCCGTCACGGCTTATCAGGAACGGCATCTTACGGAGCGGGGAAAAAAAGAGGCGGACGCGGCGGGGGCGTTCTTGAGGATGGCCGGCGAAATTCCCGACATAATAATGCACAGCACCCAGCTGCGAAGCAGGGAAACGGCCGAACGGGCGATGGCCGCCATAACCGCGGAGGATATTTTAACGGCGCGCAAAGACCTGGAGGAAGACGCGGACCCGGAGGAATTTCTTGCGAGTGTCTCCGCCGAATACGGCCGGACGGGGAAAAAGATACTGGCTGTAGGACACAACCCGTTCGTGTCGAGATTGGCGTCCATTGTGATCCGCGGCGGAAGGGCGTCGATGATGGAGGATTTGGGCACAGGCGATCTCGTTGGGGCGGAAAGCGTCGGCTCGAAGATGTGGCGTCTGCGTTTCTTCATGCCGTCCGCGACGCTCTCCGAATTGTACGCGTCTTGGGGCGATATCGCCGGCGAATTGGGAACGGGCTCTTTGCCGTAAATAACGCCGCGTAAAAACCGCTCGACCAGAAATCGTGATTCTTCAAAGAGGTTGCGTCCAAGTAAAAACCCGCGTTTTGGTTTATAATATTCGTGGGGACGCGGAAATGTTCCCGTGAAATGCCGCGGTTTTTCGAGCGGCGGGGAGGCGATTTGGTTGATACAGTTTCGGATACTGATACAGCAGATAGTAAACGGTTTATCTCTGGGTTCCGTTTACGCGCTTATCGCGGTGGGATATTCGCTCGTCTATTCGATTCTTTTGTTCTCCAATTTTTCTCACGGCGGTTTTTTGATCATAGGCGGATATATCTGCTATTACATGCTGGCTCTCGAAAATACCAGCCTTTGGATATCCTTCATAAACTCGGACAGCTTGTTCGCGCGCGCCTTTTCCAAAATTTGGTCGCCGGGGCTCATCTCGAATATCTGGACAGCGAGCGCGGTCTCTCTGATAGGCGCGGGGATAGCGGCGATAATCGTCGAAAGAATGGCTTATAAACCGATCCGCGAACGCACTTCCACGACGCTCTATATTCTGATCGCCTCCATGGGAATGAGCATAGTCATCGAAAATCTGTTTGTAGTCACCGTCGGAGGCAGATTAAAGGCCATTCCGCCCGTCATACCCATGCAGACGATTGAACTTTTCGCAGGAGCCACGACGAGCGCTTTCGACCTGCTTTCCCTGGCAACATCGGTGGTGTTCCTGCTGGCGCTCCAGAGTTTTCTCGTGAAGACAAAATGGGGTCTCGCCATAAGAGCCGCCTCGTGCAATCTCAAAATAACCGGTATGATGGGCGTCAACGTCAACAGGCTAATAGCGATAGTGTTTTTCGTGGCGGGAATGCTGGCGGCCGTGGGGGGCATTTTCCTCTCCGCGCGCTACACGCTGTATCCGCAGCTTGGAGGCAATATAACTACGAAAGCCTTCGTCGCCGCCGTGATAGGAGGACTGGGCTCGCTGCCCGGCGCGGTGGCGGGAAGCATCATTCTCGGCCTGGCCGAGATGCTGACTACGGGATTTTTGTCGAGCCAATTCCGCGACCTGATAGTTTTCATGCTCCTGATAATCACGTTGATAATCAGGCCGGGTGGTCTTTTCGGCAAATCGATAGTGGAAAAGGTTTAAGCTCGCGATTATTTTCTTGCGACGTTGGCGCAGTCCCTCGCGCGGTCGGTCGTGGTGTTTCTGAAACGGAAATAGTTTCGAGTATTTTCACCATTTCAGTTTCTCCACGCTGAAAAGCGAACGGCGGGCTTGCTTTTGCCCGCCTTCGCCCGGTTTCTATTTTTCTTCCGCGATCGGCCTTTTTTCAGGCCGATTCCCTTGGGTGTTCCACTTCCAACGGTTTCTCCGCTACCTGCAGTTTCGTCAAACGTTCGATGCCTGTTCCGGCCGGTATCAGCAGGCCTATTATCACGTTCTCCTTGAGCCCTTTCAGTTCGTCGACCTCACCCCGGACGGCGGCGGCGGACAGAATCTGCGCGGTCTGCTGGAAAGACGCGGCGGAGAGGAAACTGTCGGTGGCGAGCGCCGCTTTTGTGACGCCATGGACGACGGGGCGGCATTCCGGCGTTTCTCTGAGGCGCCGGATGAAAGAGATCAGCTGCACGATCTGCCGCACCTCGGTGGGAGCGGACTGTGCCCTGAGTTTGATGCTGTCGGGGCGGGTCTCGGCGATCCTGGCGACGGTTTTTTGATTGATCTCGGTGCCCGCCGCAACCGCGATATTGCCCTCCGCGTCTTTCAAATCGCTCAGAAGAATCTTGCCGAAAGCGTGATTCTGCAAAACCTGCTGTATCATTTTTTCGTGCGTCAGGATAGAACCGTCGACATCTATGGCTTCTATCGAACCTTCGGCGAACTTGTTGAGGATGCTCACTTCCACAGCGGGAGGAATATGAGCGATCGCGTTGCCGTCGCGGTCTATGGCCTGCGCCAGCGATTTTCCCAAATAGTCGATCAAGATGTCTTTCATCTGGTCTTGAATATTGAGCGACTCGATGGCCTTCCACAGCTTTACCGATTTCACCAGACCGAGACGCAGCACTTCGAGCGTGTCCTTGTTCAGCATCGAATCGCGTTTCGCGAAGACCTCACCATCGATGATTATATCCTCCGCGAGATATCTGCTCTCCTCCATAGAGGCAACGGCTTCCGTATCGCATATCTGCACGGGTCTCGGATGCTGACGGGTGATCGTGACAAGATCCGCCGCGGTCAGTATTTTTCCGGATTCGACGAGCGTCTCACCTTGCTCGGTGAAATCCTCCATCAGCAGGAGCGATTCGAGGGAGTGTCTGAAGGCCGCTTCTCCCGCTATCACCTTCATGTGCTCGTTCCCTTCCTGGACTATCAGTTCTGTCACCGCGCGTCCCGGCGTCAATACGTCGAGGATGACGCTCTCCGTACAGACGTTTCCGCGATACTTGTTGGCGAGATCGCCGACCCCGTTTCCTACTACGTCGACGAGAATCCTTCCCCGCAGGAATTCGACCGCTTCCTGGGAGGACATGTCGTTGTCGCGCTTTATGTTGGCGACCTCCTGGTCGAAGTCCTCTTTCCACACCAGTTCGTCGGCCACAAAGGCGCTGTCGCCTTCCTCCTCCACGCGCACCCGGTTCACCGGGGCGACCTTTCGGAGGATTGTCTCAATATGCTTGTCGTTTATGGATACGCCCTGCGTTCTGTAGACCTCCTGAATGCCGTCCAGGAGATAACGCTGCACTTCCTCCAATCCTTCCACCTTCAGAAGGTCCGCGGGATTTTTGTAGCCTTCCGTGAGTTCCTGGCCCTTTTTGAGTGCGGCGCCCACCTGAATGTCGGTCTTGAGGCTCTGCCCCGCCTGAATGTTCCAGGTGACATTTTCCTCCGTGCCGTCCGCGTTTACCACTTCGACGATTATCTTTTTCTTGCCTTCGGTCTCACGGATTTCCACTATCACCCCGTCGCGTTCGGCGAGCAAGGCGACTTTTTTGGGGCGGCGTATTTCGAACAGCTGTTCGATGCGCGGCAGACCCTGGGTGATGTCCTCGCCCGTGAACTGCCTCACTCCGCCGGTGTGGAAAGTTCTCATCGTGAGCTGAGTGCCCGGTTCACCTATCGACTGTGCCGCGACCACGCCCACGGCTTCGCCCACGGCTATTTTTTTGCGCGTAGCGAGGTCCCTTCCGTAACATGTCCTGCAAATGCCGTGCCGTAGGCCGCATGTCAGCGGGCTGCGTACCCACACCGACTTTATGCCGAGGTTCTCTATCTCGGCGGCTATTTTCGACGAAATCTCCTCGCCGGCGGATGCCAAAATCTCGCCCGTCTCGGGGTGCGGGACATCCCTCAAGAGTATCCTGCCCGTTATCCGCTCGGACAGGGAGATTATCACTTTTTCCTCGGTGGTGAGCGGGCGCACTTCTACCCCCTTATCGGTTCCGCAGTCCTCTTCCGTGATGATGAGATCCTGCGCCACGTCGACCAGACGTCTTGTGAGATAACCGGATTTGGCCGTCCTGAGCGCCGTGTCCGCGAGGCCTTTTCTCGCGCCATGTGTGGAAATGAAATACTCCAGCATGTTGAGCCCTTCCCGGAAGTTCGCGACTATGGGATAGTCGATAATCCTGCCTGAAGGATCGGCCATAAGCCCGCGAATGCCGGCCATCTGCGCCACCTGGCCTCTCGTGCCGCGGGCCCCGGAGTCAACCATCATGCGCAGGGGGTTGGATTTTTCCATATGATCCATGATGCTGTCGGCTATCTTCCGGCCGGCCGCCGACCAGATGAAATCCTTCTCCCGCATGTACTCCTCGTCGTCGAGGAGCCCGAAATTGTGCTGTTCCGAGAGGACGTTTTCCTTTTCCATGGAGAAATCGACGATTTCTTTCTTCTCGCTGGGGACGGTTATGTCGCCTATGCCGAGACTGATGCCGCTTCTCGTGGACCACCTGTATCCCAGAACCTTTATCGAGTCGAGCATCGCGACCATCGCGTGCTGGCCTATCCTATCGTACGTGTCGTCGAGGAGAGAGCTGAGATCTTTCTTCGTTATCGAACGATTTATGAACCTGAGTTCCCTCGGCAGCGATTCGTTGAAGACCACTCTTCCGGGGGATGTCTCAAGGTAGCCGTTTTCGTCCAGTTCGTCCTTCGTGAGATTCCATGCCGGGTCGACCTTTATCTTTATCCTGGCGTTGATATGCACGCGGTCGTGATCAAGCGCCGACATCAGATCTTCGGGATCGCGGAAATATGAGCCCTCGCCGTGACGTCCCTCCCACATGCTCGTGAGGTAATAGATGCCCAGCAACATGTCCTGTGTGGGAGTCACGACCGACTTGCCGCTCGCCGGCGACAGGAGGTTGTTCGAGGAGAGCATGAGTATCCGCGCCTCGGTCTGCGCCTCGATGGAAAGCGGAACGTGAACCGCCATCTGGTCTCCGTCAAAGTCGGCGTTGAACGCCGTGCATACGAGCGGATGAAGGCGAATCGCCTTTCCCTCTATGAGCACCGGCTCGAAAGCCTGAATGCCGAGCCTGTGAAGAGTGGGAGCCCTGTTCAGCATCACTGGGTGGTCCTTGATGATGCCTTCGAGTATGGCCCATACGGCGTCGTGCCCGCGCTCTATAAAACGGCGCGCGCTCTTGACGTTGGGCGCTTTACCGTCCTCCACGAGTTTGTTCATGACGAACGGCTTGAAGAGCTCGAGCGCCATCTGCTTCGGAAGGCCGCACTGGTATATCTTGAGGTTGGGCCCTATGACTATGACCGAACGTCCCGAGTAGTCGACGCGTTTGCCCAACAGATTCTGCCGGAAGCGTCCCTTTTTGCCGCGCAACAGGTCGGTGAGGCTCTTGAGCGGCCTGTTGCCGGCGCCAAGCACGGCTTTACCTCTGCGGCCGTTGTCGATGAGGGCGTCGACCGATTCCTGCAGCATGCGTTTTTCATTGCGGATTATTATGTCGGGGGCCCGCAGCTCCTGCAATTTTTTCAGCCTGTTGTTCCGGTTGATGACACGCCTGTACAGATCGTTGAGATCGCTCGTGGCGAACCTGCCGCCGTCTAGCTGAACCATGGGGCGGAGATCCGGCGGTATTACCGGCAGCACGCACAGCACCATCCATTCTGGGTGGCTGGAACTCTTTCGGAAGTCCTCCGCTATCTTGAGGCGCTTGATGAGCTTCTTTTTCTTCTGTCCGGAGCTTTCCGCTATTTCCTCGCGGAGGGTGCCCACGAGGTCCTCGAGATCGACCTTTTGCAACAGCGCATAAACCCCCTCCGCGCCTATGCCGCCCTTGAAATTCTTGTCGTAGGCCGCGCACAGCTCTTCCTGACGATCGAGGATGATTTCGCCGCGTTTGAACATGGAGTTTCCGGCTTCGATGACTATAGAGCAGGGGTCTTCGACCGACTGGGTCTCCCTTTCGATCATGAACCTGCCGGGGTACTTTTTGATGTAGATGTCGCGCTCCGCCTTGGTTATCACGTCGCCTTTCTTGAAGGGAAGATGCACGGCGGAGGTCACTATAAACGCCGGATGACTCTGCAGGTTGACCGTGACGAACTCGGCGTCCGGCATAAGTTCCTTCATGCGGTCGATCTGGCTTTCGGGAAAAACCTCGCTCCCGTCGTCCTTGGATTCGCGGACCATCCGATAGGCGGCTTCAACCTGAAACATTCCCTCTCCGAAATCGTCAGAGATTCGTTTCACCCTCTCAGCGCCCAGCACGTCGCCCACTTCCAGCGGGATATCATCCACGCTGGCTATCCTGTACGCCTCCTCGGCGCTGAATTTGGGATCGTAATGCCTGTGTATCCGTTCCTCCACCGACGTGATGAGCGCGCCTCGGCGCACCAGATCGGTGCGCCTGCCCTCGTCCACGACTTTGTACATCTCCATGGGGATCTTTCTCGCGGGCGCGAAATACACAACTTTTTCGAGGTCTTTTGTCGACGTTCCGAGGAGCAAGCTCAGACGGCTCGGGATGCCGCGAAGATACCATATATGCACCACGGGCGCGGCAAGCTCTATATGCCCCATGCGTTCGCGCCGGACGCGGTTATCGGTTACCTCCACGCCGCACCGCTCACAGACTACACCCCTGAATTTAGGTCCGCTGCGCTTGTACTTTCCGCACGCGCATTCGAAACTTCTCGTGGGGCCGAATATCCTCTCACAGAAGAGTCCGTCCTTTTCCGGCCTCAGAGTTCTGTAATTTATGGTTTCAGGCTTTTTGACTTCTCCGCACGAGAGTTCTCTGACTCTCTCGGGAGAGGAGAGTTTCATCCGAACGCCCGAAATGAATTTATGCTCAGCCATCAGTCATCATCCCCCTCTTCGTCGCTCTTGGGTTCCTCGTTCTCCGAGATAAACAGGTCGTCATTCCTGCCGCGCACGATACCCGCACCTGTCGTTTCTTTTTTGCGGCCAGGCGTGGAGGCGAATATATCCGGTTTCTCCGCCGGCTCGAACGCGGTTTCTTCTCCCTCGCGATTCACGGAAGCGTCCGGCCTCAGCGAAGTTATGCGGTGTCCTGCCTCTTCGTCGCTCATCACCAGTTCCCCGAAGGAGCCGTCACTGTATTTTATCTCCACGTCAAGCCCGAGTCCGTGCAGTTCTTTTATGAGTACCCGGAAACTCTCCGGTACTCCGGGCTTAATGAGGTTCTGTCCTTTCACTATTCTCTCGTATGTCCTGAGCCTACCGTGGATGTCGTCCGATTTCACGGTGAGCATCTCCTGCAGCATATGAGCCGCGCCGTAGCCTTCGAGCGCCCAGACTTCCATCTCGCCGAAGCGCTGGCCGCCGAACTGCGTTTTGCCTCCGAGCGGCTGCTGTGTGATGAGGCTGTACGGGCCTATCGATCTCGCGTGGATTTTGTCGTCGACGAGGTGTATCAGCTTCATCATGTACATGACTCCAACCGTCACCTTACCGTCCATGGGAATTCCCGTGCGGCCGTCGTACAGGGTTAACTTGCAATCTTTCGTGAGTTCCGGATATTTTTCTTCGCGCACTTTGTCGAGGTGGTTCAATATCTCGTCCTCGTGAGCCGCCATGAAAACCGGCGTGCTGACCTTCCATCCGTTGTGATAAGCGGCAAAACCCGTTATGGTCTCAAGAACCTGACCGAGGTTCATCCGCGAGGGAACGCCCAGGGGATTCAGCACCACGTCCACCGGGGTTCCGTCGGAGAGGTACGGCATGTCCTCCTCAGGGAGTATGCGGCTCACGACGCCCTTGTTGCCATGACGGCCGGCCATTTTGTCTCCCTCGGTTATCTTTCGGAACTGCGCTATATAGACCTTTATGACCTCGTTCACTCCGGCGCTCATGTCCTCGCTGTTTTCGGCGCGGGTGAGACGCTTCACCGTAACGACCTTGCCGCCTTCGCCGTGCGGTACCCGAAGGCTGGTATCGCGCACCTCCCGTGCCTTTTCACCGAATATGGCTCTCAGGAGTTTTTCCTCCGGGGTCTGGTCGGACTCGCCTTTGGGAGTGACCTTGCCGACCAGGATGTCCCCCGCGGTCGCTTCCGCCCCCACGCGGATAATTCCATCCTCGTTGAGGTTCCTCAGGGCGTCTTCGCCCACGTTCGGGATGTCGCGCGTTATCTCCTCGGGCCCCAGTTTGGTCTCGCGCGCCTCTACCTCGTACTCCTCGATATGAATGGAGGTGTAGAAGTCCTCTTTCACGAGACGCTGGCTGAGCAGTATGGCGTCCTCGAAGTTGTACCCCTCCCATGACACGAAAGCCACGAGCACGTTACGCCCGAGCGCCAGTTCTCCGCCGTCGCACGACTGCCCGTCCGCTATTATCTGCCCGGCCGTGATCCTGTCGCCCGTGTTCACTGTAGGGCGTTGGTGGATGACCGTTCCCTGGTTTGAGCGGCGGAATTTTACGAGCCTGTAGATGTCCGGATGTTTACCGCCGGACGAGATGGTTATTTTGTCAGAATCTACATAGTTGACGGTACCGGATTTTTCGGCGACCATGCACGAGCCCGAGTCCTTGGCGATCCGGCGCTCCACGCCAGTCCCTACGAGAGGGGCCTCCGCGTGCACCAGTGGGACCGCCTGACGCTGCATGTTCGATCCCATGAGCGCGCGGTTCGCGTCGTCATGTTCCAGAAACGGAATGAGCGCTGTCGAGACCGACACGATCTGCTTGGGAGATATATCGAGATATTGCACCTCCTGCGGGGTGACTTCTTTTATGTCGTTCTTGTGGCGGACATATATGTTTTCGCCCATCAGTTCCCCATTGGGGCTCACCGCTGTGTCCGCTCTGCCCACGTTGCACCTGTCCTCTTCGTCGGCCGAGAGATAGATGACTTCGTCCGTCACCCGGCCGTTTTCGACCTTTCGAACCGGCCGCACCAGAAATCCGTAACCGTTGATGCGCGCGTACGTCGCTAGCGACGTGACGAGGCCGATGTTCGGCCCTTCCGGGGTCTCTATGGGGCAGACCCTCCCGTAGTGGGTGTAATGCACATCCCTAGCCTCGAATCCGGCGCGTTCCCTCGAAAGCCCTCCGGGCCCCAGGGCCGAGAGCCTTCGTCTGTGAGTAAGTTCCGCGAGCGGGTTCGTCTGATCCATGAACTGCGACAGCTGGCCGGAACCGAAAAACTCGCGCAGAACGGCCGAGACGGGACGCACATTGATGAGATCCTTGGCCATCGACGTCGTGAGGTCGGGGATTGTGGTCATCCTCTCCTTAGCTATCCGTTCCATCCTGAGAAGCCCGATACGCACCTGATTCTGCAGAAGCTCTCCGACCGCGCGTACCCGGCGGTTGCCCAGATGATCTATATCGTCGACGCCCTCGTCCGTCTCCTCGTTCTTGAGGCGCATCAATTCCTTGGATATCGCGACTATATCCGTACAGGTCAGCAGGCGCTCATCCTCGGGAATCTCTATGCCCAGCCGGCGGTTGACTTTATATCGCCCCACACGGCCGAGGCTGTAGCGCCTCGTGTCCGTGAATATGCTGTGGACATACTCTCTCGCGTTTTCCATACGCGCCGGTTCGTTCGGCCTCAGTTGCTGAAAGAGTTTCATTATAGCTTCGTCGGTGTTCGAAACTCCCTCTCTGGCGTCTCTCGCGAGCGTGGCGGCTATCACCGGGTCGATGTCCCAGACCAGGATTTTCGTCCGCCCCTCTTTCCAAAGGTGTTCGGAATTGTCCTTCGTTATGATCGAGTTTTTTCGGATCAGCACGGTTCCGTCGGCGGACATGATGGTTTCCGCCAGGATCATCCCTTTTACGTCCTCCTCAGATATGTCGGCCTGCTTTTCCTCGGCGTCGAACAATTTGAGCACTTCTTCGTCAGAATTGACTCCGAATGCCTTGAGAAGCATGGTTACCGGAATTTTTTTCCTGCTGTCGACCTTTATCTGGATAGGTTCGATCTTGATCGGCGGTTCGCCCTTCGGGAGGTCGAATTCCATCCATGCGCCTCGGTCGGGAATCACCTTTGCCGAGTACACTTCCTGCCCCGGAGTGCGCTCGGCGTTGAAATAGACGCCCGCCGAACGGGCCAATTGGTTCACCACGACGCGTTCCGTGCCGTTGATGATGAACGTGCCGCGAGAGGTCATTATCGGAAAATCGCCGAGATAAATTTCCTCCTCCTTGATCTCGCCGCTCTTCACGTTTTTGAGACGTATAGTCGCGCGTATCGGCCGCGACCAAGTCAAATCGCGGTTTCTCGCCTCGTCGAGCGTGATGGTCTCCGGTTCGACCTTGTAACTGACAAATTCCAGCGAAAAAGAACCGTCGAAACTCTCTATGGGAAATATTTCCCAAAACAATTCCTGAAGTCCTTGTTTTTCCCGCATCATCGGGTTTGTGTCTTTTTGGAAAAACCAATCGTGTGAGTTCTTTTGTACTTCCACCAAATCGGGAAGAGGGATTAAGTCCACTTCCGTTCCGAATATTTTCCGTTCTTGCGCTTTCTCCGTGGGGGCTGTCGCCGGCATCGGGAGAATACCTCCCTAAGTGAAGATTTTTTGTTCACAAACACATACGGCGGAACATAATACTAAATATCCCATAATCTGTCAAACGTGATGCGGTATTTTTTTAGTGGTTTTTACGGATTTTTGTGATAGTTTTTTACATCATTACGCCATAACGCATTAATGTTTTTTTTGACAGGCCCATCGCAAGCCCGCGAAAGGCCTCAAAAAACGTTTTAGAAGCCAAACATACACCGCCGATAATTTTAGTCAGCGCCGATTTTGCGAAAACGCTTTTCATATGCGTTCCCGCGCGCTCGGGCACGTCGCCGCGCATTTCCGCCCGGGCGTCCTCGCCGCGATACATATCGCGTTTAGCACCGAACAGCACGCGCCTTTTTTTAACGATGAGCCGCGCCCCTGTGATAGGATAAGCGAGGAGCGATCCAACGGCGCGAACCACGGCGATTAGCGCGTCGTCATCCGCGTCCTCCCGAATATTTTTTAAGCTGAACGTGCGGTGACGCTCGCGTCCGTCAGGGAAATGCCCTGTACAAATCTGTATTGCTAA
>JAISXR010000236.1 GCA_031270375.1 Synergistaceae bacterium | reverse complement strand
TTCGTCTATCGGGCGGCTCGCTTCCGCGCCCGTCAGAACGCATAACTTCTCGGCCAGCAGGTCACGTTTGTCGAGCAGCTCGTTGGGCTCGCCCCCGGCCTGCAGGACGCTCCTTATAGCCTTGGTGAGCACCGAAATCTGATCTATATATGAATTGGCCTCCCGCACCATCGCTTTGACGTCGGAGTTGAGTTCGTCGCGATACGCGTTGTAGGTCGACGCGAGCGAGTTGATAAAAACGGAGAGGCTGTCGGTCTCCTCGATAAAATTGCTGCGAACGGCCGGGTCGCTGGGATATACATGCACGTTCTGAACGGCGGTCCAGAACGAGTCGAGAAAGTTGTTCAGGCTTTTTTCGCTGGCGTCGGTGATGAAGTTCTCGACGCGGGAAACGCCCGCGCTCATCGTTGTCCAGTATGTCTGTTCAATCTTCGCGCGGGTTATGCGCATATCGAGGTATATATCCCTCATGCGCTCGATGGACGTTATGCCGACGCCGGTTCCGAGCATGGAGAAGTTCGTCTTCTCCTCCAGACCGGGGTTCGCGGCGGTCTTCACGACCTGTCTGCTGTAGCCCTCGGTGTCGGCTTTGGACGTGTTGATTCCCGCGATCTCCATGCCCTTGCGGAAATACACCAACGCGCTGCGCCCCGTCTCGATCCCGTGATATGTGCTGACCATCCGCCCACCCCCAATAAACAACATAGCCAGAGGTAAATTTACCTCCAATTCAATATCGGCATCACGGGACGAAAACTTTTGCGAAATGATTTAAAAAACCGCCCGAAGGGCGGCTTCCTTTTTAGTTGTACGAATATGGGCGGAAATTTATATGCGTGCGTCGAAACCGCCGCCGCCAGGGCCGACGGCGTTGGAACTCATCCTTCTCCATTCGTTGATCAGCATCTCGTTGAGATTTTTCGCCTCGTCCATCAGACGGGACAGTATCGACATCTCCATTTTCAACCGTCCGACCGTCGCCGTCAGTTTCCCGGCGGCGGCCTTCAAAGGTTCGGATTCCTCGGGAGGAATGATGTTCGCGATTTTGGACACCACAGCCTCGCATCCGAGGTCGCCCGCTATTTCGGCGGCCTGCCTGGAGCGCTTGGTCTCGATCGCCTGTGCTCGCACCGACGTGTGCCGCATCTCGGACATAAGTTCCTGCAAATACGAGAGGCGCCCTTCTTTGAGCGCCTCTCTCTGCCTTAGCGTCACGGACAACAATTCGGACAGTATCTCATCCTGCTTGACGAGCGTTTCGGCAAGAAGAGACACCTTATCGGACATCAATTCTCTATTTTGTTTATGCCCGCCCAAATCAAGCGGCCAGCGAGAGATTGGAGGTTCGGCTCGTATGTGCCCTCATCGACCTGGCGCTTCAGGTCTTTGACACGGTCTTCCCTCACATCGGGAATTTTGCTCAACTCGAACGAGATATTCGCCATTTCCCGGGCGAAAGCGCTCACCGCGAGTCCGTCGGCGGACGTCTCCCCTTCGGGGCCGAAGCCAGCGCCGCGATGTCTTTTGACGTCGTTTACCGAACCTACTCCGGTCAATCCGTTGATCTTCTCTATCATCACAATCACCTCTTCATAAAGGCGGAAACTATCTCTACGTTTATTATCGGATGCAAATTCCGTATCTTTACATCAAAACGACCCGGTTCTGGATATTCTTCATTTCGTCAATCATTTGGCCGCAGTCCGTGCAGTGCCAGCTTAAAATATCCGCTGTCGACGAGATGCGTGATTTTTCTTTCGTCAATCTCAAGCATCTCGGCCACATCCTTGATGGTAAGTCTGCTTTCCTCGTTATCGCGCAACAGTGTCCGCACTCTGACGTAAAGTATGCGTTCCTCTTCCAAACACACAGAACAGACGCACCGCTCGCCCTGTTCGACGACGGTGGCTTTTCCGCACATCCCGCACTTCACCAACTCCAAAGACACCCTAGTCCCTCACCACCCAAACAGCGCCCTCTGGGATCAGACGCGCCGGCTCCAGACCATGGCTCCGGCAATTTCCGCCCGCGCTCTCAATAGCGCCTTCTTCGCCGCCAGAAGAGTGTTTCCGGTCGTACAAACGTCATCGACCAACAAAACGCATTTGCCGCGGATTTTATCGGACGACTCCATCGCGTCGTCGGGCAGCTCGCGCGCGTCCCTGCCGCTTTTTAAAGCCTGGTTCCGCGATCCGGAAGCCCACCGCAGGCTGTTTTCGACCGGAATTTTCCACACGCGCGATGCGCCTCCGGCAATAAGAGCGGCTTGATTATACTCGCGCGCGCTGATGTTATGCAACGGCACCGGCACCAGAAAATCGACGTCGGGACGCGGCAGTGTTTTCGCCATCAACTCTCCCATCATCGTCGCTATAGACCTGCCGCCCGCGTATTTCATCGCGTGGACTAAATCCCTGTTGACGCCTCTGTACGTCGAAACCGAACGGCAGACCAAACCATCGGGATGCGTAGCGCACGGAGCGTCGCGCCCGCACTCCACACAAAACCTGAAAAAAAGTCCGGACAACGATTTCAGGCAATCCGGGCATACCCTCACCGCGAGCCTGCCGCACACCGGACAGCTCGAAGGCCATACGACGTGCAGCAGACTCCTCGCGGCGAGCGATAAAATATCTTTGATTTATGCGAGCCTCGCCTATCTCTATGCCATGCCCGCCGCGTCTTTTTTGATAGCGGCGGCCCTGTCGGTATCTTCCCAGCGGGGCGAGGGAGAGAGATCAATTCTGCCGATATGTCCGTAAGCCGCTATCCTGCGGTATTGCGGCTTGCGAAGCTCCAGATCGCGGATTATCGCCGCGGGACGGAAGTCAAAGTGCTTGCGGATGAGTTCCGTTATCGCGGTATCCGGGATCTTGCCCGTTCCGTAAGTCTCGGTCATAATGGAGACCGGATTGGCGACGCCTATCGCGTAGGCGACCTGTATCTGACACCGCGAAGCAAGTCCCGCCGCGACCACGTTCTTCGCGGCGTATCTCGCCATGTACGCCGCCGAGCGGTCGACCTTCGTCGGGTCTTTGCCCGAGAAAGCGCCGCCGCCATGAGGAACGACGCCGCCGTAAGTGTCCACTATTATCTTTCTTCCGGTGAGGCCGGAGTCGGCCTGCGGGCCGCCCAGGACGAAACGCCCCGTCGGATTGACCAGTATCTTCGGTTTCCCGTCGAGCAATTCCTCGGGCAGCACCGGAGTGATAACCTGCTCGGTCACGTCGGCCGCGATTTGGGTCTCGTCGACCGCCGGATGATGTTGCGTACTGACGATCACCGTATTCACCCGCACCGGCTTCAGCCCGTCGTACTCCAAAGTCACCTGGGTCTTGCAGTCGGGACGCAGGTAGGGCAGCACCAGGTCTTTGAGAATCCTCGCGAGCCGGCGCGCCAGTTTATGCGCGAGCGCTATCGGCGCCGGCATCAGTTCCGGGGTTTCGTCGCAGGCGTAACCGATCATCATGCCCTGGTCCCCCGCGCCGATCCTG
>JAISXR010000021.1 GCA_031270375.1 Synergistaceae bacterium | reverse complement strand
CCGCATTGCAAATGTATGACATTCGTGATATTTTTGATGAGAGGTGATCTGTCATGCCTAAAACGGCAACGTTATCCATAAGGGTAGACCCGAAAATAAAAAGCGAGGCGGAAACGCTTTACTCCAGGTACGGCCTGAGCCTGGGCGATGCCGTCAACGTCTTTCTGCACCAATCTCTCAACGTAGGGGGCCTGCCCTTCGATATGAGAGCCCTGCGCCCTAACGCCGTGACGGAAGCGGCTATGCGGGAGGGGGATGAAATAATCCGGCGCGTGAAATTGTCGGGGAAAGGACGCTTCGACAGCGCGGAGGACATGCTCGCCGATTTGAAGAGCTGATGCTGACGCCCGATTACACAGTCCAGTTCAAAAAGGATTACAAGCTCGCGATGAAGCGGGGGCTCGACATCGGGCTTCTCGATGGCGTCATTGTCGAATTGGTGAACGAGCGCCCACTTGATGCGAAACACCGCAGCCATCCATTGACCGGAAACTGGATCGGCCGGAGGGAATGTCATATAAAGGGAGATTGGCTATTGATTTATCAAGTTGACGGAGGGGTTATCGTATTCGAGCGCACGGGGACGCACTCGGATTTGTTCTGACGCTTGGTATTGTCACAAATATTTACTCGCCTCCCGGACGGACAAAGACGAGAGCCCCGAGTCATTCCGCGCGATAAAATCTCTGACCCATGACGGATCGGTTTTGCTGTACTCGCGCAGGCTCCAGCCGATGGCTTTATTGATAAAAAATTCCTTTTGCCCAAGGTTGTTCAAGATGACTCGCTCCAGCAGTGCAGTATCGGTTCTCTCTTTGCGCGCGAGCTGATGGTCGATTGCGATCCGTCGCAACCAGATATTCTTGTCCGCGCTCCACGCGAGGATGACATCATTCACCTCGGGATAAGCCAAAGCGATATGGCCGACGACACGATCCAGGCCGTCTATCGTATCCCACCACGGTTTAGTTACCGCAATCCTTTTGAGGTTCGGGATGTCGGACGCCGCGAGCTTATCCTTCATCGCGCCGAGATAATCAACGCCGAGATACTGAAATTCCCTGTGTGTTCTCTCCCAGCAGAGTTCGACGAAACACCAGTCCATTTCCCCCTTTGCGGCATGTCGCAGGAAATCTTTGCAGAGTTTCCTCCTTTTTAGCGTCGATATGCCTAGGAAACTGAACTGGTTCCGCATATACGCGCTCATCTGTTTCGCCGATTCGGGATCGGCGTTACTCTCCAAGACAAAAAACAGTTGCCCGATATCCGTTTGCTCCATCTCTAAGAATCCTTTCCATGCCCGATTGCGTCAATCGCTTCGCCGAGCCGCTTGTCCTTGTGCTTCAGGTATTCGATTTCAGTGCTGCCGTACTCAAAATACACAGCCTGCGCCTCCTTGCGGCTTTCAATCAGGCGTTCTTTTTCCCGCTTCGGCAGCTTCTTTATTGCGTATTCCCGCCGACGCGCGTCCCGCTTATCCTCGAATTTCTCGTAGTAGGCCAGTTCAACTGGAGTACGAGTCCGGGTATATTTACAGCCTGTGCCGCTGTTGTGCGCGTGAACCCGGCGGTTCAGGTCGTTCGTCCAGCCTGTGTACAACGTCCCGTCATTGCAGCGGAGAATATAGGCGTAGTTCATAGATACCGCTGCCCAAACTCAATCGTGAATAATTTTTCGGATGTTCCGCTCAATCGCGCGATTTTGCCGCCCCGCCAAGCCGGGTAAGCCTGGCCCCTATCTCGAAGGCGTTTTCGAGGTCTATGGGGAAATGCTCTTCGTGCCATTTCCTCTTGTCCTCGATGTCGAATATCTTGTTCATGTATTTTGAATAATCGTCAAACTGCCAGGTGTTGTAGCAGGCATAGTATTCTTTCGCACCGTCAATCCCTCTCAGCAGTGAAAAGTTATCTTCGTAAATTCGTTCGTAGTCGAAATCCGCGGATTTTGCCTGTTCCTCTCGGACGTTCATGGTGAAAAAGAACGCCGCCGAAGCCCTGTTGTCGCTCTTTGGGCCAAGATTGCCGTCGTAAGTCCCGTTCATGAACGCGAGGCGTTCGAGAAAACAGCGCGTCTCCCCCGTCACATTTCCCACGTAAATCGGCGAGCCCACAAACACGGCGTCTGCCCGCATGATACGCTCCAATACCAGTTGCAGGTCGTCCTTCAACGCGCAGCGCCACATGCCCGAGCCGTCCGCGACCATGCAGGAAAAGCAGCTTACGCAGCCCTTGAAATTCAGGTCATAGAGGTGAACCAGTTCCGTCTCCGCCCCAACCGATTTCGCCCCGTCCAGCGCGGCGCTCAGGATTTTCGCCGTGTTCCAGTTCTTGCGTGGGCTTCCGTTGATAGCTATGGCTTTCAAATCCATTCCTCCCCCTCTTGAAAACAAACAGCTATAACAACTCATTACGCTCCGATTGTATTGATTTCTTCGATGCTCTTTACAATCCTCATACTCCTGGGAGCAGCAGCATCAAAGCGATATGTCGATGCGGATTGAAATTTAGCAGCCCTTGAGTTTTTGGGCAGGTCTTTCTGTTTCCAAACAACATATCCGAACGGCTCAAGTATGGTTTTGATCATAAGCCCTACCGCCTGTTTGGTGAAGTTATCATTGAGAGTATTCTTGTGAGTTTTGCTGATGTCAGCGAAAAAATGCTCAATATTCTCGGCTACCGGCGCAAGAGCTGGTTTGCCCGCATCGCTGGCTTCAATTAGCTACACGAGGATATAATCCCGCGAAAGGAAATCAAAGATATTCCGCATATCGTCGTCGTCCTCAAACTTCTTGCAATTATGATTTTGTTTGATGAAATCGCTGAAAGCAGCCCGCACGCTAAGCACTCCTTTTTGAACATTATTTTTACATATCTAATTTACCATAACTAAAAATAGATGCCAAATGAAATTTAGCCGTACTGTCATAGCGTTGAAATCATTGCCTCCCGCCGCGCCTCATTATATTCCGGCCGCCGTCTTTGAACAAATTCGCGCCCTCGGTTTTGACCGCTCATCAAAATTATCAACAGCCCAAAAAACCGGCCATAGAATCGAATTGCTGACACAAATAGGAAGGCGGCGATTTTATGGCTAAATCTGTCCAAGAGTTAAGAACTATAAAAATCACGGTCAGGCTCACGGAAGCGGAGCGGGAATTTCTCGCGTCCGAGGCCGACATCCGCGGTCTGCCCCTGTCCTCTCTTATGCGTAATCGCAGCCTTGGCAAACGCGTGTCCGCGAAATCCGACCTCCGTGTCCTCTCGGAACTCCGCAGATTGGGCGGTCTCCTGAAACACCTCCACAACGAGACCAGAGGCGCGTACAGCTCTCGTACATCGGACTGCCTCAAAGAGATAGCGGCGTATATCAGAACTCTGAACGCAGAGCTGAACAACCGCCGCAAGGAAGGAAATTCCCGGTGATAGGCAAAATCCCGGACAAACGCAAAGACGGCCATAGCAGCTTCCGCGATCTCGTCGCCTACTGCGCCTCCAAAGACCCGTCGAAGGTTCTTCACGTCGGATATCAAAATCTGCTGTCGCCGGAGACCGCCGCGCTGGAAATGGAAGCGTTAGCCACGGACAACAAGCGGTGCAAAGACCCCGTGTTCCACGCCATCCTCTCGTGGCGGGAGATGGAAATCCCGTCGCCGGAGCAGGCCGGCGAGGCTGTCCGTATCGCGCTCAAAGAGCTGAACCTTGAGAACTGCCAGGCGTTGTGGGTTCTCCAAAACGACACGCAGAACCGCCACGTCCACATCATCGCCAACCGGATAGACCCGGAGACCGGCAAAGCCATAACCCCAGCTAACGGCTGGACGTACAAGGCTCTCGAACG
>JAISXR010000304.1 GCA_031270375.1 Synergistaceae bacterium | reverse complement strand
TGGGCGCTCCCGGAGAGGGATTTTACGCCACGCCGGGAATCGGGAAGGACGAGATGCGCCTGGCCTACGTTCTTAAAGAGGAAGACTTGGTTCGGGCGGGTTCGCTTCTGAAAGCGGGTTTGGCCGCCTACCCCGGCCGCCTGCCTCTTGCCCCGGCTTTGTGATTGCCCGCCGGGAAAAATATCCCCATAAAGCGCCACGCCGACAGGCCGGTATAAAACCTGTTTTTTGAGCGCCGAGGATTTGTAGGGGTTTCAGGGGTTGCGCCCCCTGAAACCTTTACGAAATATTCATTTCTGCCGCTATTTTTTGGGCCAGCCGCTCGAAGTCCTTTCTCGCGTCCTGTACCGCTCCGGCGTGGCTTCCAATGGCACCGTCGGCAGAAGTCAGTTCGAATATCGGCTTGCGCCGTTCCTGCCCCATGGGGACCAAACTGCGGTAATGCTTGATCGTCGCCAAACAGTAAGGATCGTTCTCTATTTTTTTCTCTTCGTCCGGCGGCTCGTCCAAAACATCTTTCCGATACACCGACGGAATGCGTTCCGCCCATTTATCGTAGGCTTTCACCGGCCGGTCCAAACGTACTCCATATTGCTGACAAAGATAACCGATAGGCCGCATCTCTCCCAAAGGCAGTTGAAAATCAGGGTACTGTGTACATTCTGGATTTTCTTTCCAATTATCGAGCCGCTTTTTCCAGGATATTCTCCAGCGTCTCAGCGTGGGGCCAAGGTTTCGCAGTCCCTGCAGAGAAAACAAATCCGGCCCCAGAGGAATGGCCACGAAATTCGTCGCCAATAAAACGGAACGATTGATAGCGCCAAGGTTGGGTCCGACATCTGCCAGAATCATATCGGCCTGAACTTCCTCCGCTGCCATCCGCATCACCTGCCAAAAAGACGTCAATATGCGCAATGGGCGATATAAATTCACATCGGCCATACTTTTCGGCCATTCTTCGGATACCGTGTCTTCAAAATGGGATAAAGCCACATCTCCCGGCAGGAGATAAAGACCAGCGGCAACATTTCGCAAGACCGGCCGCGTGATGTCGCCAACGTCGCTCAGGGGCTTCACGCACTGATAGACGGTACTGCCCGCCATCGATGAGTTCCAGACTTCATCGATCTGATCTTCCGTCAGGAACGCGGCGGTGAGGTTGGCTTGCGGATCGAAATCGGCGACGACCACTCGTTTGCGAAGTTTGGCAAACATCGAAGAGAGGTGGTAGATCAGCGAGGTTTTTCCGATGTCGCCTTTGTTGTTGAAAAACGTCAAAACGGGCGCGCTCATTTTTTCCCTCTCAAGACGCATACGACCGCGCTCGCGTCGCAGTAGAATTCTATTTCCGGGTTGCCGTTCAGAGTCATCGCTTTTCTCGCAATCGCGATTCCACGGCCGAAAGACTGTACGAAGCCGAACACTTTCAACGCGGTCGCGAGATTCGGATTGCGATAATCGCGAATCCCCGGCCGTCCGAAGTTCTCTGCCGTGACGTTTCCATAGGGGCCGCCAGGGCTATGAATTTCGACGCGATCGTTGAACCAGTAAACCGAGACGGAAGCGTTAGTCTTCTCATAAGTGCGATGCAGCACCGCGTTATAGAGCAATTGTTGAAGGGCAGCCGGAGGAAAAGTCATCGATATCCTGTGCGTCGGGGCTGAAATCACGTCGTAAGATGTGTTGTTATACGCCCCCAATTTGAGTTCGGCGCGTTTCAGAATGTCGCTCAGAGTACCGTTCATATCCTCGGCGTCGATGAGGTCATCCGCCAATTCGACGCCATTCACCCGTAAAAATTGAATGTAAGCGCCCGGCAGAAAGTCCTGAGGGCTTTTTCCCAACGCCAATAAACCCGTAATAGTCGGCGTCGTGTCGTCCGGCGAAACGATCATATTGCACGAAGCAAGCCGTTCTTCATACGTCCGGTTGTTCTCTTCAAGGATGTCCGGGGCGAAAGCCGCCGGAAGATACTCGTTCTCGAAAACGCTTTTCGACATATCCGAAATTTTTGCCGTAGGAACCGGATAAAGGTCGAAAGGGATGTTTTTATGTCTTCTTTTTTCAAGAAGTATACGCTCTTCCTGTTCGTTGGCGATTGAGCGTCTCGATCCTGTACGAATCCAAATCCGTCCGTCATATTTGACAGGGGGCATATCCGACGGCGCCACGGCCACAACGGCCATTTCCGCCCCCTTCAAAACGCGCTTTTCCACGGTAAGAACGGGCATCGGAAGAATATTGCCATCCGTTTTCATGTCCGCCAAAGCCCGCAGCAGTTCATCGGATATCTCCAATCCGCTCGGTTCTCCATTATCACGCGCCCCAATAAACAATACTCCAGAGGAATCATGATTGGGCAGATCGTTAGCGAAGGCACAGACGACCTGACGCGCTTTTTTGGGCGTATCTCCTTTGAAGGACTGCTTTCGCTCGGCACGGTCGGATTCAATGTCGCCAAGAAGCGTCAGCAATTCGGCGTCGGTCATTTTACGCATATCATGCTTCAGTCCTCTCATTAAACACTATGCAGGGATTGCACGATTATGAATCGACATATCCTTTCTCAGAGAACATGTCCATTATAACGTATCGGCTTCGGTGTAAAATCTAACCTGTTTGTCCTTTATTTTAACTACTTATCTGTCAAACACGGGTTGCGGTGCATATTCCTCAATGTGCACCGCATACTGTGGTATTATAGAGTTGCCATAGAATGAGGAGGTGTTTGTTGTGGCGGAGACTGTCAACGTGACCATTCGGCTTGACCGGGAAATAAAGGAACGCG
>JAISXR010000292.1 GCA_031270375.1 Synergistaceae bacterium | reverse complement strand
GCGAAGCCGGCTATCTTTTCTCGGGTTTTCTGAGATACCACTCCGCCACTATGGAACTGGCTGTGAATATGGAGCTGTAAGTTCCCACCACTATGCCGATCAGAAAAGCGAAGGCTAGGTTCGAGATGACCTCGCCGCCCATGAAGAACATCGCCAGCACGGGCAGGAGCGTCGTCAGCGCCGTGTTTATCGTACGGGACAGCGTTTGGTTCACCGAGTTGTTGATGAGGTCGAGGACGCCGACCCTGTGCACCTGACCCCAGTTCTCGCGGACGCGGTCGAGTATGACTATCGTGTCGTTGAGCGAGTAACCTATGACAGTCAGCACAGCGGCGATGAACGACGTGCCCACTTCACGCCCCGTGAGGCTGTATGCGCCCAGCATTATCAGCGAGTCGTGCGCCAGGGCGATCACCGCGGCCACTCCGAAACGCAACCGGAAACGAAACCACATGTAAATAAGTATCGCGACGATCGCGAAGGAAATGGCGATCACCGCCTGCCTGCGCAGTTCCGCACCGACGGCCGGCCCTACTTTGTCTATTTGTTGAATGGTTACATCGCCGAATTTATCCCTTAAAATTTGGAGTATCTCTCCCTGCAGCGTGTCGTCCGACTCGGGGTAGCGGATGCGGATGCTTCCGTCCTCGAAAGCCTGGGTCTCCTGTCCGTGCCCCACGCCGCCTATGGCCTCCCTCACGGCGCCTATATCCACCGGAGAGGCGAACTTGAGCTGCAAGGACACACCGCCTGAAAAGTCGACGCTATAATTGAGGCCGCGCACAGCCAGCAGCGCGAGGCTGAGCACAACGAGCGCCGCCGAAAAGAGCGCGGCGAACTTGCGGTATTTCATAAATGGGATATTGAGTTTTGAAGCGTCAAAAGCAGCCATCCGAACCACCCGCCTACAGAGCCAGATTCTTGTTGAAACGCAGCAATATCTGAAGCAGCGCGCGCGTCACGACGATATTGCCGAACATAGCCGACAACACGCCTATGGAGAGCGTGACCGCGAAACCGCGAATCGGCCCGGAACCAAAGTAGAACAGGACGCCTGCCGCTATCAGGGTGGTCACGTTCGAGTCGAGGATGACCACCAGAGCCTTGCGGAAACCCGAATTGAGCGCCGCCATTATGGTCTTGCCGGAGCGGTATTCCTCCTTCATGCGCTCGTATATGAGGACGTTGCCGTCGACCGCCATGCCTATCGTGAGAATTATACCGCCTATGCCCGGAAGCGTGAGGGTCGTCCCGAGGAATATCACTACGGCCATCAGAACCAGCATGGCCACCGCCAGCGCCATGTCGGCCGCTATACCGAGCATCCCGTAGTAAATCAGCATGAAGGCCGCCACCAGCGCCCCACCGATAATGCCGGAACGTACGCCGGAATGAATAGAGTCCTCGCCCAGCGATGGGCCGACCGCGCGGTTTTCGACGACCTCGACTTCCACCGGCAGCGCCCCCGCCTTGAGCATGATGGCGAGCCGGACCGCCTCGTCATAGGTGAAATTGCCGGTTATCCTGCCGTCGGCGCTTATCCTGGTCTGGACGAACGGCGCGGAGATTATGACGCCGTCCAGCACTATCGCGATCTGTTTGCCGATATTATCCGCCGTGGCTCTTTCGAACGCTTCCGCGCCCACCTTGTTGAAGCTGAACGCCACGGCCGGCTTGCCGTATTCGTCATCCGTATAGCGCGCGTCGGAAAGTTCCCCGCCCGACACGTAAACCTCGCCGAGGATGTAAGCCCTGCCGTCGTCCTCGTCGCGTCCCACTGTCAGGTTCGGGTCATCCTTGACCGTCTCTTCGAACGCGGCGAGGTTTTCGTCGTACTCCTTCATCAGTTCTTCCCAATTGACGCGCGCCTTGTCGAAGGCTTCGTCGGAGGAATAATTTTCGCGATTCACTTCCGGCGGAGGTGTGGGGCCGCCCTGGACTACCTGTCTGAACTGCAATATCGCGGTGCGCCCGATCAGCTCCAGAGCCGCCGCCGGATCACTCACACCCGGAAGGTCGACCGCGACGCGGTTTATTCCTTCGCGCTGTATCTGCGGCTCGGTGATTCCGTACTGGTCTACACGGTTGCGCAGAACCGCGACGAGGCGATCGACGCTGTCGTCCTCGCCGGAAACGACCCCTTCGGTTTTCGCCTGCAATACTATGTGAACGCCGCCCTTGAGGTCGAGCCCCAGTTTGACCCGATCTTCTATCGGAAACACGGCGAACATCGCGCCCAGCAGTATTACCGCTATGACGGCGAGCCGGATTTTATCCTTTTTCAGGAGCGTCGTCCCCGGTCTCGGAGCGTCGGGGCGCCGCTGGGGAGAAAGTGGCTTATTTTGTGTCGGCATTTACCTGATTCCCCCCATCATCTTCGGACATCTCGCGCTTAATTTCGTCCGCGCTCCCGGAACTGTCCTCGTCCCGCAATTCTTCGATGAGCGCCTCATTTTCCTCCATAGAGACGCCTTCATCACGCGACGCCTGAGGTATCCCGGCCGTTTCGATCGCTCTCTCGGGTTCCGCCGTGCCCTCGTGGTGGACTATGCGCCGTTTTTTTCTCAATTTTTTGGGGCGGAATTTGTCGTCGCCCTCGCGCTTGTTTTGGACGGAACCTTTGAGGATACGGGCTTTCACGCCGGCGTCGAGTTCCAATATATAGGAATCGTCCAGGATATCCAACACCTTGCCGAAGAAACCGCCGGCGGTGATCACCGTATCGCCCCTCGATATCGAAGATATCATCTGATCGTGCTGCTGCTGCTTTTTCTTCTGCGGACGATACACAAGGAAATACAAAATGACTATCATCAGCCCTATCGGCATCATCATACCGACGATGCCGCCCTGAGACGAAGTGCCCGCTTCGGCTGCCCAAACCGCTGTGGGGAATAACGCGATAATGACGCCTCCCAACAATCGAATCAACAAAATCCCTCCTGTCGTTCTGTGCAAAAACATTATGCGCGAACATTTTAACACGATTTTGACAAATGAATACAGGATTCGCGTTTGAACGAGTATAGATATTTTCACAAAAAAGCGCGCGGAATCACCTGTTTATATATTCCGCGCGCTTCGTTTTCAGGTTTGACGCTTGCATGCTTTTTACCTGTGAGCCACCACTTCGATCTCCACAAGGGCGCCGGCCGGAAGCGCAGCCACTCCAACGCATGAACGCGCCGGCGGTTCCGACGGAAAATATTTCCCGTATACCTCATTGAACGCCTTGAAATGACCCATGTCGGCCAGAAACACCATAGATTTCACCACATCCGTCAGTTTCAGCCCCTGTGAGGAGAGAAGCGTTTTGATATTTTCCATCGCCCGCTCGGTCTGCGAAGCCACGTCACCGGCCAGAAGCCCCGTCGCCGGGTCTATCCCCAATTGCCCCGAGCAGTACATGAAATCGCCCGCCCACACGGCGTGGCTGTATGGGCCTAACGCGGCGGGCAGGTCTTTAGCCGATACGGTTTTTTTCATCTCGCTCGCGCCTCCCTTTGAAAGCCTTGCCCGGTCAGCGGTTCCTGGTCCTTATGCCTGACGCTCCGGCGTATTCGGCGGTTTCGCCCAGGGCCTCCTCTATGCGGAGCAGCCTGTTGTATTTCGCGACCCTGTCCGTGCGCGAAGTGGCGCCGGTCTTTATCTGCCCCGCGGCCGTCGCCACGGCGAGGTCGGCTATGAACGTGTCCGCCGTCTCGCCCGAGCGATGGGAGATGATCGCCCCGTATCCGGCCGCCTTGGCCATCGATATGACCTTCAGCGTCTCCGAGAGGCTGCCTATCTGGTTGAGTTTCACCAGCACCGCGCTGCCGATTCCCTCTTTTATTCCGCGCCCGAAACGGACGGGATTCGTCACGAAAAGATCGTCCCCCACGAGCTGTATCTTGTCGCCGAGTTTTTTGGTCAGGAGCGCCCAACCCTCCCAATCCTCCTCAGCCATTCCGTCCTCTATGCTCACCACGGGATATTTCGAGCATATATCGGCGTAATAGTCGGCCAGTTCTCCCGCGGACAGTTTGCGTCCCTCTCCGGCCAGCTCGTACTTGCCGTCTTTGTAAAACTCGCTCGCCGCAACGTCCATAGCGAGGCTTATCTGTTTGCCCGGTTCGTAACCAGCCTCGGCGATAGCGTCGGCCAGGTACCGGAAAGCTTCGGCGTTCGACTTGAAATCGGGCGCGAAACCTCCCTCGTCGCCGACCGCCGTCGGGTGTCCGCTCTTCTTCAATATCTTCTTCAGCGCGTGATAGGTCTCCGTTCCCATCCTCAGCGCCTCGGCGAAGGTCGACGCGCCGTTCGGCACCAGCATGCACTCCTGGAAATCGAGGTTGTTATCGGCGTGAACGCCGCCATTCACCACGTTCATCAGCGGCGTCGGAAGCAGATAAGGGCCAAGCCCCCCAAGGTACGCCCACAACGGAAGCCCGCACTCCGAAGCCGCCGCGCGCGCGACAGCGAGCGAGACGGCCAGAATCGCGTTGGCTCCCAACTTTCCCTTGTTATCCGTGCCGTCGAGCTTTATCATCCGTGCGTCTATGCCGGCCTGATCGGCGGGGTCAAGTCCCAACAATTCCGGTTCTATCAAGTCGTTGACGTTCTTGACGGCGTTCTTTACGCCCTTGCCGCCATAACGTTCCCCTCCGTCGCGCAGTTCCAGCGCCTCGAAAGAACCGGTTGATGCTCCGCTCGGCACGGCCGCGCTTTCGATCACCCCGGTATCGAGCCACACTTCAGCCTCAACCGTGGGATTGCCTCTCGAATCCAAAATCTCGCGCGCATGCACGCCCACTATTTCACTCAACTGACAACACTCCTTTCTTTAGCCCTCACCAGGGCCTCTCATCGGGACAAAGAGGTCTTTCCTCCTCTATTCTGTAGGACGCGGCGCCCCTTTTCAACGCCGTCTCGTCCGCCGACAACACCGCTATGCCCAGCAACATACGCGGAAACGCCACCTCAAGCCTGTCACCCTCCTTGACGTCCGCGGAGGGTTTAACCGTTCTCCCGTTCAGGCGCACCGCACCCACCGCGACCATCTCGGCCGCGGCCGCCCGCCGTTTCACGAGGCGCGACAGCTTCAAAAACCTGTCGACGCGCAAGGAAAAACTCTCAATCGAGAAAATCTTTCAGCCTTCGGCTGCGGCTCGGGTGGCGCAGTTTCCGCAGCGCCTTGGCCTCTATCTGCCTGATTCTCTCTCTGGTGACCCCGAAACGCTTTCCGACATCCTCCAGCGTGTGGGCGTGTCCGTCCTCCAGCCCGAAACGGAGGCGCAAGACCTCCCTCTCCCTTTCGCCCAAATCGGCGAGCATTTCCTCCAACTGCTCGCGCAGTATGAGGCTCGCGGCCACTTCCTCCGGGTTGGGCATCTCCTTGTCCTCCAGGAAATCGCCCAACTGGTTGTCCTCTTCCTCGCCGATCGGAGTTTCGAGCGACACGGGCTCCTGCGCTATGCGTTGTATTTCCTCCACCCGGTCGGACGCTATCTGCATTTCAGCCGCTATTTCGTCGGACGTCGGTTCGCGCCCCAGGCGCTGGACGAGCTGACGCGATATGCGAATCAGCTTGTTTATCGTCTCGACCATGTGGACGGGAATCCTTATCGTCCGCGCCTGATCCGCGATCGCGCGCGTTATGGCCTGACGAATCCACCATGTGGCGTAAGTGCTGAACTTGAACCCCTTTTGATAGTCGAACTTCTCGACGGCGCGGATGAGCCCCAGATTGCCCTCCTGTATCAGGTCGAGAAAAAGCATCCCCCGCCCTATGTATTTTTTGGCTATGCTCACGACAAGTCTCAGGTTGGCGTCCACCAGATGGGCCTTGGCGGCGGCGTTGCCCGCCTCCACACCCTTTGCCAG
>JAISXR010000282.1 GCA_031270375.1 Synergistaceae bacterium | reverse complement strand
TTTTTACCCGGCTGAACTTCTTCTTCACAGCATGAGCCGTAGAGACTATGGCTTTCAAGCCACTTATCCAGCTCTTGAACCGGATAACGAATACAACGCTGGGAAATTCTGGTGTACTTTGGGCCGCGCCGCTTGCCTTTGTTTTTCCCACCATATCGGCAGTCGCGAAGAAACGAGACCGACCTGCCGATATATTTCGCGGCGTCCTTTTCGTCCAAGTCTTTTGGAGTGATAGGGGTGGGTTGTTCATTAACATCTTTCGTTTGCGCGTCTCCGAATAACTGAAATTTCAATTCACGAATAAACGACTCCAGTTCCACACCGGCATTGATGACGAGAATCTGGCCGCTTATCTGCAAGTACCCCCCCTCGATGTGGATGCTGACGTTATTTGGCACTTTCATCACCACCTGTTTCCCAGATAGAATGATCAGGCTCCTATAGACATACCGTCGAGTTCGGGAGCCCCGAGACATTAAGTCCAGAATAAGGGGGTATTTAAGCGCGAATATATTTTTGGGGGGTAACAGCCTGAGAAGCGTATTTGACTGAATCTAGGGTGCATAGGAGGGGTTAAATCCAGTAATGGCAAGAGAAAAATCAGCGCGGTAATGTTTGATGTGATTGGAGCAAATCTGGAATCCGCGAATAACGTCTGATAGTTTCGGATAAGTAAGAAATGAGTAACTACTCGAAATAGCAGTTACTTAAAAAGAACAACAGGAAACTGTACGATGGTAGCATGAAAGAAAGGGAATATTAGCTTCGGCATCCCCCAAGGCGTTTGAGGCGGCGGCCACGGGCGTAAATCTCCATAAAACCTTATTACTGCCGGGTTTGATTGCTTTTTAGGGAGGCAGAAAAAATACTGATCGGGAGGCGGCAAAAAATTTTGGAGGTTATATGGAGGTTTTTTTAAATGAAAAGGGCTCAGGAAAATCTCCTGAACCCTTGCTATTTCTTGGTGGGTGGTAGAGGAATCGAACCTCTGACCTCTTCCGTGTCAAGGAAGCGTTCTACCTCTGAACTAACCACCCAAGCTACTAGATTTTACTGATTTAACAGTAGTATGTCAATGCTATCCCGATTTCTCGATTTCCTTCCGATTTCCTTGCTATCCAGATTTCCTGATTTCCTGCAGGGCAACAGCATTTACTTTTCCTTTACTTTTTAGCAAGAAAGAGTCAGAATTGAGAAAAGAATACACAAAAATTGAAAGAAGAAATAGCGAAAGTGAATGATCCACGCCGGGCATATGGGAATCTTCGTCACAAACTCGAGGATATAATTATAATAGGCCTATTGTAGACAATTTGTCTTGGAGAAGATTTTGCCGGTATGGAGGAATCCGGCAAAGAACGGAAAGAACGGTTACGCGTTTTTCTTGACACTGCCTAATGGTATCCCCGATAGTGACACGTCCAAGGGCCTATACCTTCTTTTTCATATTCGTCAAACCGATCACGTTCCTTCGAATAGAGTTATTCGGCAACACCCTCACACTACGAAACCGCGGGGTTCGGACCGGGCATTTCCGAAATTCCGCGGTTTCGCAGCGTTGGGAGTAATTCATCTATACGGCATCGCACGTTCGTGCGTAGACTCCCCTGTCGTTTGTCTGTATGTCTCAGCCATAAAAACTTTTGTAACTTTCCGATAAAATTATCCCTTCGGAATTTCGAAAACGCAACTGTTTATACACACCTCACGTGTCAGTATTTTTACGTATATTTGAAGTGGTACAATATCTTCGCCGAACCTATTCGTGTGAAAGGGGAATCAGCGCCGTGAAAAAAATTCTCAATATCGGCTCTATAAATATCGACTACGTTTATGATGTCGAGCATTTCGTCAGGCCCGGAGAGACGATTTCCTCCAGCTCGAGGGCCGTATTTCCGGGAGGCAAAGGGCTGAACCAATCCGTGGCGCTGGCGCGTGCCGGAGGGCGCGTGTGGCACGCTGGGCGCACAGGGCCGGATGGCGCCGGCATGCTGGAGATAATGAAGGAAGCCGGCGTCAACGTGGAGCCGGCCGACACATCTGGCAGCACTACCGGACACGCCATCATCCAGGTGAACGCGTCGGGGGAAAATTGCATCATACTTCACGCCGGTGCTAATCACGAACTGGGTGAAAATTTCATCGACAATGCGCTCGCGTCTTTCGGCGAGGGGGATTTTCTGGTGCTTCAAAATGAGGTCAACAACCTGCCGTACATGATGAAAAAAGCGTCCGAGCGCCGCATGCGGATTGCCTTCAACCTGGCGCCGTTCGACGACGGGATAAAAAACTATCCGCTCTCGTTGGTCGATTACTTTCTGGTGAACGAGGTGGAGGGCGCGGGTGTATCGGGAAAAACTCAGCCGGCCGAGATACTCGGCGCCATGTCCGCCATGTTCCCGAAGGCTGCGATCGTGCTTACCATAGGGCGCGACGGCGTCCTGTACAAAGACCCATGCGAGACGCTCGCGCACGGGATATACGAGGTTCCGAGGGTAGACACCACCGCGGCCGGAGATACGTTCACTGGGTATTTCTTGGCGGCGGTGGCCGGGGGAAAACGGGCGGCGGAGGCGCTGCGGGTGGCGTCGCTCGCGTCGTCGATAGCCGTATCGCGCAAAGGCGCTTCGTCGTCGGTCCCGACTATAGAGGAAACGCTTTCGGCCAATCTCAAATACATCGAGACCAATCAGTTATAATGTTATTCGGGTGATGGTCGGTTGAATTTAGAAGTTCCAGGAAAAATCGGGAAATATGGCTTATTTTTGTGCGTCGCCGTATTCGCGCTTTACGCGATACCGGCACGGGCGGCGGAAGACGCCCGCGACATAGCGGCACGCCTCGAATCCTCGAAACGTTCGTTGAACCTGCAAACCGAACTCCCCGAGAAAAACGTGCGGATCGAAATCCAGGACGAAACGTCCCGCTTGGGGCGGCTCTTCAGCGGAGTGGTCTCGGGGTTGCTGCGCTTCTTCGACGAAATCAGAAAAATCGCGAAAATTCTGCTGCTCGTCTCCATCATAGCCATCGCGCTCATGATAGCTCTGCATCTGCATGAAAACTTATGGAGCCTGAGCAGGGCGAGGAAACTGGAATTCAGAAAAAACGAGACGGAAGCCCGCTCAGCGGCGCTGGAGCGCATGGAACACTCCCAAGCCGAGGCTGACGAACTCGCAAGGACAGGCAGTTTCGCCGAAGCCATGCACGTTTTGCTGCTCCGGAGCGTGAGCGAGATGCGGACACGCTTCACTTCCCCGATAGCGGCGTCGCTCACCAGCAGGGAAATACTCGGTCTGGCAATGTCCCCCGAAGAGCGCGGGGTCTTCGCGCGCATAGTCGGAGGCGTCGAAATTTCGCGTTTCGGGACGTACAATCCCGGCGAGGACGAGTATCTCGAATGCCGGAAAAATTTCGACGCGCTGACTGAACTGCTCAGAGGCCGGCGTCCGTGAACACTCCCGTGTTTTCGCGCCGCGTCATAATACTGTTCGTCGCCGCGATGACGACGATGTTCGCCCTGTCGCTGATAGTCTCGGTGAACGAGGACAGCGCTCAAAGGGGCAACGACGCGGGGCCCGGCGTTTACTCGACGTCGGCCGTCGGTTACGCCGGTTTTTACAATCTACTGAAGGCGCTCGACATAAAGGCCACGGCGAGCGAGCGGGATTCCCTGTCCGACGCCGGTTACCGGGGAACGCTGATAGTCGCGGAGCCCATGATGCAACTTATAATGAGCGGGGAAAGCACTTCCTCGATGAAATTGACCGAGGCGCGCAGATTGCTGTTGGTTCTGCCGAAATGGAACTGGAGCCGTGACGAGAGAAAACCCGAATGGATCTCGGAGATGACGCCCGCGACGCGGAACGACGCCGAGATCGTCCTCACCCTGGCCGTCTTCGGCTCGTCGGTGGCAAGACAGGCGGCGCCGGACGCGTGGAGAGTGAACGAAATCGGTCACTCTCCACGCGTAGATGGCGCGGTACAACTCGTCCGTCTGTCGCGTGGCATGCGCGCGATCGTGGGTGACGGCGAAAATGCGCTGGTGGCCGAGATCAGCGAGGACGACAGGACCGTATGGATATTGTCCGACCCGGACGTCATGTCCAACCACGGGATCATGAAGGGAGACAACGGGGCGTTCATGGTGTCTTTGATCGAAAAACTGTCGTCCGCCGGAAACGGCGATTACGCCAGAAAACCGGCGATAGTGTTCGACGAGACCGTGCATGGTTATTTCGCGCAGACCGACTCGGCATTGAAAATGATGCTCGCGCCCCCGTTCGTCGTCGTCACCATCCTGCTCGCGCTGACGGCGCTCATGCTGGTGAGCGCCGGTTTCTCGCGCTTCGGGGCTCCTGTCGCACCCGCGCCCGTCCTCGACTTCGGCAAGGAACAGCTCATCAACAACTGCGCGCGGTTGCTCGATTACGGCGGGCATCACGCGACAGTCCTCGACAGATACATCCGTATGACGATAAATTCGGCCGCGAGGACGCTTCACGCGCCAAACCGATTGAGCGGGGGCCGTCTCGCGGAGTGGGCGGACACGATAGGCCGCTCGCGGGGAGTCTCCGAATCGTGCGCCGCTTTGCTTCGCGATCTTTCAAACGCGTCCGGCGGACGGGCCGGCATATCGCGCCTGACGGATATAGCGCGGCGCGCCCACAAATGGAAGGGAGAAATATTAAATGGATCTTCAGTACATAGCCGATGTCGCAAACGTGATCAGGCATGAAATTCACAAGGTAATAATCGGGCAGGACGAAACGCTCGACCTCATGCTGACCAGCCTGCTTTGCGGCGGGCACGTGCTTCTCGAAGGCGCGCCTGGCACAGGCAAAACCTTCATGGTGCAGGCGTTCGCGTCGTGCCTCAACCTGCAGTTCGGGCGCGTGCAATTCACGCCCGACATGATGCCGGGCGACGTTCTGGGAACGAACATATTCGATTTCAGGACGAACGCCTTCGTGCTGACCAAAGGCCCCATCTTCACGCAGATACTGCTCGCCGACGAGATAAACCGGACGCCGCCCAAGACGCAGGCCGCCCTGCTTCAAGCCATGAACGAACGCCAGGTCAGCATCGACAAGGCGACTTACGACCTGGGGGACGATTTCATGGTCGTAGCCACGCAGAACCCCATAGAACAGCAGGGCACCTATCCCCTCCCCGAGGCACAGCTCGACAGGTTCCTGTTCAAACTGGCCGTCGATTACCCGAGCGAGGAGGAGGAACTCGAGATCGTGCGCAGTCACGGACACCGGTCGGTGATGCCCAAAATATCGGAGTACGGCCTGAGCCCTAAAATCGAACAGGAACATATCACGGTTTCGCGCGAATACACGGCCCGCATCCGTCTCTCGGATGAACTCGTGAGTTACGTGGTGGATATCGTGCGCGCCACGCGCCAGTATCCGATGATCGATACGGGGGCGTCTCCGCGGGCCGCGAACATGATGGCGTCGGCCTCCCGCGCCTATGCCGCCCTTCACGGCCGCGATTTTGTGATCCCCGACGATGTAAAACATCTGGCGCTGCCGCTCCTGCGCCACCGCATAGTGCTGTCCGCCGAGGCGGATATCGAGGGGCTGTCGGCCGATCAGGCAATAAGCGCCGTAATCGACCAGACTCCCGCTCCGAGATGACACGCCCCACGCAAAGAGCGGTCGCGGCTTTTTCGATATCGGTACCGATAGCGCTTCTCGTCGTCTGTATATGGCGCAGCCATTGGTACATCGCGCTCTATTATCCTTCGGCCGTCGTCGCGCTTATGGTCGGCGATTTCATGTTAGCCCCGCATTCGAAAAGTATGCTCATTGAAACGTCGTGTCCCCGGCAGATATTCCTGGGGCACGGCTCCGTGGTAAAAGTCTCGGTCACGACAACCGGTTACGCGAGGCCGGTGAGGATGAAAGCCCTTCTCGAAGCGAGCGGGGAAATAGAGCGGCCGCGCGTCGTCGCCGACACCACGGCGAACGGCGTGGTGAACCTGTCGCTGCCGGTCGTTCCGCTCCGAAGGGGAAAAATCGTTCCGGGCGCGGTATGGCTGAGGTGGCGCGGACCTTTGGGGCTCGTGGAGTTCATCAGGAGGGAGAGGCTCGGCGGAAACGTCAACGTCACGCCGGACATCAGGAGCATCTACGACGCGGCAATACGGTTTTTCGCGAGTGACGCGGAATTCGGGACGAAAACGCAGCGTCTCAGGGGCGACGGCACGGAATTCGACGACCTCCGCGATTACGAACGAGGGATGGATTACCGCCTCATAGACTGGAAAAGTTCCGCGCGCCACCTGAAGATCCTGTGCAAAGAATTTCGGCAGGAACGAAACCACCACATAATGCTCGGCTTCGACACCGGACGCCTGATGACCGAGCCTCTGGAGGGAGAGCCCAAGCTCGACAGGGCGATAAAGGCCGGTTTGCTGCTGGGGCGCGTCTCCCTTTACAATGGGGATTTTCTGGGCGGATGCGCTTTCGACGTGCGGTTCAGGCACTTCATAAAGCCCGAGCGCGGAATGCCCCACTTCATGAAATTTCAGCGGTTCGCCTCGGAACTTGCCTACCGCACCGAGGAGACCAACTTCACGCTCGGCATAGCCGAATTGAACGCGCGCCTGTCGCGCAGGGCTCTCGTCGTTCTATTCACCGAATTCGTCGACACTATACAGGCGGAACTGCTGATCGAGAGCCTGAGATGGATGACGCGCAGGCACGTCGTGATATTCGTCACGTTCCGCGACACGATGCTGACAGCTCTCGAAGCCGCCGTCCCGAATGATTTCTCCGATACCGCGAGGGCGGTCATAGCGGACGACTTTCTGCGCGAACGGCAAATCGTGCTCGAACGAATCGCCCGCATGGGAGTGCACTGCCTCGACACGAACGCCGCCGGACTCTCGTCCGCCCTTCTGAACCGGTATCTCATGATCAAAAAGAAGGGTCTCCTATAAGAAGATGAATTACGTTTCGACCGCCCACGCGAACGCCACGAAAGAAATCACCCTCCGAAGCGCCGAGTTTCGCCGCGCGCGCGAGGACGGCTGGAAAAAACTAGCGGATATGGTCGATCTGGTCGAACGCGGCGGGATCGGCGCGCTCTCCGCCTCGGAATCCACCGAAATTGCCCTGCTCTACCGTTCCGCGGTCTCGTCTCTCTCGGTAGCCCGCAACATCGCGCTCGACCGCAACCTGCTCCTCTACCTCGAAAACCTGACGTTCCGCGCTTATCTGGCGGTATACGGGCCCAGGACTGGAGCAGTCAGCAACATCGCCGAATTCTTCAGGCAAGGCTGGCCCGCGGCGGTGCGGAGCATCCGGCGTCCGCTGCTGGTAATCGCGATAACGTTTTTCGTAGGGGTCATCGCCGGATACGCGATGGTGAGCGCCGACATCAACAACTTCAGCTTGTTTGTCTCTGAGGGCGCCGCGCAGGGCCGGGGCCCCGCAAGCACACGCAGCGAGCTGATGGAGGAAGAACTGTTCGCGCCCTGGCCGGGTTTTCTCGATACATTCGTCGTTTTCGCCAACTCCCTTTTCCGTCACAACGCGAGAATCGGCATATTGAGCTTCGGATTGGGATTTCTCCTGGGCGTGCCCACAATCATTCTGACCGTATACAACGGCGCGACACTCGGCGCTTTCGTGGCGCTCCACGCCGAAAAAGGGTTAGCCATAGATTTCATCGGCTGGCTGTCGATTCACGGCGTCACTGAGATATTGGCGCTTTTGCTGGCCGGCGCCGCCGGGCTCGCGATCGCGCAGCATATAATCTTCCCCGGCGAGATGCCGCGAACCGACAGTCTGGCGTCTGCCGGACGCGAGATCGCCGGCACGGTCGTCGGGTGTGTGCTGATGTTCTTCATGGCCGGGATAATAGAGGGCGGCTTCAGGCAGTTGATAGCGTATACGCCGGGCCGGTATGCCTTCGCGGCCGCGACCGCCGTCTTATGGACGTGCTATTTCGTCTTTGCGGGAAGGTCACATGGTGGCTCCGAAAACTGACCGCGTCGAAGAGCTCCTCTATGGCGTAAAAAGACCGGCGCGCGCGATTGTGAGCCCCGAGGGCGTGGAACTTACCGTGCGACTCGCGAGCCGGGGGGAGCGGATGGTCGCCTTCGTGCTGGACATGGTGTTCATGACAATGGCAATCGTGGTACTCTATATCGTAGCCGTGCTGCTGTTTTTCGCCAGGGCGAATATCGCGGTGGGGCTGACGCTGATTTTATTTCTGTCCTTCGTGATTCGCAACATGTACTTCCTTCATTTTGAACTTGCTTGGCAGGGGCGCACGCCGGGGAAAAAAATATGCGGCATACGGGTGATATCGAGAAAAGGCGGTGAACTCAAACCGTCCTCGATAATAGCGAGAAACCTAATGCGCGAGGTGGAATTCTTCCTTCCGGCAGCACTCGCCATCAGCCTGGATTCGGAAATGAGCGGATGGAGCACGCTGCTCGCTTTCGGCTGGAGCATAGGCGTCACGGCGCTGCCCTTCTTCAACCGCGACAGGCTCCGCGCCGGAGATTTCCTGGGCGGAACCATGGTCGTGATGATGCCGAAGCGCGCCCTCTTACAAGACCTGAGCCTTCAAACGTCCCAGTCCTCTGACGATGCCGCCGAAAGAGCGCGGTACTCCTTCACCATGGAACAGTTGGCGTTATACGGTTCTTTTGAACTGCAGGTGCTGGAAGAATGCCTGCGTCGCCCGCAGACCGCCGAGACCGACAAACTGCTCGACGGCATATGCGCCAAAATCCTCAAAAAAATCGGCTACATCGACACAATACCGCCCAGCGAAATCAGACGTTTCCTCAGTGACTTCTACGCCGCTCAGCGCGGCGCGCTGGAGCGCGGACAACTCTTCGGACACTTCAAGGACGACAAGACATCCTCAAATCACGGATAGGAAGAGAGTGCTATTGATTCTCCCACGGATTGACCGCGGTAATTCCCGCCGCGTCGAAAGGCCCGGTGTCGCGCGTCGCTACGGCAAAACCCCTCGCGGCGGCAATCGCCGCTATATATCCATCCGGCAACGGAAAACCCCTGCCGTTTACTCTGGCTTTTACCGCCAGTCGGGAATAACTTTTCGCGGCCTCAATGTCGAACGCAAGTACCCTGTCCTCGAACAATTCGATAATGCTGTTCAGCATTTCCGACAAAAGTCTTTTCCTGCGTCCCTCCGGCAACATCCCTATGCCGAAAAGCATTTCGGCAACCGACACGCTCGACAAATACAGTGTTTCGACAGGCTGCTCGTTCAACCATTTTCGGACTGCCGGATTCGGCTCCGGTTTCATCACTTCGGAGACGACGTTCGTATCGAGGACAATCATTCGAAACTCATCGGCTCGGCGGGAATTTCACTGTATGTCCGTTCGATGATCGCGAAGTCGTCGTTTGTCAATCCGAGACGGCTGCCGAGTTCCGCGAGGGCATCTCCCATTTTTATACGCCGTTCGGGTTTCAGCGTGTTTTTCAAAATTTCCCTGATTTCGGCCTCCATGCTATGGCCGTTCGCCGCCGCCCTCACGCGCAATGCCCTGTGTATTTCGTCCGGAACGTTCCGCACAATCAAAACCGGCATAAAAATCATCCCTCTGCTTCTCTTGCATTACCATGTCCCCCCCCAATGGAGTACCCCTGTAATTCCTGAACTACCGCCAGCTTTAGCCGGCGGTAGTTCAGTCCCGCAGTTTAATCGAACACGTCCGCGAGATTCTCCATCGTCAGGTTTTCCTTGACCATCCTCAGCCTGTAATATGTGACCGCCGCGCCAACGTTCACAAACGCGTTGGGAATGAGCGCCGCTAGGCCGGTCACTACCGGAGTCAGTATAACGCGCAGCAATACGTCGCGCACGAAGACTCTCATCAAAAACGCGAACAGGGCGTTTGTGAGCATTGTTATCAGAAACAAGAGAACCATTACGCCTAATACCTGCCACCTGTAACCTTTTGTCAGTGCCCGGCTCCTGCCGAGGCTCTCGATCGGCCCCAGGCGTTCCACCACGCACGCGGGCGCGGAAACGTACCACATGCACAGTAGGATGATGCCGGGGAGAAGCAGCAGGATGCTTGCGAGCCCGACGCTGAAGCCGGAGATAATGGCCAGGCCAATCAGAGCGAAAATTTTCGAAGCCGACTTGGATACGGATTCTCCCAGCAACGCGCGGCCGCCAATGATGACCTGGAAAACCGCGTAGGCTATGGCGCCTTGTATCACAAGGGACAGTATCATATTTATCAAAAGAGACAAAAATGTCACTATCGCTGAAACACCGTCCACACTTCCCATATTGGTCACTACCCCTACTATGGCCGTGAGCAGATTCGCGACGAAAGTGAGTCCGATAAAAATTCCCGGCGCCTTGAAAAGAGTCCTCCAGGAAACGCTCAGCACCGAACCTACCTGAAATGAGGAAAGACCGTTCCAATCTTCCTGCATTGATCATACACCTCCTATGACATGTCCATGTATTTTAACTTTTGCGCGCGAGCATACGCACTTGGCGTGACCGAATATCCTCCGGGACGCTTTGTGAGGGTTCTTATGTCTCTAGGATGCTATGTAGGAACAGACGTACTCGGATATCGATTCGCTCTTGCACTTGAATTTGCTGTTCGCCGGAATGTTGAAAGTCTGCCCCGCCGGAAATCTCTCCCACTCGGTTTTGCCCGGCAAGATAGCCGACAGCTCTCCCGACGTCACTTCCATCACCTCGGCGTCACCAGTTCCGAATTCATACTCGCCGGGGAATATCACGCCGGCCGTTTTTCTTGATCCGTCAGGCATGTAGAAAGCGAAACTGAGCACCCGTCCCTCGTAGTAGACGTTGGCCTTTGCGACAAATTTCACGTTTTCAAACTCTTTCGCACCGCTCATACCTCTTCCTCCTTAAATTGACATTCTCAAGCCTTCAAATATTTTAACGCCTTTCTCGGGTTGCAACAATTCGTTCGAGCAAATTATTATAAATTGTTCTACATTGTTCTACATGTGATGCACGCGAACAAGGGCCAAACGAGACCAGAAAAAAAATTGCCTTATAATGTTATAATATCTTTTAGTAAAGTGAAAAGCAACGGAGGAACATGAAAAATGCGCAAAAACATTCGCGACCACGCGCCCAAGGATAATCCGCCAATCAGAGTATTCTCGCTGATAAGGGGACTCGTTCTGTTTGTCCTGTTCGTCGTGATAAGCATAACGGCCGTCGCATCGGTTATGGGGGTCATTTTCATACAGGACATAATGAAAGACCTGCCGAATGTCGAGGATATGCGCACGCCCAACCTCACTTCCGTGATTTACGACCGTCATGAAAACGTCATTGCCCGTCTTTTTGAGGAAAACAGAACATGGTCGGAGATAGGCTCGATGTCGCCGTGGGCCGTGCGGGCCATACTCGCCGCGGAGGACAGCGAGTTCTACGAACACCGCGGAATAAGGATAAAGGCCATAATCAGAGCGGCGCTGAACGATCTCAGAAAGGGTGCGGCGATGCAAGGGGGAAGTACGATAACCCAGCAGGTGGCCCGCCTTATGTTTTTGAACCGCGAACGCACGCTGAAACGCAAGGCGAGCGAGGCGATACTCGCCATCAAGATGGAGAAGAAATACACCAAGGACCAGATTCTCGAAATGTACATGAACATGGCCTACTTCGGCCAGCGCGCTTACGGGATCACCGCGGCGGCGCAAAATTATTTCGCCAAAGACGCCACCAAACTCTCCCTCTCCGAAGCGTCCATGCTTGCCGGACTCCTGCCCGCCCCTAACGAGTACAACCCGATACGCCACATCGAAAAAGCCAAGACGCGGCAGCGTTACGTACTGAACCGGATGGTCGAAACCGGAATGATCACCGAACAGGAACGCTCTCAGGCGTTCGCCGCGAACCTCACGTACGCCGTGGCGAGCGCGGACTCGCGCGTGCGGTTCGTCATGGAAGACGCGTCTTATTTCGTGTCGAATATCCTTTTCGAGGAACTTCTGCCCAAATACGGGCGCGACAAGATTTACAAAGGCGGATTGACGATACGGACGACGATAGACCTGGAGCTTCAGAAACACGCGGAATCGGTGATCTCCAAGATGAAATTCGAGGGCGCGCTCGTGTGCCTCGACTCGAACACCGGGGAGATTCTGGCGCTTGTCGGAGGCAGAAACTATGACGACAGCAAATTCAACCGCGCCACGCAAGCTTTCAGGCAGCCGGGGTCGGCTTTCAAGCCGATAGTCTACGCTACCGCTTTCGAAAATGGTTTCAGGCCGGTCGACACCGTACTTGACGCTCCGCTGAACTTTCCAAACGGATGGTCGCCCAAAAACAGCGACGCCAAATACAGCGGGGAGGTCACGCTCGTCGACGCCCTTTCCCGCTCCATAAATACCGTGGCGGTGAGGCTAGCGCAAGTGACGGGAGTGCCGGTGATAATGGATCAGGCACGGCGTATGGGGATCACGACGCCTTATTTAGCTGACAACCTGTCTTTAGCCCTCGGTTCGAGCAGCCTGACCCCCATCGAAATGGCGACGGCGTTTTCCGTATTCGGCAATAACGGACACCGCGTAAAGCCTTACGGCGTCAAGGAAATAATCGACAGCAACGGAAACGCCATAGAACAAAACGGGCCTGTGATCAGCGACGCGCTATCCCCAGAAACCGCGGTGACCATACGGTCGTTGCTCATGCAGGCCGTGAGCTGGGGAACGGGCACGAGGGCGAATCTCGCCAAAGAGGGGTATCAGACGTTTGGCAAGACAGGCACCACAAACGATTGGACCGACGTCTGGTTCGTGGGTGGGACCCCCGATCTGGTCACGGTGGTCTACGTCGGCAACGACGACCACAAAACCCTTGGCCGGGCCTTCGGCGGCACGGTGGCCGCCCCAGTGTGGAAGGAATTCATGGAACAAGCTGTCAAGATAATGAAAACCCCGGAAAAATTCCAGATACCTTCGGGCGTCGGGGTGGAAAACGTCACGATTTGCAGGGCCACGGGTTTTCGTGCCACGAAATCCTGCCCAAACAAGGCCAACATTCTGATGGCAACGGGCCAAGCGCCGGAATCGTATTGCCCGTGGCACGGAGGAGACGCCATTCTCGCCAATAGCGACGCAAACGCCCCGGAACTTCTCCTGACCCCCGAGGACGAGACACTGGTGGGACAATATCAGCTCGCGAAGGCTTGGGAAGAAAAAGAACCGGAAATATTCGAGCCGATAGATATTCCGGTCGCGCTGCCTGAGGCGCAATACGAACCTTACAAAAACGACCCGGCCCCCGCGAACGAATTTGAGCAGCGCTACCAGGAACTGTTGAAACAGTACAATATCATGTGATACGAAATCTCGTTTCAGGCGCTCGGTTCGGCGACGCTTCGGAACAGGTGAAGGGCGTAACGGTCGGTCATGCCGGAAATGACGTCCAGGGCCTCGCGGGCGCCCAACTTCATCTCGTTTCTCGTGTATCCGTACAAGAACCGGAGGACGTTTTCCACCTTCGGTTCTTCGCGTTTTATCGCATCGTGACTGTAGACCGAATTGAAAAGAAAATTTCTCAAACTCTCGACATGCGACAGAATCCCGCCGCTGAAGCGGATCTGCCCGTCCGCGCTGTTCGCCACCACGTCGCGCACGAGCGTGCCTATTCTATGCCCGTGCGAGGAGCCCAGGTTTTTCAGTATACCTTCAGGCAGATCGGGGATTTTTATGAACCCCGCCCCGAGCGCGTCGTCGAGGTCGTGATTGAGATACGCGATCGAATCTGAGACGCGCACCACCCAAGCTTCGACCGTCGACGGATTGTCGAGTTCAAAACCCTTTCTGACGTCGACCTGTCCTTTGGAGTGCTGAATTATCCCCATTCGCACCTCCCAGGTCAGATTGAGCCCATTGCCGTCGCGCTCCAGCAGGTCCACGACGCGGAGGCTCTGTTCCGCGTGATGGAAACCGGGCAGTCCCTCGGAGAGCGCGATGCCGTTCAAAACGCGCTCGCCCATGTGCCCGAAGGGCGTATGACCCAAATCGTGCGCCAAAGCTATGGCCTCGGTGAGGTCTTCGTTGAGGCGAAGCGCACGCGCTATGGTACGCGCTATCTGCGCCACCTCCAAGGTATGGGTGAGGCGTGTCCTCGGATGGTCGCTCTCGGGGAGAAGAAGAACCTGTGTCTTGTGTTTTAGACGCCTGAACGATTTGCTGTGTATAATTCTGTCCCTGTCGCGCTGGAAAACCGTTCTTATGGGACACGGTTCCTCCTCCCGTCCGCGACCCCTGCTTTTCACCGCGAGACACGCCCAAGGGACAAGCCACTCCAGTTCTCTTTCCTCCCATATTTCCCTGAAAAATTTTTTATTCCCGTCAAAACTCTGTTCCATCGCTCATCTTCCCGTATCTCGCAGCTTGAGCCGCTCTGCGCATTGTACAGCATTAACAGATAAACGCCTCAGTCATTCACGCGTTTTCCCCCCGCCGTCTTCCGCGAAAACAAGCCCCTTGATCACGGCGTTGCCGCGAAGCACGCGCAAATCCGCCAGCACGTTCGATTCTCTTATCTTATTCTCGATTTCGCGGCCCGTGCCTTCCGGAACGTAATAAGCGTTTATCTTCTCATATTGGACTGTAGAATCTCTGTTTATAGAACCCTTCAGATACAGTCCGCCTGGGCTCTCCGCCGAAACGCCCTTAACGCGTCCTATGCCGTCCGAATCCTTTTCCAGTGCGACGCAGACATCTCTCGTTTTTCTGTACCCATACGAACCGTCCGCTATATCCGGCGGAACGAGGTCACCCGGTATGTCGGAAATCTTATAGCCCAGTATCACGTAATCGCCCCGCAGAAAATCCCTGGGGTCGACCGGGATAACTTCGAGCAGCACGCTCTCGCCGGCGAACAGCGTCACAAAATTGGTCATCGGAATCCACAGCAGCGTGAGAATCGGAAGTACAGCGATCGCCGTGTACTTAACGCCCATGTTTTTGAACAGTTCACTCACTTTCTTCATCGCCGTCGCCTCCCCTGTCCGCGGCCTGCGGAGGCCCGGCCAGTTTGTTCCATCTCCTGTAGCCGTACGCCACAACAAGCATGAACGCGCCGCCGGAGATAAAGAATATGGCCGTATCCATGAAAGTGTAGAATAAATCGAAATACCATCGCGCCAACAGCACGCAGAACAAAAACGTCGAAAAACCCCCGCCCCACCGCCTCCGTATTATGCGGCTCACGAGGTATACCCCCAGCAGTACGCTAGCCAGAAGCGGAGCGGAGAGCGCACCCTCTATATAACGGTCGTAGTCCACACTCGCAAAATGCCACACAAACGGGAAAGTCAAGGCCAGCCCGGCGGCTCCGACAATCAGCAGCCCCTGCCACTCGAGATCTGCGGCATCCAGACGTTTCGCCATAAACAGTATGAGAGCGCCGATCGTAAGCACTCCTAAAACGTATGGCAGCAGCGATTCGTGCCTGCTGTTTATAACGCATATCCACGTAAACCAGTTTAAAATGAGGAAATTACTGAAAAAAATTCTTCTCGTCGATCCTCCCACAAAAAAATACCTCACCCACGGTTCGGAAGAAGCTCGCGAAAGTTTTCTCCGCTCGTACCACATCCACCAGGCCGCGCCCGACAACAGTAGCGTCAGCAGCAGGGGTCCGTATGGGCCCACAAGGAGAACGGCGGAGTTTTCGAGGCCGTATCTCTCGTAACGCAAGTCCTCCATATAGCGAAAAAAGGCGATATTCACGTAAAATAACGTCACGATTTCATACAAAACAAACACCGACAGGTTGCGCACTATCAAAAACGTCGGCAGATACACGATCAGCCACGTAACGAGCAGATCGCCGATGTCGCCGCTGATGTGGAAGGCCTGCGACATCAGCGCGATCCCTCCCAACAGAAAATAACCGGACACAAACATCAGCAGTTCCGACGCGGTTTTGCGCCCTTTTCTCTCGAAATGACAAGCCCCACCCACGCTCGCCGCATAAAGGCCCACGATCATCACTATCTTGACGGTCCGGCCCAGGGCGTTCCAGTTGGCGGCTATGAAACTCAAAACGCCCAGTCCTATCATAGTCAAGCCGAGCGCCCAAATCATCGTTGGTAATCTTCTGACCGTAGTATAGCTGGACAGGATGCCGCCGCGCGCTTCAGCCGAAATAATGCCGTCGTCCACCCACTTCGACGACTCGTTCGCTAAAAACTTGTGCTTCGCCTCAGAGATTTTTCGCTCCAAAACCACAGCCTCCACCCGCAAGACGAAAATTCATTACAAATATATTCTACAGTCGAATAAGTACGCAGTCAAATTGTGCCGCGCAACCTCGAACCGCAGGCAAAACCTTGGGGCTCCGCCCCAAACCCCGCAAGGGGCGAGCCCCTTGACCCCCTTTATAAAATTTTTCACCCAAAGGGTGAAAGAAAATTTATAATAGGGGGCAGGGCGGGGTGCCCCGATGTTATTATCCTGTATCGGGAGGTGTTAGCGTGATGTCGGCGATAGACGATCTTTTGGAACCCGTAACCGTGCCGAAAGTGTTGAAGGTGAGGCAGATTTTTGAACGCCCCAGACTGTGCGATATCGAGGGTGAAATCATCCGGGGCATGACGTCCCGCGGCGCGTTGCGTAACGCGAGGCCCGGCCATAAGGTCGCCGTCGCGGCGGGGAGCCGCGGCATATCGAACATACCGTTAATCCTGAAAACCGTCGTTGGCTGTCTCAAAGACGCCGGCTGTGAACCGTTTCTATTCCCCGCCATGGGAAGCCACGGCGGCGCCACGGCGGAAGGTCAGCGCCGTATACTTGAGGATATGGGCGTCACAGAAGATTACGTCGGCGCGCCGATAAAGTCCGGCATGGAAACTGTAGTGGCGGGCATCGCTCCAAACGGGCGCGAGGTTTATATGGACAAAATGGCGAGCGAGGCCGACGCCGTGGTGATCGTGAACCGCGTAAAGCCGCACGTCTCGTTCCGTGGTGGCTGCGAGAGCGGCTTGATGAAAATGATAGCGATAGGCATGGGCAAGCAACATGGCGCGGACTCCGCTCACAGGCTCGGTTTTGGGCAGATGGCGGAAAATGTCCGCGCTTACGCCAAACTCGTCATCGCGAATAAAAATATTCTCTGCGCAGTCGGAATCATAGAAAACGCGTTTCACGAGACCTCGGAGATTCACGTGATGGGGCCGGATGAAATAGAACGGCGCGAGCCGGAGATGTTAAAACGCGCGTGGGCGCTCTATCCGAAACTTTTCTTCGACAAGCTGGACGTGCTCGTCCTCGACGAAATAGGCAAGGATATAAGCGGCACGGGTTTCGATACCAACGTGGTCGGACGCTATCACACTCCTTACGCGTCAGGCGGCCCCGACATAACGAGAATATGCGCGCTCGACATCACTGATAAATCGCACGGCAACGGCAACGGACTCGGTATTCTCGACTTCACGACGCGCAGGGCGTACGAGAAATTCGATTTCGAGCAGTCTTACCCCAACTCGCTCACATCCACCGTGCCCATGAGCGTCAAAATCCCCATGGTTCTAAAAAACGACATTCAGTGCGTCAAAGCCGCGATAAAGACGTGCAACGCCCCGGACATATCGTCGGTGAGGCTTGTTCGCGTGAAGAATACGGTCAAACTCGACGAGATCGAGGTCTCCGAGGCGCTGTCGCCGTATGTAAACGCGCACCCCAATCTCGAAACGATCGAAGGCCCGTGTCCCCTGCCCTTCGACGGGGGCGGGAATCTGTTTTAATTTCATATCTGCCATTTTGCCTGCGCGTCGAGAGCGAAGATGAAGAATATAGTTAGAATCCCCAATTTTTATTCCAGATAGCAGAATTTCACTCTCCAATGATCTTCACGAGCACCCGCTTGTCTCGCATGCCGTCGAACTCGCCGTAGAAAATCTGTTCCCACGTCCCGAAGTCGAGTCGGCCGTCCGTGACGGCTATTACCGTCTCTCTCCCCATTACGGAGCGCTTGAGATGCGCGTCGGCGTTGTCCTCGTATCCGTTGTGGTCATACTGGTCGTGCGGTTTTTCGGGCGCTAGCTTTTCGAGCCAACGTTCGAAATCTCGATGCAGGCCGCTCTCGTTGTCGTTGATGAACACACTCGCCGTGATGTTCATAGCGTTGACGAGGCACAGGCCCTCGCGGACGCTGCTTTCGGCAAGCGCGGCTTCGACCTGCGGCGTGATGTTGAGGTACGCGCGGCGAATACTGGTGTGAAAGTGCAGTTCTTTGCGGTAGGATTTCATCTCCATTCACTCGCTTTCGTCATAAAAATTCATATTTACACTCAGCTGAATGGCGATCTTTTGACATTACAGCCGCCTATATAGTATCATCTTATGCAAGCGGAAATATTGGATGATATCTGCTGTGATATATAAGGAGGCAGTTTTGCGCTATGAAAATGGATCGTCTAGTCAAAAAATCAATAAGGCCGATTTTGCTGTTTATCGTGATAGTGTTCGTGGTCTCGTGTTTTTTCATGTACGGCACGGGCGGTATGAGAAGCAACGCCGCTCAGACGCAGGAGGAGGGCGGAGCTCTTAGGGATTACGATGTCGCCATCGTAAACGGAGAGGCCATAAAACGCTCGCGGCTCGATATCGAGGTCGAACAGTTCATACGAGAAATGGGACTGCTGGAGAGCGCTTCCTCGACGGATATTCCGGCTTTCAGAAATACGGTCATTGATCAGATAGCAACCATGAAAGAACTCGACAAAGAGATAATGTCACGTAAGATAACGGCCGGCAAGGATGAGATCGACAAGGTAATCGCCGATTTAGAATCGCAATTCCCCACCAGGGAAATATATCTCCAGCAGTTGCAGGTGTCCGGCTTCACCGAGGAAAACCTGAGAAAAGCGGTCGAGGAGGACGTGAAGCGGCGCAAATTGTTCGACGAAGTAAGCGGCGTCGTCTCTACCGACGAAGCGGAACTCCGCAATTATTACGAGATGACAAAGACGTACTTTTTCTCGAAACCCGAAGGCTTCACAATGGACGTAGCTCATTTCAAGACCGCTGAAGCCGCCGAAAAGGCACGCGGAGAGCTTTCGTCCGGCAAAAACTGGGACGACGTCATGACGGCGGCCTCAGACGACGTGACAAACCGCTCCGATTCCACCGATAGGATGTTCATTCCCGAAAACCAACTGACCGAGGAAGCCGAACAGCTCAAGGCATTGTCCATGGATATTCCATCGGAAGTAATTTCCTTCACGTCCGATGACAACATGATAGTGATCAAACGCACGCGCGAAGTGGCCGGTATTACCCCGTTCGAAGAGGTGAGCGCCGATATCGAGCAAATACTCGTAAGCCAGAAACGCGCGTCGTTACAATCGCAGTTTATGCAGGAACTCAGAGCGAAGGCCGATGTCCAAATCCTGGACGAGGAACTCTTTAAACTGGCCTCCCCTGAGACATCCGGGGACGCGGCGCCATCGGCCGATCGTATCATAGTATCTTCCGACGTGGCGGCGCCATCAGGGGACAATTGAAATATACTCGCCGATAAAAAGCCTGGGTTGCGCGTTCGCCCGGAATATATGCCGCCAATTCAAAACTCGCGCCGTCGGCGCGAGTTTTGAATTGGTATATCCAAGATAAAAGAGGAAACGAAAACTTCGACCTCGCGAACAAGATCACCCGCGCCTTCTGATGATCCATTCCACAAAATCCCGCACCGCACCTGAACCGCTGGGATGCGCGGAAATATAATCCGCGTTCCGTTTGACCGAGTTCACCGCGTCCGCCGGACAAGCCCCAATGCCGCAATATTTTATGCAATCCGCGTCACTCGCGTCATCGCCGATATACGCAATCTCATCCGGCCTCAAGGCATTGTCGGCTACAAATTTTCGCAGGAACGAAAGTTTGTCTTGGACGCCTTGAAACAGCAATTTCACACCAAGTTCCCGTGCTCTTTTCTCCACAATGAGAGATTGTCTGCCCGTAACTATAACGGGCGTTATTCCGTTTTGCGGCAGCAATTCATGTATAGCGTAGCCGTCTTTGATGTCAAAGGCTTTCATCGCCTCGCCGTTTTCGCCCATATAGATTTTTCCGTCCGTCAGCGTTCCGTCGACATCCGTCACAAAGAACCGGATGGTATGCCGTTGGGACACAGCGGCGCCGCCATCTGTAATTGAGCGCAATTCCCGTATCGTTTCGCCGTACGGCGCTTTGTGGCCGAACAGCGCCGCCGTACCCAGCACAAAGCTGTCCACTCCAAGGGGAAAATACCGCGCAATCAGCGCCGGCGAACAAGCGCCGTCCAATCCAAGCTCAAATCCACACTCCGTTTTCAAACTGACAAGCTGCATTATCTTTTCGCGGACATACGGCAGGAATGTCTGGCCTGCCTGTCCCGGGTTCACCGTCATTACGAGAACATATTTTGAAATACGCAGCAAGTCCTTGACTGAGTCCACGGATATCCCCGGACTCAGCACAATCCCGGCTTCCGCCCCCGCTTCGGTGATCTGCTGGATAACTGTTGACGGGTGATAGTCCGAATCGGGATGAATGTAGATGATGTCAACGCCCAAATCCACAAACTTGCGCACGTACCGGCCCGGATTTACGGTCATCAAATGCAGTTCGCTCTTTTTATTCGACAGGCGGCAGACCGTTTCTATGTCCTGAATACCCAGCGAATAATTGGGAACGAAAACCCCGTCCATCATATCCAGATGAAAACGATCAATGCCGCCCTCTTCCAATTCAACTATGGATCCTGCGAGGTTGTCCATAGCAAGGCACATGACCGAAGGGCAAAATATCGCGTTCATGCTATGCTCCGTTCATCAGGGCGCGCGCCACAATGCACCGCCCGATCGATACATTTTCGACACTTTCACCGGGTTCCATCAAAACGCTCATCCCCGTTTTCAGTTGTATGCCGTCGATGACGGCGTCGCCCGATAACAGCGTCAAACATTCATCATTCGGTTCATGATTATGAAACGCGGAGATATCCGTCAGCAATCGCGTCTCATACGTTTTCTCGGTGACGGGCGTGTTTGGCCGATACCCGCGGACGACAGCTTCCTTCGACGGATCCAGTACTTCGGCAGCCCGCTCGGTTTGCAACTCTCTCACTTTCCCATCGGCATCGGTGCGATTGTAGTCGAACAAGCGATAAGTGCAGTCGTTTCCCTCTTCTATCTCATATACAAAACTGCCCGCGGTGAGCGCATGTACGGTGCGGGGCTCGATGAAAACGTAATCTCCGTCCTTAACCGCCAATCGCTTGATATGAGACAATAGCGCTCCGCTTTCGGCAAGACGGCGTATTTCTTCCCGGGGCATCCCGTCGGTACCGCAGTAAACGCTGCCCGATACCGGCGCGTCAATAAAGAAATAAGATTCATATTTTGCCGATTCTCCGCCCGGATGAACCTGGACGCTCAAATTCTCCGCCGCGTCGACAAGCGCGATCGACAGCGGATAGGGCCCGATAACCTCATAAAGCCTCCGTCCCGCAAATTTTCCGTTCAGAATTATATTGGAATTTTCGTCTTTACACCGCAGCGAGTACAAATGCGCCACACCGCGGGCATCTTCTCCGTATACGCTTATCAGCTTGCCGCCGCCCCAGATTGTCTTATGAAATATCGGTTGAAGAACGAACATCCTCATCCTCCCTGCATAATTCAAAGAGCCGAACGCATTTGCCGAGCAATGCCTCCGCTTTGGAAAGGTCGAGCATGCAACTCCCGTCGCAAAGCGCTTTTTCGGGCTCGTCGTGGGTTTCGATGAACAGCACGTCGACAGCTCCGGTGGCGATCGCGGCTTTAGCCAGATACGGAACATATTCCGACGCGCCGCTGTTTGTTCGGTTTGCGCCGCCGCCGGAAATCTGCACGCTGTGCGTCGCGTCGAACGCGACGGGATAGCCGTGTTTTTTCAGGCGTACCAAGCCCGTCATATCCACTACAAGATTGCTGTAGCCGAAAGCGTTGCCGCGCTCGCACAGGATGATCCTGTCATTCCCAAAATGGAGGATCTTCTCCGCCACTTTGCCCATCTCCTCAGGGCTCATGAACTGCGCCTTTTTGACATTTACAATCTTTCCCGTCTCAGCGGCCGCTTTCAGCAGATCCGTTTGACGGCATAAAAACGCGGGGATTTGAATTATATCGGCGATCTCCGCTGTTTTATCAGCCTGCCACGGTTCATGAATGTCCGTCACGACGCGGACACCGGCGTCATTTTTTATCATGCCGAGAACCTTCAAACCATTGTCAAAGCCCAAGCCCCGATAATGTGCGGCGCTCGTGCGGTTCGCCTTGTCGATGGACACTTTGAAATAGTAGTCGACATTCAGCCGCGCCGCGATCTCTTTCAGTCTTGCAGCGATTCCGACGGCGTTTTCATACGATTCCAGCGCACAGGGACCCGCGATCAGGGAGAGCCTCGTACCGCCATTCAGAAAATTTATCATGAAAGCATATACCCTTCTATTATTTTAATTCCATCGACATCGCATTCGCGATAAGCTCCGCAAATGCGAAATCGCCCGGCGTATCGATGTCTATCGCCTCGGCATTTTCCACCTCAAGCATGTACGGCATAAAGCCAACGCGACGCCCGTACTGCGTCCACAGCTCTTTTTTGAAAACGAACAATCCGCTGGTTTCTATGAATACAGGCTTGATTTTTTGAGTCTGCGGCACATCCGTGGGGTCGTAATTCAGCGGATGCCCCAGATACCAGGCAAATGTCTGCACGCGCTTTACCGTAAACGCTGAATCGTACTTCCCGCTTTTTACAAGCGTTACGCCGTTTCTGATGGTTTCGGGCTTTGTAAACGGCGAAGTGCTGCCTCCGACGACATATATATCCGCGTCTATTTCATCAATGAACGCGGTGTATGTGTCCTTCACTTTGATTTCATCGGCGTCCAACCGTCTGTCCCTCAGCAAGAGAATGGCCTCTTCGGGAATATAGTCTTTTATTATGGGGTCGCTGCAATACACATACACATCGTCTATTTCGTGTACTTGCAGAAGCGAGTTCACCATATACCAACACAGGGCCTTTCCGCCCAATATCCTGATATTTTTTTGCGGCACCCGCCTGCTATTGAGCCTTATTGTCACAAAGCCGACTATTTTCATTTTTGTCTCTGTGCGCGACCTCTGTAATAAATGTGTGATCAACTCCAATGAGAAAATTTCACCATAACCCTCGGTACTTCATTAAGAGCAATTATAACATTATCCAGGCGGTTTAATACCAAACATGCGGCAGTAATCCCTCTGCGCCTCTATCTCGCGCTCGGCGATCAACTGGATAAACGCTTCGTCGCCGGGGTCTCGCTCCCGTTGCGCCGCTTTCAAGGCGTTGATGTAATCAACCCGCAGAGCGGGCGGGATAATGACAATCTGGTAGCCGCGATTGACAAGTATCAGGTTCATCAAAAGCCGCGCCGTGCGCCCGTTGCCGTCCGTGAACGGGTGAATGTCAACCAGCTTTCGATGGGCGAACGCCGCGAAGCGCACCGGGTGGACGCGCTCACGCATGTCATTCAGTTCGTCCACGAAACCCATCATCAGCGCGGGGAGTCCAGCCGATGGTGGCGGCACATACTCCGTCCCGGTGATAAACACCTGCCGGTCGCGGTATACGCCCGCCTTGTCGGAGTCAATGCCCCGGTAAAACAGCCTGTGCAGATTCAGAATTATATCATTGGAAAAGGCGAACGGCTCGCTCCGGGCGGCTTCCAGCATGAAATCATAGGCTTTCGCATGGCCTACAGCCTCGTAGCAATCGCGTAAAGGCTTGCCTCCTGCCGTCAGGCCATCCTCCAGCAGCACCTTCGTTTCGGTGAGCGTGAGAGTGTTGCCCTCCAGTGCGTTTGAGGAATACGTCGTACCTATACGAAAATAGGCGTCCAGTTCCTTGACTTCCTCCGGCGCGAACGGGCGGCGACTGTCAATGAGCGCCTTTGTTTTATCGATTTGGTTTAATAAAGATTGAATGTCCGTCATACGGCAGTTCCTCCGTTCTTTCGGTGACCAACATATCGCAAAACGCCGCGAAATTTAGCCAAAATCCGTTTGGCGTAAGGATTTCAATCGGCCCGCAATATAATATAGCAAATACCTTTGTATTATCAAAACTTTCCTACGGAAATAGATTTTATGCGATTGCCCTGACATTCGTGTGGCTTAGCTGTACAAAGGGCGAAACATGCGGGATAATTCGCACGGAAAAAACGTTATCGCCGGACAGGTGGGATGCGAATGTTCAGTTTCGCGACACTCTTAAAAAACATAGTCCCGGCCGCCGC
>JAISXR010000255.1 GCA_031270375.1 Synergistaceae bacterium | reverse complement strand
ATGAAATCCGCGTATTTAAGCGGAGTCAACGTGGGCGGCTATATCGCCGCGGCGTTCGTGATATCCGGGGCTTTCGCCTCGCTCACAGCGATGCTGCTCACGAGCGAGCAGGGTTACGGCAACGTGTCCGTCACACAGGCGATTCTGATGCAGTGTTTTTGCGCCACCTACATGGGATGGAGCATTTTCAAAAAACCCTGCGTGCACGGAACGTTTTTGGGCACGGTTTTTATCGCTATAATCTCCATAGGTTTCGCTTCCATAAACATATCTTACTACTGGTCAAATTTCGTGATCTCCGTCTTGCTGGTGGTAGCTCTTTTTATCTCGAAGTCGCGCGTCAGGATCAGAGCGGAGGACACACCGAGAGTTAACGCCGTTCCCGGAAATTCCAAAGGAGCTGAGGTATAAAAAATGAGCACCGGAAAATATGTTTTCCGAAAAATTCTTCGCGCCGAATTTCTGCTCTTTTATATCCTGGTGATAATGGTGGGATTCTTTGGGATAGCCTGCGGCGAAAGTTATATGAATATGTACAACTTCACCAACATCCTCAAAAGCGCGGGGCCTCTCGCGATCATGGTGCTCGGCACCACCTGGGTGGTCGGCTCGGGGCAGACCGACGTCGCGTTTCCCGAGATAGCGAGTTGCACCAGCACCGTATATGCCGCCATTTTTGCCGCCGGCACGTCTTCCGCCATCGCGGGATTCGCCGGCATCGGGGTTGGCGTCGTGGCCGGACTGGTCAGCTCTTTTCTCGTCACGAAGGGAGGATTTCATCCCCTCATTTCGACGATCGCCGTTTCGACTGGCTGCGGCGCTCTCGCCGCCGCCGCGAGCGGCGGGCAGGCGGTGAGACTCTCCGCTATCGTGAGTGGGACCTCCATTTACAAGCTCAGCAAAATCCAATTTGGACCGATACCCATGGTTTTTATACTGGCTCTTTTGGTCACTGCAATCCTTTGGATAATCCAGGAAAAGACCCGGTTCGGCCAGTATATTTTCGCCCTGGCCGAAAACACTCAGGCGTTAAACGAAGCCGGCGTGAAAACGTGGCTCGTGAAGACGGTTCTTTTTCTACTGTCGGGGTTGCTCGCGTCGCTGGCCGGGCTCATCTACACCATAACCGTTTACGCTTCGGGACAGCCGATAATGGGCACGTCATTTTTCATAGACGGATTCACGGTGATCTTCCTCGGCGCGCTCGCGTTCAAACTGGGCAAGAGCAACGTTTGCGGCACGTTGATAGCCGCGATTATCCTTGCGTGCTTGACTTACGGCTTGACTCAGATGGGCGCGTCGTTCGCGATGAGCCAGATCGTCAAGGGCATTCTGCTGCTGGTCGGGGTCGGCGTGGTGACGGTGACCAACAGAAGGAGGCTTGGCAAGGTCGGTTTGATGAAATACGAATGACGCTCGCATACGCTCGCAATATCCGCGCCGATGTTATAATGTCTTACGCGTGATTTGACAATTGAAAACAGTGTCGCTATTTTTTGCGCAATAACGGCTTTGCGGATTTTCGATATCGGAGGGTTTTTTTGAAAAAATTATATCTCACCTACTGGGATGAGCACGATCGATACACGGTGCCGCAGGGGATATTTGCGCATACGGCGTCTACGCTCGCGGGTATCGGTGGCTATATGTTCGAGCGTCTTTAGCAAGGCGGGCGCTGCTGTCATGGCAAATAAACCGGCTTATAAAATCGTTTACGCGTCGATCAAAAAGAAGATAAAGGAAGGCGACTACGTCACAGGTGCGTTGCTGCCCACAGAGCAGGAATTGGAGGAGCGATATTCGGTCAGCAGGACCACCGTCAGGAAAGCGATAGGACTTTTGACCAACGAGGGATACCTGAGAGCCAAACAGGGACGGGGCACCGAAGTGCTCGATGTCTCCACCACGCAAAAGCTGAACCACATAACTTCCGTCACCGAAACGCTCATCGAAAAAGGCCACAAAGTGACGACGCAGGCTACGCTCATCGAACGCATTTCCCCCCCTGACTTTGTGGCAAAAGCGCTCGGTCTCGGCGGCGGCGCGAAGGTGTACAGGGTACAGAGGGTTCAGTGCGCGGACTCGACGCCGATAGCGATTATGGTGAACTATATCGTTGAAAGCGCCGCTCCTGGTCTCGAAAAATACGCCGATAAATTCATCAGCCTGTATCAGGTTCTCGAAAGTCAATACAATATCATATTTAAGGATTCGGAGGAATATCTTTCGGCCGTCGGCGCCGATTTCAACGAATCCCAGATTTTAAAAGTACCGCCCGGCGCGCCGTTGCTTTGCAGCAGACGTATATCCACCACCGAACAGGGGCCATTCGAATACAGCATCAGTAAATTTGTGGCCGATAAATACGAGTACAGCGTTTACATGCAAGGCCGGCCCTAAATAATCGCGTTTATCGCGATGCCAGTGTCCAGACCTCGGTGTTTTCGATTCGGTTTCCGGGAGAGACCGGTTGTTCCGCGCCGTACGTCTCCATTTCCGCCATCCAATTGTCCGCGCCGACAAATACGGCGACATTGCAGCCGTCAAGAGGATACCTCGCTCCCGCTAGATAGGCCGAAGTCTTGGTGAACCGCAATCCGCTTTTTACATCGAGCAGGGATATCCTCCCCTTTGGGGCGCATACGCAGCGTTTTGTCAACACTCCAGCGGGTTTTACGATCATCTGGGTCTCAGAGAACGTCACCTGTGGGTCGTTCAGCAAAACGGTATTTCCGGCGAATATTCTCGGTACGATTATTTTGACGATGTCCCACGTGACGTCATCTTGCCCCAGGTCGACAGTTATGACGACGTTGTCCGGTTTGACGCATGTCGGCGACCACACCCCTCCCGAGTAGAGCATCAATCCTCTGTTGACGATGTAATTGCGTACCGTCAGGCTGTCCTCGGTCATCAGCTCGAATTCCATCCCCCGTGAGATATGGAATAACGGGTGCGCCGGCGATTCAACGCGCGCAAAATTGTCCTTTATCTCGACCTGACAGGGCATGTTGTCGGCGAGATAAGAATCGGGCGATTCGTCGGCCATCGGACGGGTGATCCACACCCTGTGCCCGCCGTGCAAAAACCACTCGCCATTCGAGACCGCGCCTCTATCCCAATACAGGAGGTTGTCTCCGTCGGGCGCTCCCCAAAAAGCGACCCGCGGGCCAAATTCGGAGACGATTATCATTTTGTAGCGGTCCGTCTCGATTTTGACGGCGTCCATACCTTCATACGCAATTCTGGAAATTCCCAAAATCTTTCACCCCTTTGCGGCGTTTATCGGCGAAGTGGAATTGTTTAAGGTATCAATTCGATAAATTTATAGTAACATGATTATCTTTAGCCTGTCAATGAGCGGGGAGGCAATTTGGGTATTGACGATTGACTTGCTTTCTTCAATGTGATAATCTCCTTTTGCGGTCTCACAGGCATCATTGTTTGCTCCAGATCATCCAGCGTCAGAATCCATGATAACCGCGAAGCGGATTCGGAGGTATTTATCGAGGGATATGTCCACTATAAAAAAAATTTTCATTATTGTTCCAATAACGTTAGCAGTCACGTTAGGAGTCGGCGCTTGTATCATTTATTTTGGTGGTAAGCCTTCCTACCAAATTACGAAGGCTTCAGTAACGACGCTTGTTAAAGAAATGCCGGTTCAATTGGTAACTAATTCAGTGACGACGATGGTTTATTGTACCATTGAGGATATTCCTGAGTATGCGGGCTCAAGGATCAAAAGGGCGCTGCTCGGGGGAAGCGAAGGAGTATTTATAACGACAGTCAAATTTGGTTACGGTATTGATTTGAAGAAGGACATGAACGAAGACAATGTGTTGATAGACGAACAATCCATCATCATTGCACTGCCCGAACCTAAAATATTATACAGGGAAATCAACCTTGATTATGAAGTATATACGAAGCAGACAATTTTGCGAGCTGTGGCGGATAAAGTCACCAACACTGACATCGAAAAAGAGTTGAGAATAGTATTTCAACGAAAAGCAGATGAATTTGCGGAAAAAAATGGTTTGGTGCCGACAAAAGATGAGATAATCGAAAGTATTCAGCCGGTTTTTAATAAGCTGATAGCGTATCAGACAGATAAACAGATTATTTTTAAATAATACCCGAAAGGAGATTATTTGAAGATGAGAAAGGTTATACTGTTCATTATAATCGGAATTATCGTTTTATATGTTTTGGGCCGGATTCTATGGGTTTAAAAGCCTTATAAACACACTCATGCAGACAAATGACACGCCCCGTATCTCAATAAATCTCTGACGGTCCTGTTTTATCGGCTATTTCCCGCAGTCAGGTAAATAACTGGGTATATATAACTCATTCGGCGCTGTCGAACGTGTTTTGACAGGACGACGCGCGGCGCTGTTGACACGCATGGAATATATGATAGTATAAAAATAATGATGTTACAATCCATTCGGAAATATAAATACAAATATCCGCGCCGCATAAAGGGGAGATTGCAATGACCAAATTCGAATTTTTCAACCCCGTCAAGCTGATATACGGGGAAAACGAAATCGGCCGTATCGGCTCTGAAACAGCGCGCTACGGGAAAAAGGCCCTGATCGTCTCGTACACCGATATCAGTTTTTACGGGGATCTTTTTGAAAGGATCCATTCGAAATTAAAAGAAAACGGCGTAGAATTTGCCGATTACCTGGGTGCGACCGCCAATCCCAAAATATGTGAAGCGGAGGACGGTATCGAACTGGGCAAAAAAGAAAAAATAGACGTCGTGATCGGAGTCGGCGGCGGCAGCGCCATGGACCTCGCGAAAATCATAGCGGCAGGGATTTTGTATCCGCACGATCTCAGAAGGATGATCAGATTTACTCACAGCGACGCGAATTATTTTATCGCGCCTACTGAAGCGCTGCCAATAGTACTCGTTCCGACTCTGCCGGCGACCGCGAGCGAGATGAACCCGACCGCGGTGATAACCGACGAGAAAACCCTCCGGAAAAGTTATGTCTGGGAGCCCAGGTGCCTTTACGCGAAGGTTGCTATACTCGACCCGAAACTGACGCTCTCTCTCCCAAAATATCAGACTGCCTGCGGAGCGGTCGATGCCATAAGCCATGCCGTGGAGCCATTTTTCTTCAGCGACGAGGCCACTTACGGCAACTTGGACCTCCATGACCAAATGCAAATCGGCGTCATTCGAGCTATCTATGAAAATATTCCGAAGGTGATGGAACGTCCGAACGACATAGAATTGCGCGGTTTTATGCAATTCTCCGCCACGGTGGCTTTGAACGGATGGCTCACCTGTGGGACTCAGGGATGGACTCCCATGCACCAGATGGGACATGTGCTGTCGTCTCACAAGGGCGCTACGCACGGCGCCACGTTGGGCTGCATGATGCTGGCGTGGATGAGATATTTCGCGCGTCGCAAACAGAACGAACGATTCGTCAAATTCGCTCGCCTGATATGGGAGACCGAGGATTTGGAAGCCGCGGCAGGCATATTTGAAACTTACATCGAAAATCTCGGCGTCGAGACGAGGATATCTCAGTTTGGCTGCGATGCCGGTGATTTGGACGAACTGACACAGGGCGTCGTGGATGTATCTTTCGACGCGGAGGGGATGCTTGCGAGCATTCCTCCGATTACCCGCGAAGAAGTGAGAAAAATTTACGAGATATCTCTGTAGGGAGTGAATTCAAAGATGATTACCGCGCTTGATGCCGCAAGGATCATAGATATCAGCGCCGTCAGGACGCACCATGGGCGCAAGGATATCGAGGAACTAGTGGGGTATGCCAAAAAATACCGTTTCATCAACATCCATGTGCTTTCCTGCTGGATATCCACTCTTGTCCCGCTGCTTGCCGATGTCGAAGGAGTTTTCGTGGGAGGCCAGGTCGGTTTCCCAAGCGGCGCGCATACCACAGAGACCAAGATATGCGAGACGAGGCAGTTGATCGAAGATGGTGTTCAGGAGATGGATATCGTCATGAACGTCGGCAAATTCAAGAGCGGCGAACGGGAATACGCACTGGACGAGCTGAGTTCAATCGTGGCTCTGGCCGGTGCGAGAGTGAAAACCAAGGTGATAATCGAGATAAACGTGCTCTCCGACGACGAGATGATAGATGCGTGCGAACTCGTCAAAAAAAGCGGGGCGGACTACGTCAAATCAGGAACGGGTTGGATACCCGGCGGCGCCAATATCGAACGTATCAAAAAAATGAAGGAATATTGCGGTCCAGATATCAAGGTAAAAGCCGCCGGCGGCATTCGTTCTTTGGAGGACTTCATGTCCCTTTACGAAATAGGCGTGGACAGGATGGGAATCAACACGATTTCGGCCATCGAAATAATCGAAACTTTGGCCGGCATGGAAGCGTGACGTCTCAAAAAAAGCCAAAAAAAAAGATTTTTCTACGACGTACACCCAACATCGCGTGCATGTTGACGAAGCTGGACAAGGCGGTTATAATTTTCGCGTGCCGAGGTGGTGGAAATGGTATACACGCACGTTTGAGGGGCGTGTGGAGCAATCCGTACGAGTTCAAGTCTCGTCCTCGGCACCATTTCTTAAAACAAGATAATCCAAAAAAGTCTAAAAACCCCGTCCAAGACGGG
>JAISXR010000253.1 GCA_031270375.1 Synergistaceae bacterium | reverse complement strand
AAATCCATGTTCAAAAATACCCCGCACCCGCCGAGCGGTGCTTTTGCCGCGGCATCGAGCGCCGTGCCGCGCCGGGCGGCGATATATCTTTCGGCCTCTTCGCCGACCCCAAGCGCGCCAGCCGCCGCGCGGACGAAATGTTCCACGGCCTTGATCCCTATCGGAGAATCCGCCCGGACGGAACGAACGCCGAACGACTCTTCGAGACCGCCCGCCAGATACTCGCCCTCGCCGCCATTCAACGCGACGGAGGCAACAGCGCGGGATGCGCGTTTTACCGAGACGACCGAGGAATAACGGGGCAGGACGTTGACGGAGATACCGAGGTCTTCGAGTATGCCCAACATCGATAATACGTCGGCGGGGCTCTCGGACATCGTTATGAGGTTTATGAAACGTCCGCGCTCCACGGGCGCGCGATCGACCAGCCCGCGCAACAGACAGTGCGACGCTATGTCGTATCCTGTCACGGGCGTCTTGGATTTGAAACCGTCCGTATTCGCGTAAATCACCTTCACGCCCGGCGCGTCGTCGAATTCCGATATGACCGAGTTCACGTCGTCGTTGTTGATGGCGGTCACCGGAGTCCCCAGCACGAATACGGCGGACGCGCCCCCCTCGGCTGCCCGGCTTATCGCTTCCCTCAGCTTTTCGTCGCCGCCAAGTATGCTGTCACGTTCGTCGAGGTTGGTGGAGAACAAGCCGCCTGCCGCGTCGGCCACGAAAAGGGCCGACGCGGCGCATCCCGCGCCCCCATGTACTATGACCGCCGCGCCTTCGATGCCGGCCAGGACGCGGGCGGCGTAAACAATGTCGTCAGGGGCGCACTGCGTCATGGTGCGCAATGTTTGGCGGATTTCGCCGCTCATCAGCGTTTTGAGTCCGCCCAGCGTGCCGTGAAATGCGGACAACGCGCCGCTCCGTCTCTCGCGGGTCAACGCGCCGCGTTCGTCTATCCTGGCCATCGCGCGCCGACGTTAAATCGCTTCCCGGGTGTTCACGACGCCGGTCTCTAGGTTGTAGATTTTATCTCCCCAATCGCGGGCCCATTCGCGCAGGTCATTCGGCCCTATCGGACTGGGAATCACGAGGTTTTCGTTTTCGGCGACGTATTTCGCCAGATCGCGGTAAATTCGCGCGTGTTCGGAATCGGGATTTGCCTCGATGACGGTCTTTCCGTAAAGCTCGCTCTGCGAGACGACGAGCGACCGGGGAATGTAACCCGCCGTCCGGGTTCCGGTCTTTGCGGCGAAGTCGTCGATTATGGACTTGGAGTAACCGGCCGAGAGCCCGTTCGCTATTACGCCTCCGAGACGGGCGCCGCCGGTGGGGGCGTATTTGTTTATCGCCTTGAAAAGGTTGTTGGCGGCGTAAATCGCCATGAAATCGGAGGAAGCGACGACGTAAGCCCTGTCGGTGATTCCGTCCCTTATCGGAACGGCGAATCCCCCGCACACCACGTCTCCGAGAACGTCGTAAAGCACAAAATCCGGCCTGAACTCCTCAAAAAGTTTCAATTCCTGAAGAAGCGTAACGGCGGCGTTTATCCCACGTCCGGCGCAGCCAACCCCTGGAACGGGCCCGCCGGACTCGATACAGAGCACGCCCCCGAAACCCGTTACCGAAATGTCGTCCAGCTTCACGGCGTTTCCGTCTCTCATGCTGTCCAGTACCGTCGGCAGATATCGGTTGCCCCGCAGCGTGTTTGTGGAATCGCTCTTCGGGTCACATCCTATCTGAACTACTTTATATCCGGCCCCCGCGAGCGCGGCGCTGATATTTGACGTGGTAGTCGACTTTCCGATGCCCCCCTTTCCGTATATGGCTATGTGTTTGCCTATTCTCTCACCCACGAATGTATCCCAGCCTCCCGAAAAAAAATTTTTCAGATCAAAACCGCGGGCTCCGCCCGCACCCGGCAGGGAGCAAACTCCCCGTAGAGGCATCGGGCCTATGGGCCTGCACCCTCTTTAAAATGGGGTCAAGGGGGCTCGCTCCCTTGCGGGGTGTGGGGCGGAGCCCCGCGGTTTTGTCATCACTGGCCGAACTCTTTGGCGTCGTAGATGCCATATCTTTTCAGGGCGAACGAGCCGAACACGCGAAACAGCTTGTCCGTGAGATAACCCAGTAACCCCAGCATGATGACGCCCGCAAGAATCCAATCGACCCTGAAATAAAGCCTCGACGTAAAAATAAGATAACCGAGACCTTCTTTGGCGGCGAGCATTTCAGCCGCTATTATCGAGGTGAAAGCCCCGCCCAGGCCGAGCCGCACGCCGGTGAATATGAACGGCACACACTCAGGCAGCACAACAAAAAACAGAATTCGCGGCTCCGACGTCCCGAGGGTACGGGCGGCTTGTATCCGGTTGGACTCGATGGAGAGCACCCCGCTCGCCGTGTTTATGACAACGAGAAAAAAGGTGTTATAAACTATCAGAAGCACCTTCGAGCGTTCGCCGACCCCGAACCACATTATGAAAAGTGTCAAGTAGGCTATTGCCGGTATGAACCTGAAATAATCGACAAGCGGCTCCATTATCTTCCGGGTTATTCTGCTCCGTCCGATTGCCACCCCTACCGGAACCGCTACCGCGCTGCCTATGAGCCATCCCTGGAACACCCGCCAAAGGCTGACCGCCGAAAATTTCAGCAATGTACCGTCCGCTATGACTTCCCACGAGCCAACGATAGTTTCAAGAGGACTCGGAAAGAACGTAGCGTTGTAAAACCGCGATATCGCGCTCCAAGCCGCGAAAAGCAGAAACCAGCTCACAATGCCCGAATCGAGCAGGAAATTCAGAAACTTGACTGTCCGGTACGGCGCTTTTTCGCCCGGAAGGGGCCGCGAAACCGTGTCCTCCTTTATGGCGCCGGCGGGCTGCATCAGATGTTGCCTCCGAAGTCGAAATGTCCCTGAATGGCCGTAAGAAGTTCCACAAATTTTGGATTTGCCTCGGTTCTCGGATACGGCAGGACGGACGTATATGTTCGGTATATATGAGCTTTTGGCGCTTTGGAAAGAATATGTATCTTCTGCCCGAGTATTATCGACTCCGTTATGTCGTGCGTCACGAAAACGATCGTCTTTTTCGTTTCCCGCCATGTACGAACCAGCTCGTTCTGCATCACGCGTCTCGTATGCGCGTCAAGCGCCCCGAAAGGCTCATCCATGATGAGTATGTCGGAATCGTTAGCCAGCAGGCGCGCGATTTGCGCCCTCTGTTTCATTCCGCCGGAAAGCTCGCGGGGGAATTTCTTCTCATGCCCGTTCAAACCCACCAGGTCGATATACCTTCCCGCCTTTTCCATTCTGTCGCGCTTGCGTACGCCGTTCATGCGCAGACCGAATTCCACGTTCTCCCTCACGGTGAGCCAGGGGAATATCGCCGAATCCGCGTTTTGAAAGATCAATCCCCTGTCGCGCCCCGGCTTCGTGATCGCGCGTCCGTGGACATTGACGACTCCCCCCGTGTTTCTGACGAAGCCGGCGATGATATTCAAGAGCGTTGTCTTTCCGCAGCCCGAAGGACCAAGCAGTATATGAAACTCCCCTTCGGCGATATCCAGGCACACTCCCTCGAGAACGTTCACCCTGGAGGGGGCCTGGCTGTTTTCGTAACTCATATCCATGTCTTTAATATGAATCAGCGGTTCGCTGACCGCCGCGTCCAGAACGGACGCGTGTTCGATGTCACGCGCGCCGCCGAACGGTTTTCTCAGGTCAAGGACGTTTTCCATTTTCCCCTCCAAAAATCACGCCGCGCCTCTCGCGAGGGCCGGATACAATTCCCTCTCCCATGGCAGAATATCCCCGTCGGCGTTGTAGAGATAGTCGCAGACGGTATCCTCGCCGTTGATGCAGTTGTAGTAATCCAGGTGCGTCAGGCCGTTTTTGCGGTAGAGCGCGTAGGTCTTGAGCGTCAGGTCGTAGAACCATTCGGCAGTGGGCGCCCTGTGTCCTTCGAGCGCCGAGCCGGGATTCGGGTTCCATTGTGACGGCTGCGCTACGACGCCGATGCCGGTCAGGTATTCGATGCCTTCCAGCAGGCTCGACTTGGGTTCGATTCCGGCGACGAACGTCGACCTCACATTGCCCCTGCCGAAGACCTCCGCCTCGTATTCGAGGACGCGCACCCAGTTGTCGCGGCCTCCGCAGATCTGTTCCTTGCCGGGGCATATCGTCTTGAAGATATTTTTGTCCCATATCTCCATGTTCGTGGAAATGCTCCTGTAGCCGGCCTCATGATACTTGTCGATGACGTCGAGGTCGAGCGGCGCGCCGATGACCGCCATGCCCTCGAAGTTGTCGAGGCCGGTCTCCTCCCTTATCGCCTCGGCGACGTCGATGTAATACTCCACCTCGCGGCGTTCCGGTATGAAGCCGCCGGTGATGTTGAAGTGCCTGAATCCCTCCGTGTAAGCCGCCTTCACGGTTTCGGCGATCTGGCGGGCGTTTTTCATCTCCAGCCCCTGAAGCTCGCCGAAATTTTTCTTGGTGGCGTTGATATTGCAGAACAGGCAGTCGAGCCCCTTGTCCTGCAGCGCGCACTCGTTGCTGTACGAGACACATATTTTCGTCGGGCCGATATACTGACACACGCGGGCCATGTATTTCCCGTCCGACGTTTTTTTGTCGTACCACTTAGGCTTCTTCTCGAAAAATATTTCGGAAAGTTGTCTTTTCCCTTCG
>JAISXR010000251.1 GCA_031270375.1 Synergistaceae bacterium | reverse complement strand
ACACCAGTAGGAGTGTCCGTAATCGTGAGGCAGCAATCTTGCAATTGACAATTTGACGGAAAAGGCGCACACTAATTCATATTTTCCTTCCCTTGAGACGGAGGGTGCTTTATAATGAGTCCATCGAAGGGTTTGAAAAAAACCAACGCGGCAAGGATACTGGACGAAATGGGAATCCCGTATGAGTTGATCGGCTTTGAGGCGGACGAGCGCGACTTGTCGGCGGAGAGGGCTGCCCGAGATATTGGGATGTCGTATGAATTGGTTTACAAAACGCTTGTATTGCGCGGGGATAAGGCCGGGGTGCTCGAAGCGTGTCTGCCGGCGGGGCTTGAAGTCGACCTCAAAGCGCTTGCGGAAATCTCGGGCAACAAAAGGGTGGAGATGGTGAACCTCAAAGAACTCACGGCATTGACCGGTTATGTCAGGGGCGGCTGTTCCCCTATAGGAGGGAAAAAACATTACCCGGTATATATTTACGAGGATGCCATGCAATACGAAAAAATATCCGTCAGCGCCGGGTCCCGCGGATTGATGTTTTTGATGTCGCCCCAGGATTTGGTGAAGGCGACAAACGCGACGCCGGGGAAAATCGCCACTGGCATAACGCCGGCCGAATCAAGGAGATGATGACATGGCGCGTGATTTTGAGAGAATTCCCAGGCGGCGTCATTCCCTTTATGTCAAGCAGAACAAAGCGTACCAACTGCTTTTGGCGACGCTGATAATCGCCTTCATAATTGTGACGGCGGTGGTGGTAAACGGAACGTTCTCGCCCAACACATCATGGAAGGACAACGTCCTCATCAGGATGATAATCGACAGGAACGCCGCCCGTAATTCCAGGGGTCCATGACAGCCGACGCTGAGTTCCTGAAGGGTTTTAAGAAGACGGTTCGCTTGACCTTGTTTACCGCGGGCGCGATAATCGTCTTGATGGGTGTTTTGGGGATTTTGAGCACCGTGTTTCCGGCGATTTCACCCGCCTTCGTGATGGGCTGGGGGCTCATCGTGTCGGCGGCGAATTATTTCGTGCCGTATATTACGCTGCGCGCGGCGCCGCTGAGGCCGAAATGGTTTTTTGTCCTCGCGGTTATCGACGCGGTTTTTGGCGCGATTTTTCTCGTGTGCCTTTTCCTCGCGCGCTTTGAACTGGTTCTTTTCAAACTCCCCGCCCTTGTCGGCCTTTGGATGGTATTCCACGGATGCGCGCGTCTTTATATGGCGTATCTCAACCGTAAGGCGCATGTCGCGTGCTGGTGGATAACCTTGACGGTCTGCGGCAACGCCGTCTTTGCGGCCTTCACCATGATGAGAAACCCTTCCGACTCGTTCTCTTTGTTCTCCTGGATACCGTTGGTCACGATGGGCATATTTATAGTGAACGAAGGGCGCAAACTCTTCGGAAAATGAAAATTCACGTTGTATCGACCGGCGGCACTATCGTCTCGGAAGGCGGCCGCAACGGTCTTTCGCCGTCGCGCTTCTCGTCGCGCCGCGTCGTGGATTTAATGTCCTCTGTCTTTCCGGAGCATACGTTTTCTCACTCCGCGCCGATGAACCTCGACAGTTCCAACATAGAACCCGAGGACTGGAGCGAAATCGCAAGCGAGGTCTTTTCGCCCCTACGGGATTGCGACGGAGTGATAGTGACGCACGGGACTGATACTATGGCGTACACGGCTTCCGCCCTCGCTTTCATGCTGCGCGGAATCGACAAGCCGGTTACGCTGACCGGTTCCCAAATCCCGTTCGGCCTCGCCGGGAGCGACGCGGTTTCAAACCTGACGCTGGCGGTCGCCGCGCTTGCGGACGGAATAAAAGGCGTCACGGTGTCGTTCGGCGGCCGCGTGATAAATGGAGCGAGAGCCGTGAAAACCAGCTCTTTTGGAATGGACGCGTTCGAAAGCGTCGGCGCTCCTCCGCGCGCCCTGTTCACGGCGTCGGGACTCGATATTCTGACGGAGAACCCCGCGCGCGGAGGAGGACCTGTTTTGGAAAACGACATCTGCCCCAATGTGTTTCTGCTCAAGCTCGCACCGGGGACAAATCCAAATATTTTTGACGCTCTCGCCGGGCTTGGTTACAGTGGCGTCGTGATGGAGGCATTCGGCGCCGGAGGTGTGCACTCCGTCCGCCGCGGCCTGGCTTCCGCCGCGCGCGCCGCCGCGGCCCGAGGGATGGTGATAGTGGTAAGGAGCCAGTGTCTTTACGGCAGAACCGACCTCAACCTCTACGAGACCGGCGCGGCGATACGCGATTGTACGATATCAGCCGGAGACATGACCACCGAGGCCGCGGTCGTGAAACTGATGTGGGCGCTCGCCAAAACGTCCAGCTTCGAAGAAGCGGCCGAGATATTCCGCACCAATTACGCGGGAGAAATCACACTGCAGCCGGCATCCTTAAAAAATCCAACTGAGCGCAATCGTTCAAACCCCATCCGCCCGCTCAAATCTTCCGAAAAGATGCTAAAGTAAGCATTTTGTCTGGGGGAGTTCTATGGCTGACGTACGGGTTGGAATCTGTTCCTGGACTGACAGGACGCTTTTGAGGAGCGGATTCTATCCGGCGTCGGCCTCCAATCCGGCGTCGCGTCTCGCTTATTACGCTTCGTGTTTCGATGTCGTGGAGATAGATTCCACGTATTATTCGCTTGCGGACATACGATCCGCTTTCCGTTGGGCGGCGGGGACGCCGCCGGGCTTTATGTTTGGCGTCAAATCATACGCGATTTTCACGTTTCACCGCGCAAAATATTCGTCGCTGCCCGCATGGCTCAAAGCGGAGCTGGGCGCGAAACAGCCCGACGAGACGGTGCGGCGCGAGGAACTGTCTCACGAACAGAGGGTCAGGCTGTTCACCGAGTTCATGGAACCTGTCGAGATTTTGCGCTCGGCGGAACGGCTGGCGTATCTGCTGTTCCAGTTTCCACCAGGATGGGTTTTCAGCGCGCAGGCTCTGTCGTACATAAAGCGTCTTCGGGAAATGTCTGGGCCTCTGCCGCTCGCGGTGGAGGTGCGAAACAATTCGTGGCTGAAAGAGGGCAACAGGGAAAAATTTCTCTCCGTCCTCTCGGATCAGAATATAGCGTATGTCGCTGTGGACGAACCCGAGACGGGGTGGAGCGTCCCGCGCGACTGTTACGTAACGGCGCGGTGGGGGAGTGTGGCGCGTTTTCACGGACGCAACCGCGCGGGCTGGAAAAAACCCGGCGCTTCCGTGCAAGAACGCTTCGACTACGAATATACGCGCGACGAACTGCAAGAATGGGCCGGCCGCGTCCGCGAACTGACCGACAAGCTCAAGGCGGCGGGAAATATATTCCTCATGTTCAACAATTGCGTCTCCGACAAAGCCGTCAAAGGGGCGCTCATGATGTCGGACATACTTGGGCTCTCGCCTAAAAAAAAGCTGAACATCCAGAAAACTTTCGACTTCGGATGATTTCG
>JAISXR010000201.1 GCA_031270375.1 Synergistaceae bacterium | reverse complement strand
ATGAAGCCAAGCACCGTCACGACGTTGTTCTCGCGGAGCAGAAGCGAGAAAATTTCCCAGCGGCTCATTCCCTGCACCATCAACGTTGAAAATTCCGTCTCCCGCTCGCCTATATTTATGACGGCCACCGAGTAAATCACTATCCCGCCCAACAGACCGGACAACACGACGATAAGCGCCAGGAAGGCGTTTATCATCCGCGTGTACTCCTTCAGGACAGCCTGCGCGTCGCGCACCGAGACGACAGACGAGACCGCCGGCAGTTCCATCAGTCTGCGGGCCGCGTCCGGGTCGACCGAATCGAGGAAACATCCCGTCACCGCGCCGGGCTCCAGAAAGTTTCGCGCCAGATAATCCATATCCGCGTAGGCCCGCGTACCCAGAGCCTGATATACTATTCCGCTTACGACCACCCACCGATCGTCCTTATCGTACAGGTACGAATGAAGTTTCACGCCACCCCCCACCCCGACGTCCAGCTTTTTCGCCGCGTAATCCGAGAGCAAGATGCCGTCGCGAGGAAACGGCAGGAGGTTTCCATTTTTGTCGCGAAAGCGGTAAAAGGCCGTATCGCGCTCCACTCCCAGCACAGAAAGCGAAATATCCGGTCGTGGGTCGTATGTGTTGATGAACGTCTGTAAACCCTTTTGAATAAAGGGCTGAAAATGAGCTATCAACACATTCACCCCACGACCAAATATCCCGCGTTCCGCTCGATATCTTGAATGGCATGTCGATTTTGCCCTCCAGCCTGCTTATATCCTTGAGCCGCGCTCTCATGTCGGATATGGTTTTTCGGGACGCCGGATTCTCGAAAGAAACGTCGTAATCCATCGGCTGGAATTCCCTCAATCCTTCGCCCATCATCGCGTCTATCGCCGCAGGCATCGCCAGCGTGTACGCGATCAGGGAAAACGTTATGGCCACCGCGAAGGCACTGAAAAAAGCTCGTTTTTTGTTGCGAAATACGTTTTTGACCGCCATTTTGCGGCTGAACGACATATTGGCCCATACCGGCCTCACGTACTCCAACCACACGCGCCCGCCCTTCTTCGGCGCCTCGCTCCGCATCGCCTCGGCCGGCGAGAGCCGCAGTATCCCTCGGGCGCCAACAAAGCCCGCCGCGGCGCAGCACAAAAAAGCCATCGCGAGAGCGTTCGCGACAGGGACATAGCTGGCTGTTCCGTCCAGGGCGGGGAGGTTGTAAAAAGTCATGTAATAATCAGTCATAGCGGAGGCCATCGGCAACCCCGCCAGTACTCCCACGGCGCCCCCGATCAGGGCTGAAATGAGCGAATACTTGGCGTAGTGAAAGAGCAGATCCCACGACGAATAACCGAGAGCCTTCATCACGCCTATCGACTGACGGTCGCGCCTCACCATCCGGGCCAGCATCATGGCTATAATCAATCCCGATATCGCGAGAAACAACAGCGGAATACCGTGTGACGCGGCCTTTAACTGCTCGATCTCTTCAGACAGCATCGCGTTGCTTATTTGATTTTCCCGTTTTTCCACGTTGCGTCCGCCGAAACGTTCCAGGCGTTCCTCCAGCGCCTCCGCCAGGTCGTCCAGTTTCCGCCCCGAAATATTCCTTTCGACGGTCATGAGGATTTCGTTGAATCCATCGCGCCCCATGATTTGCGCGCCGAGGCCGCGTTCGAGAAAGGCCGCGCCGTAGTTCATGTTGTCCGGCATCAGGCCCTGCCGGGGATCGACCAGGTAGACGAATTCCGGGCTGCTGACGAGGCCGCTCACGTAAAAATCCATCACGCGTCCCCCGATCTGAAGCTCTATTTCGCTTCCCGGCGCTATTCCCCTCGCTTCCGCGAACTGTTTTATGACCAGAACTTCGCGGCGGCCCTCGGTGGGAAACTGCCCGCTCTCCAGCTTGACGAGATTGATATCCTCGGTCAGCGTGAGAAGCAGCATACGCACCCGCTCCGTATCGTCGTCCGTAACGAAAGGCACCGTTCGGCTCACCCTTCCCTCGGCCAATTCGATGCCTTCCATATCCGCCAGGACGGCCGTCTGTCTTTCGCTCATCGAGGTCACTGTCACGGCCATATCGGCAAAACAGCGATCCTGATAATAGCGACGCATCGCGGCGTCCATGTCGAGCGCGGCGATGCCCGTCGAAATATAAAGCGCGAGGCCGATTCCAAGCGCCAGGGTTACCGAGACGAATTGCCCCATAGTGCCCCGGATAAGACGGAAGAGCCTTTTGTCGATCGTCCTCCAGGTCATGGCCGCTTCCCCTACCAGCTTACATCCTTCGGCTCGGCGGGAGAATCGTTGGCGGCATCCTCCGCTATTTCGCCATTTCGCATTCTTATCACGCGATTCCCTATCTTGGCTATATCCGCGTTATGCGTGATGACGATTACGGTCATGCCGCGCTCCCTGTTGAGGTTCCACAGCAGTTCCAATATCGTGATGCCGGTCTGCGAATCCAGAGCGCCGGTGGGTTCGTCACAGAGGAGCAGCAAAGGGTTTTTCGCTATCGCGCGGGCTATCGAAACGCGCTGCTGTTCGCCTCCGGAGAGCTGAGACGGGAAATGATCCGATCTTTCCGCGAGCCCGACCGACTTCACGACCTCGTTCACGTCGAGCGGATCGTCGGCTATTTCTCCGGCCAGCTCGACGTTCTCCCTCACGGTGAGATTGGCCATGAGGTTGTAAAACTGGAAGACGAACCCGACGCGCGCGCGCCTGTAGCGCGTGAGGCGGCTTTCGCCGAAGGACGTTATATCCTCCCCTGCCACGAAAAGTCTGCCGCGGGACGGGACGTCCATGCCGCCCAGGATGTTCAGCAGCGTGCTCTTTCCGCTGCCGCTGGGCCCCAGGATGACGGCGAACTCCCCCTTCATCAGCTCGAAGGAAACGTCCCTGAGCGCGGACACCACGACCTCGCCCATGGCGTATTCCTTGCTCAGGTTTTCGGCTCTCAGCAGAACCTCGCTGTTTCCCGTACCGTACCTCATGAATGCCGGCGTTCCCTCCTCGCGATAACGGCGCTTCAGCCGAAAGCGCCAAATAACAGGCCGCCTGTGACAACGCCGTTATAATAGTGGAACCTGCGGAACGCCGGGATTCCTACCTCAAACGGTCATGCTCAGTCTTCCTCTTCCTTGCGCTCGCGCTCGGCGGCCTCGATTATCTTCTTGGCTATTTCGGCCGGCACTTCCTCGTAGTGCGAGAATTCCATGGTGAAACTGCCGCGCCCGCTGGTCATAGAGCGAAGTATTATCGCGTACCGGAAGGTCTCGGCTTGCGGACACTGCGCTTTTACCACCTGCATCTTGCCGTCCGGGTCGACGCCCATTATCCGGCCGCGCCTGCTGTTGAAGTCGCCCATCACGTCCCCGACGTAGTCCTCGGGCACCATGACCGCCATGTTCACTATCGGCTCCATGAGAATCGGCGCGGCCTCGGCGAACGCCTTCTTGAAGGCCATCGACGCGGCTATCTTGAACGCCATTTCGGAGGAGTCGACATCATGGTAAGAGCCGTCGAATATAGCGCAGTTGAAGTCGACAGCCGGGTATCCCGCTATCACGCCCTTGGCCGACGCTTCCCTGAGCCCTTTTTCCGCCGCTGGTATGAAATTCTTTGGCACCACGCCCCCCACTACCTTGTCCTCGAACGTCACACCCGAACCTTTTTCGCGCGGGGAAAGCTCGAAATGCACGTCGCCGTACTGCCCCCGGCCGCCCGTCTGCTTCTTGTATTTTCCCTGAGCCTTCGCGGTCTTCTTGATCGTCTCTCTGTAGGGTACCTTAGGCGTGCCGGTGTCGAGATCGACCTTGTAACGGTCCTTTATGCGGGACATCGCTATATCGAGGTGCATATCGCCCATGCCGGACAAAATTGAGTCGCTGGTCTCGGGGTGTTTTACGAAATCGAGCGTCTTATCCTCGTCAAGTATCTTGCGGACGGCGTTGCCCAGTTTATCTTCGTCCGCCCTGCTTTTTGGCGTGACCGCGACGCTGTATACCGGACGGGGAAACTGTATCGGCGGGAACCGGGCTGTCTGCCCTTTTACGCTCAGAGTGTCGCCGACCACAGTGCTGTCGAGTTTAGGGATGGCGATGATGTCGCCCGTGATTATCTCCTTTGTCTCCGTGCCCTCCTTGCCGCGCAGAATCCGGAAGGAACTGATCCGTTCCTCCTCGCCGCGGTTGACGTTGTAAATCGTCTGGTCGCTGGTCAGTTTTCCGGAAAACACACGCACGAAGGATAGCTTGCCGACATATGGATCGACCATGATTTTAAAACATAAAGCCGTGAAGGGAGCGTCGATGTCGGGCGCTATCTCCACCTCGGCATCGTCTTTCGCCGCGCCTCGCGGGGTCATATCGAGCGGAGACGGCAGATAATCGGCTATCGCGTCCATTATCTGAAAAACACCGATATTGCCGACCGACGACCCTGGAATTATCGGGAAAAGAATTCTCGACGCGACGGCCTTGCGCACGGCCCCCAGGATATCGTCCGGGGGCAAGTCCTCCCCGTCGAGGTATCTCATCATCAACTCGTCGTCCGCCTCCACCACTTTTTCGATCAGCGCCTCGCGGGCTGAAGTGACGGCATTTGCCATGTCGGGCGGCACGTCGCCCTCCGCGAAATCCTTGGAGCCGCCTCCCTTGTATGTGTACGACTTGCCGGTGAGGATGTTCACCACGCCCGTGAACGACGCTTCCGACCCTATCGGAAGATAGAGCGGCAGCGCGTTCTTGGATATGCTCGCCTGAATGTCGTTCACGGCATTCTCGAAAGAGGCGTTTTCCTTGTCGAGCCTGCTGACGTAAAACATCACCGCGCTCTTGAAATCCGCCGCGAACTCCCAGAGTTTAAGCGTCTGAACCTCCACGCCCGAGTTGCCGTTGACCGCGAACAGGCAGGAATCGGCGACCCGCATGGAACTGCGCTGCTCGCCGACGAAATCGGCGAACCCCGGCGTATCCAAAACGTGCAACGTACGTCCTTTGTATTCGAACGAGCAGAGGGAGCTGTTTATCGAAATGGAGCGTTTCTGTTCCTCCTGGTCGAAATCCGAGACCGTGTTTTTGTCCTCCACACGCCCCATTCTGGTGATAGTGCCGCTGTCGAACAGCATTGCCTCCGTGAGCGACGTCTTGCCGGCGCCGCCGTGTCCCACAACCGCGATGGAACGAATATCCTCCGGTTTTCGGTTTGCCATTTATAACCGCACTCCTCTCAGAAATTATGTTTCGTTTTGGATACCGCGAAAATACAAAGGGCGCGAATACCGCCGGCGCGCGAAATATATATTATCAGCAAAGCCGCTTACGTCAATCTCGGCGTGGATATTTTTTATGGGTATTTTACCCGTTCAAAACCTGACCTCGCCGATTGTTCATTCGCCCAGCAGTTTCACCAGCGTCTCGGTGAAAGCGGGCGCGTCGGCCAGGGGCTCTCCGTCGGATATCGACGCGAGCCCTGCGAGCAAGACAGCCCAGTCTTTCAGGTCACGCCCCTCTTGATTTGATATTTTACGCACCAGCGGATGCGATGCGTTTATCTCGAGGATTTTGTGCTCGGGCGGCGCCTCCTGTCCCATTGATCTGAAAAAATTTCTCATCTGAGGCGACATCGGCTCGCCTTTTTGCACGAAAGTAGCGGGAGATCCTACCAGGCGGGAGGAATAGCGCACGTCCTCCACGGAGGCGAACTGCCCCAATTCCTTCAACGCATCCCTGACACCCGAGATGAAGCTGTCGCCGGGCGTTTCTTCAGATTTGCTCTCGGCGTCGCCGCCTTCTATCTCGGTGTCGGCCGCGGCCGCGTTCGCGAAATGGTGCGACTCGAACTCGTGAACGGACGGTATCCACAGTTCGTCTATCGGGTCGGACAAGAGCAGCACGTCGATGCCGCGATCCCTGAATACCTCCAGTTTGGGTGATGATGAGAGCGCGTCCGATTTGCCGCCGGTGATGTAGTAAATGCTCTTCTGGCCTTCCTTCATGTTGGCCGCGTAGTCGTCCAGCGACGTCTGCCCCGATTTGGAGGAGTTGAACAGGGCGAGCTTCATCAATGCCTCGCGATTTTTGGTGTCGGACACTATGCCCTCTTTAAGGACTTCTCCGAACATGCCCCAGAATTTCTTGTATTCATCGGGCTTGTCCGACTTCATTTTTTTGAGCGCGTCGAGGACTTTTCTGACCAGCCCGCGCTTTATCAGCGAGGTGAGATGGTCCTGCTGCAATATCTCGCGCGATACGTTGAGCGGCAGGTCTTCCGAGTCCACCACGCCGCGGACGAAACGCAGGTACTCGGGCATCAGGTCGCGGCAGTCGTTCATGATGAACACCCTGCGGATGTAGAGTTCTATCCCGTGTTTGCCGTCGCGGTAGAAGAGGTCGAAAGGCGGACGCGACGGGATGAAGAGCAGCGCGTAAAATTCGTTCGTGCCCTCGGCCTTGTAAACTATGCGTTCCATCGGGTTCTCCCAGTCGTGGGAGACGTGCTTGTAGAACTCGTTGTACTCCTCGTCGGTGACCGACGGTTCGGGGCGGATCCAGAGGGCTTTCATGGAGTTCACCGGTTCCGGTTTTTCCTCTTTTTTGTCGTCCGGTTTTTTCTCGCTCGCATCCTCGATGAATATCGGGTAGGAAACGAAGTCGGAATATTTTTTGATTATCTCGCGCAGCGCCCAGCGCGACAGGTAGTTTTTGGCCTCCGGCGCCTCGTCGTCATCTTTCTCAGTATCCTTTACATGCAGCGTCACGTCGGTACCCCAACCCGTCCTAGTCCCCGGCGATATCGTGAAGGTGCCGTCGCCGGTCGAGTCCCAGAGCCAGGACTCGTCGCTTCCGGCCTTGCGTGAATCGACGGTCACGCGGTTTGACACTATGAAGCTGGAGTAGAATCCCACCCCGAACTGGCCTATCAGGTCGCCGTTTCCCCTGGCTTCCCGCATCGCGCTTATGAATTCCTTTGTGCCGCTCTTCGCGATCGTCCCCAGAAAGGCGATGAGGTCGTCGCGCGACATGCCCATGCCGTTGTCGGAAACGGAGATCGTCTTGGCTTCAGGGTCGAGCCTCACCGTAATTTTGGCCTCGTCCTGACTGAAACCGAGCGACTCGTCGCTCAGCGACGCTATCCGCAGTTTGTCCAGCGCGTCCGAGGCGTTGGAGATTAACTCCCTCAAAAAAATATCGGGGTTGGAATATACCGAGTGAATCATCAGGTCAAGGACCTGCTTCGCCTCGCTTTGAAATTCGTATTTGCCATCCGTCTCGCTCACTATTGAACCCTCCCAATGCACGTGTTTAAATTTGACATGATATTATTATAATCAATTTGCGGCAGTTTTATACAAGTCCGAATATCGGTCGTCAATTTGCGTTCGAGGGCGGCTGGGTTCAAAACGGCATTTCGCGGCGGGAGTGAAAAGACAGATGAGTTTTCTCGAAATGAGCGGCATCGTCAAATCGTTTGGGAGAATAAAGGCGCTCGACGGCGCGGATTTTGAGGCCGAGAGAGGCGAAATTCACGGCATCGCGGGCGCTAACGGCTCGGGAAAGTCCACGGTCGCGCATATATTGGCTGGAATAACGGCTCCCGACGCGGGGAGCGTGCGCCTGGGCGGGACCGCGTTGAAGACGGGAGACGTCGTGGCTTCACAAGCCGGCGGAATCGGCATTGTCTATCAGGAGAGCCAAGCCATAGCCGGCATGACGGTCGCGCAGACCATTATGCTGGGGCGCGAGCCGCGATCCATGTTCGGCGTCATAAACGAACATCGCGTCAACGAAGCCGCGGCTGTATTCCTGAGCAAGATCGACATGACAAACCTCATACCTGAAGCCCAGGTCGGTTCTCTGCCGGAGAACGACGTGAAATTGGTCGAGATAGCGAGGGCCGCGCTGTTAGGGGAGCGCGTGGCGATATTCGACGAAGCCGAGGAGGGACTGAACCGCCCTGGCAGGGAGAAACTGCGCGGCATCCTGCGAATGTTGAAGGACAAGGGTGTCACGTCGATCCTCGTCTCCCACGGCGCGGAATTTCTTCTCTCCCTGTGCGATCGCGTCACTGTTCTCAGAAACGGCAGAAAATTTTCGACGGTCGAGGCGTCGGCGGTCGAGTCCGGCGAACTTATGATGCTGATCGGGGAACCGGCCGCCAAAATTCCGCAAATCGAAACGTCCCCCGGGGTATCTGCGCGCGAAGTCCCGTCTCTCGGGCTGTCGCTGCGCGGCGGCGAGATAGCGGGAGCGGACATTTCGGACGGACAGGTGAAGACCGATGCCATAAGGGCCCTGTTCGGCGCCGAGCCAAGAATGATCGGGGACGTCAGCATATTCGGGTTTTCCATGCGAATGTCTCCCCCCGGAGGTGCCGTGAGACACCGCGTGGGGCTTTCGCCGGAAGAGAGAAAACTGCGCTGTTCGGCGCTTTATATCACCGTGCGGAAGAACACCGCCTACGCGAGGGTCGAGCACACTCCGATCAGGGCGGGCGGCGACTCCCCCTTCGCGGGTATGCTGGGCTTCGGCAAACGTTCAGATCCGATGGCGGAGACACTGGCGGCGGCATCGGAGATATTCGAGCCGTCCGAAACCTACGGCGGCCGTTCACCCGCCGACCTCATATTCAAGGGCGTCGACACGGTGATATTCGACGAGCCGTCGCGTGGCGCGGACGAGTCCGCGAAATCGGGAATATACGCGTTGATAGCGGAATTGGCGAAGCGCGGCATGGCGATATTGATCTTCACGACGCGAAAGAAAGAACTGGAGGACTTGTGCGGCCGAGTGGCGGAGATACGGGGAGCGTGAAAACGTATTGGAAACCCACTCTGTTTCCGATCGTAATTTTTTCAGGTATACTCTTCCTTGAACTTTTTTGGAGCGACGGGGGTTTTTGTCTTGAAAAACGGCTCTGCTGAGCCTCTTGTATCGATGAACGGCATAGACAAGATATTTTTCGGCGCTTACGCCAATAAAGGCGTCAACTTCGATCTCGCGGCGGGCGAGATTCATGCTCTTTTGGGTGAGAACGGCGCGGGAAAGACCACGCTGATGAACGTTCTGTCGGGAATATACGCGCCCGATGGCGGAACCGTCAGAGTCGAGGGCCGGGAGGTCCGTTTCCGCTCTCCCCGCGACGCCATCGACCGCGGCATAGGCATGGTACATCAGCATTTTATGCTGATTCCCGTTCTCTCCGTCTGGGAGAATATTATTTTGAGCATGAGGGGCCTTCCTTTCGTGACCGACAAACGCGGAACGGCGGAAAAAATTATGGAGCTGTCCGAGCGTTACTCGCTCCTGGTCGACCCGGAGGCCATGGTCTGGACTCTGTCGATAGGAGAGCGCCAGAGGGTCGAGATATTGAAGATGTTGTACCGTGGGATGAAGGTCCTCATCCTCGACGAGCCGACGTCGGTTCTCACTCCGCGGGAAGTGCGCGTTTTCTTCGCGGCCTTGCGCAAGATGACGGAAGCTGGGCACGGCATCGTCATAATATCTCACAAGATCGAGGAAATTCTGAGCATTGCCGGACGGATGACGATCCTGCGCAAAGGGGAGCGCGTCGCCACGGTGGATGCCGAAGGAGCCACCAGAGAGACCTTGGCGCGGATGATGGTCGGCCGCGAATTAAAAAACGCGGAAAAAATGGGCACGCCGCGCTCGCGCGAAGCGGTACTGTCGTGCAGAGGGCTTTCGGTGCGCAACGACCGGGGCGCCCGCGCTCTCGACGACGTCAGTTTCGACCTGCGCGAGGGCGAAATCCTGGGTTTGGCCGGCGTGGCGGGAAACGCGCAGGACGAGCTGTGCGAGGCTCTTGCCGGTTTGCGTCCCATTGACGCGGGCGGGATAATCCTGCAAGGGAAAGACATCACCGGACTCGGCCCCCGCGAGTTCATAGACCGCGGCATGAGCTACATCCCGGCCGACCGCAAGGGCACGGGGCTAGTCTCGACAATGAGCGTCATGGAAAACGCCGCTCTCAAGAGTTACTGGAAAAAACCGGCCGCGGAGCGCAAATTCCTCATAAACTGGAAATATGTCGCGGACATGACGCGGAGGCTCATCGCCGCCTTCGATGTGCAGACGCCGTCGCCGGACGCTCCCGTCAGAAACCTGTCGGGAGGCAATATGCAGAAGCTGATGCTGGCCCGCGAACTCTCGGGAAAACCGTCCGTGATACTGGCGATGCACCCCGTATGGGGCTTGGACGTCGGAGCGACCGAATTCGTGAGGGAACGCCTTCTGGAAGAGCGCGCCAGAGGCGCAGGGATACTGATGATTTCCGAGGACCTGGACGAGATGCTGCTGCTCGCCGACAGGATAATGGTTATTTCGAGAGGGCGCATAATGGGCATTGTAGAGGAGCCGAAGAGCGTATCAAAGGAACGCATAGGGCTGATGATGGCAGGCACCCCGATGGACGGCATAGACCGCGCCGAGGCCGCCGTATGAGCGGCTGGCGGTTGGAGAGGCGCGTCTCCCCCTCGGCGTTATGGAGCGCGTCGGTGACGGCGATTTCAATACTCACCGCGTTGGCGTTGGGCGGCTTGCTCATGGCGCTGATGGACGTAAATCCGGCGAAAGCTTATTTCGAAATTCTGCGCGGCTCGCTTGGAAGCTGGTACGGTTTCACGGAGACGATGGTGAAGGCGGTTCCGATCACGCTCACGGGCTTGGCCTGCATTCTGGCGTTCAAAGCTTCAGTCTGGAACATAGGGGCGGAAGGTCAGTTGATCATGGGGGCACTTGCCGCTACCGCTTTTGTGAGGTACGCGCGTCTTGAAAGCCCGTTCGGAATGCTGGCTGGCATGTTCGTCGCGTCTGGGATCGTTGGGGGATTATGGGGTGCGATCCCCGGTTTCCTGAAAGGGAAATGGAACGTCAACGAGATCATAGCCACCCTCATGGGGAACTACATCGCCTCGTGCCTGATGGACTTTCTGCTTTACGGGGCGTGGAAGGATCCCATGAGCATGGGTTTTCCGATGACCGCCCCTTTCCCGCCCGGGGCGATGCTCTGGGTTTTCGCGGGCAGGCTGCACGCGGGTCTCTTTATCGCGCTTGTCCTCGCCGTGACGGTTCACGTGGTGATACGCCGCACGCAGTGGGGTTTCGAGATAAGGGTGATAGGCGAGAACCGAAACGCGGCGCGGTACGTCGGGATAGGAATAATGAAAAATATAGTCCTCGTGATGTTTCTGTCGGGCGCGATAGCCGGGATTTGCGGCATGAGCGAGGTGGCGGGACTGCACGGGAGATTGTCGCGCGGTTTTTCAGTCGGTTACGGTTTCACCGGCGTGATAGTGGCGTGGCTCGCGGGGCTCAATGCGCTGCTCCTGCCCTTCGTCGCGTTTCTCATGGGGATGCTTCTGGTGGGGGGCGATACCTTGCAAGTCGTGATGGGGCTGCCGCTGTCGAGCGTGCAGGTCTTTCAGGGGCTTATACTCTTCTGCGTGCTGGGCGGGGATATATTCAGAAATTACCGGTTGATACGCCCGCACGCATTGAAACAGAGGGAGGCGGCTTGATATGGATGTGCTGATACCGATACTCGCCGCGGCCGTTCGCAGCGGAACTCCAGTCGTTTATGCCGTCATGGGCGAGATACTGGCGGAACGCTCGGGGGTCATGAACCTCGGGCAGGAGGGCCTTATGTTGTTGGGGGCATTCGCCGGATTTTCGGCGGCGCAGTCCACAGGCAGCCCTGAAATAGGGCTCGCCGCGGCTTTCGCTGCCGGAATACTCGTCACGTTCATTCACGCGTTTCTGTGCGTTACTCTGGGGGGCAACCAGACCGTCAGCGGTCTGGCGCTCGCGATGTTCGGCGGCGGTATGAGCGCGATGCTGGGGCGCAATCACATAGGAGAGACGATCAAGGGTCTCATGCCCTTCGATTTTCCGGTATTGTGCCGAATTCCCCTGATTGGGCCAGTTTTTTTCAGGCACGACATCATGGTTTATATATCGTTTTTGCTCGTTTTCTTCCTGAATTTTTTTATATTTCGGACGAGGCCAGGAATGAATCTGAGGGCTGTCGGCGAAAACCCCAGGGCGGCGGACGCTATGGGCATATCGGTCGCCCGCGCGCGATACATGTACACGATCATTGGCGGCGGGCTGGCGGGATTGGCCGGCGGTTATCTCTCGGTCGTCTATTCGCAGATGTGGGTGGAGGGCATGACCGCCGGCCGCGGATGGATAGCGGTCGCCCTCGTGATTTTCGGGATATGGCGTCCTTTGAGGGCGATGTTCGGATGTTATCTCTTCGGCGGCATTGATGCCCTGCAGATGAGGATGCAAGCGGCCGGCACGAGTATACCCGCCCCGATACTGCTGATGCTTCCCTACCTGATGACGCTCGGGGTGCTGGTGTTTATATCGATAAGGAGCAAATCGGGAATACTGCTCGGCGCGCCGGCTTCCCTGGGAGTGCCTTTTCGCAGGGAAGAGAGGGAATGATTTATCGCGGAGATATTCCTCCGGGAAGTTCGAAATTGCTTCCGTTCTTCACTCATTTATTCCTCGCGCCTCGCGGCGCGAGTTCCGCCGTTATCACTCCGGCCAGGATACTCGCGGACGCCGCGAGTATCCGCACGGTCATCGGCTCCCCGATGAGGGCGATGCCGAGGACTCTGCCGAACACGCTCGACATCGACAGGAGTATCGCGGTGTGGGTGGCGGTCGTGTATTTTTGGGCTACGTTCTGTATGACCAGCGTCAGCGCGAATCCGACGGTCCCGGCGTATACCACGGCGGTCCACGCGGCGCGCGGTATTTCGGACGGCATCGGCTCGAAGATACTCGCGGCGGCGGCTGAGATCACCATTCCGCCCAACGCTTGCCAGAACGCCAGCGCGTAAGCGTCGGCGTTCCTCACGAACTTCTGCACCAGCAGGATATACACGGTCACAAACAACATCGACCCGAAGCACATGAGGTCGCCGACATTCACGGACAGTGAACGGTCGAGCATCAGTCCGGCCATTCCGGCCACGCACAGGGCTATCGACACTACGACACGGCGGTGCGGAATTTTCCTCTCGATGAGTGCCGCCGCAAGCGGGACGAAGACCACCGACATGGCTATTATGAAGGATTCGTTCCCGGCTGTGGTGAAAAGAAGCGCTATCGCGCCGAGGATGTACGCCATGATGAATACCGCCCCTGTGAGAAAACCCGCCGCTGACGCCGCGCGAGGCATCGAGACGGCTCGACGCCCGAAGAAAACCGCCGTCGCCGCGAACGCGACCGCGAAACGCAGGGCGCAGAACCACAGCGGCGTCAGATCCTCCAACGCGCCGCGGATCACGACATTCGTCGCGCCCCAGATGAAGGCGACCGTCAAAATCCCGCAGTCGCCGAGTATCATTCGCCGTCTGTTCATATCCATCGAAACCGCCCCGCTGCCTGGACGCAATGTCCTCGGTATAAATCGCGTGGAATTAATTCACACCCAATTGAAATGACCAATACTTTACAGCCTGATTATACGCCAAGCGAGAGTTTAAGCAAACCGGTCCCGCCCCTATATATGGGCGCGTTCATCGTCAAGGTCCGCAAAGATTACCTGAAATTCAGCCGACAAGGGCTTGAATTTTTTCAAGCGGCATTCCGGCGCTTTGGGCGATCACTTCGGCAGGGACGCCTTTTGTCAAAAGGTTCCTCGCCATTTTCTTCGCCATTTCTTCCATGCCTTTCTCTATCAAACGGCCAAAAAGCGAGCCGCGGCATTATTCGCACAGTCACTATGGCACCGAAATTATTTATAGATATAATTATCTCGTGCTGGCGGAGCTTGACGACGAAGAACTCGCTTCGAGCGATAACCCCATAGACATAGTGCTGCTTGCGGCCAAATTCGCGTCTCGCAAGAGGAAGGAACTCCAGAAATTCAACTTCCTCCGCAAGACCATGGAACTCCTGGACAAGCGCGGCTGGAGCCTGGAGGACAAGCGTGACCTGCTTCTTTTCGTTGAGCGCATAATCAATATGAGAGACAATGAGCTTGTAGCGCGATACAACGAGAATCTGGAACAAAGGAACAGGGAGGGAAAATTCATGTACATACCATTGATGCTGAGGGACAAGGCGGAGGAGATCAAGCAGAGCGGCTTCGAAGAAGGCAAAATTGATGGCAAGCTCGAAGACGTTCGCAACATGCTCGCAAACGGAATAGCGCGGGAACTCGTCGTGAAGATCACCGGTTTGCCGGAGGACCGGATTCAGGGACTCATGAACTGAAACCCTGTTACATAGAAAGAGAATATGTCGTGTTCACGGGAGAACTCCGGCACGTTCCTGAATTCTTTCCTGAGTTTCATGCCCCGCCGCCTAAAATCTCGTGTTGAGCGTCATATAGTACGTCCTTCCCTCCACCGGATAATTCAGCGCCCGCGTCGGGCCGTTCAGCGTATCGGGATACATGCGCCAGTCCTCCGCCTCGTTGAAAATGTCGTTCACCCCGATTATCAGCTCCGTCGACTCACGCAAATTATACTTGAACCCCGCGTTCCATACGTTACGGGCGTCGAAAAGCACCTTCTCGCTCCGGTCCACGTAGTTCTCCCCCACGAATTGATATTCCACGAAAACCGAACCGCTTCCGCTCTCCCTTGGAATGCCGAAACCTCTCGTCAGGCGTGCCGAGTAACTCCACTTCGGGCGGTTCGGAAGCGTCATGCCGTAGTATCTCGTGGAGCCGTCGTCGTCGGTCTTGTTCTCGCCGTCAATCCATGTGCCGGAGAAGGCCGCGCTCCATTTTCCCCAGTCGAACGACGCCCCCAGCTCGGCCCCTTTCACGGCGGCGCGGGCTATGTTCGTATAGACGCCGAATCTGGGGTTTTCCATGTCGAACTCAATCAGGTTCTCGGATTCTCTCCAGAAACCGGACAGCGAAAAACCGCCTTTCACCTCGCCGAAAACGGGGCTCCATATCACGCCGATGTCGAACTGAGTGCCCGTCTCCCACTCGAGGTCGGCGTTGGCCGCGCGGATGAACGCGCCGTCCCCGTATCGCTCGTAGAGGTTTGGGGATCTCGCGTATGTGCCGTATGCTGATTTCAGCATGAAATTGGGCGAAAACTCCTTGGTGATAGCCGCCTGCCATGTGAAATGGTCCTCGTCGTCTAGCTTGTGCCAGCGTATGGATGGGGTGAGTATCAGGCTTCCCGCGCTGTCCAGAGAAATCGAATCCTGGAGGTTCACGCTCATGTCGTCCCTGCCGTAATGGTCTATGCCGTTCAGGCGGTCGAACAGCACGTCCCCGTCTACGTCGAGTTCCTCCCTGAAATATTCCGCGTACAACTCCAAAAAGTGGCTCTCGCCCAGCGCGGCGCTCGCGTTGAGCGACAGCCCGAAACGGGAGGCGTCGTATCGGCTCTCGGTGACGTACGGCCCGCCTATCTGGCTCGGCGCGCCGCCGCGCCTGCTGTCGTAATCCTTTTTTTGCGCGGTGTACAGCACATCCCAGCCCCAGGCGACCGAGCCGGCGGCCTGCGAACGCCCCAGGGAAATATCCCATCTGTCCGTGTCCAGCGTCGGGCTTTGCGGCTGTGCCGTGCCGGGGCGGTCGAGGCCGGGGCCGATGAGCGCCAGTTCCCTGTTTCGCCGCACCCACGAGGCGCGAGCCCGCCAGTGCGCGTCCTCCCATTTCAGAAGGGCGTCCATGTTCTCGAAGCGGTTATTGCGCCTCTGTCCCGTATAGTCGTCGGTCGTGTCGTACGCGGTGCTGTTGTCGTTCCAGTATTCGAAATCCCCGTCGTATGTCTCGTATCCGAACGCTCCGAAGAATTTGCCGCCGGCGAACGCGGTTCCGAGCGACACATTGCCCTTATAACGACCGAAGGAACCGGCGCCGAGCGACACGAACGTCTCAGGTTTCCCCGGGGCCTTGGTCACGATGTTTATCACCCCGCCCATCGCCTGCGCTCCGAACCATGACGGGATATATCCCTTGTAAACCTCGATGCGTTCCACGTTATCCACGGGAATGGCGGAGAGGTCGACGGCGGACTCGCTTTGAAGGTTCATCAAAATCCCGTCCGCGTAGACGGCGACCTGGGCCGACGTGCTTCCGCGTATGGAGGCCACCGCGTAGCCGTGCCTGCCGCTCAGCCGTATCACCCTGAGCCCCGGCACTGCCTCCAGCAGATCGGGGAGCGTTCTCTGTTCCCCTTCCATCTCCTCGGGGCGGATGACCGTCACGCTTCCCGGCGACCTGTATTTGTCCTCCGATTCGTCGTAGACGAAAGAGGCGGTGACCGTCTCCTCGGGAAGGTCCACCGCCGCGCGCGCGCGCGGCGCGAAACATCCGCAAACGCAAAACAACGCCGCCGCGAACGAAACGAGCGAAGCGCGTGCGGCAAACGCGATTTTAGACGGCATGGCGGAGCCGCTCTCTCTCACGGTCTGTTCCCTTTTCTCCGGCGCAGCATCAATCCGAGCGCCAGCATCAGCAGGGCCGCCGAAGTGAACCCGGCGTCGCAGCCGCCCCCGCCCCCGCCGCCCCCTCCGCCGGAACTGAGGACGGAACCGTCGCTGAGGAGGGATATGGAGTAGATATCGTCGCCGAGGTCGATGGGCTTGAATGACTTGACGAGGGTTTTTCCGTCTTTGCTTCTCGCCTGCAGCGTCTTGCCGGCCATGCACCACAACATCGATTCCTCCTCGTCGTACAGAATATCCCAGGAGTGGCCGTCGAAAGTCGTGTAAGTCGCCACTACGTTATTATTATTCGTGACATTGCCGGCCGCGAGGTCCGCCGCGGTCGTCACGAACAGTCTGGCGCGGAATGTATATCCACTGTCGTAGCTGCCAGTCAATATATACGCAGTCCCGTCGGACGCGAACTGTATGCCGTACATTCCCACGGCGGCATAAGTTCCGCCGCCAAGGTCGTGCGGTATGGCATGTCCGTCAAGCACCCGTTTCGGCGCGGCTGGACTAGCCGCCGCCAGGTCGACCTCCCAGATGTCGCCCCAGGAGTTTGGCCCCTGAAATCCTCCCATGCAGGCCACGTACAGCTTGCCGTTGTAGTACGCCATGCGCGCGGGGTTTTTGCCGGCGACGCCATTATTGCCTGTGTCCTCCAGCTTAAACGTTCGCTTATAGTTCAGTTCGAGGTCGAACTCCACTATCTCGCTGGGGTCGTATTCGTCTACCCCGTTGTAGGAAATGGCGAACAGGACGTACACGCGGTCGCCCCGGATGTGAATGGCCTCGGCGTGCGGGGACGAGGTATGGCCATTTGTAGTAAACGCTGGGTAATTAAATCTTTTGTCGGGCGCGTAGTTATTTTCCATATCTATCCGCACGACCTCGCCGGTGTTTTGCGATGCGCTGCC
>JAISXR010000310.1 GCA_031270375.1 Synergistaceae bacterium | reverse complement strand
TTCCCAAAACCCAGGAGAAATACCGCGCGGGCTTGTCAAGAACACTGAAAAAAAGAACCGCAATCCTGAAAACGTACGATTACTCATCGCAAAAATGGTTAGCGATGCTATACTTTCAGAACAAAACAGTTTCAAGTTACTAAAGGAGGTTTATTTTTATGGACCGAAAGGGAATAATAACCATGAAGGGCAATCCCCTCACGCTGTCGGGCAACCCCGTCAAAGCGGGCGACAAAGCGCCGGATTTCGTGGTGCTGGACAAAGACCTGAAGGCAAAAAGCCTGAGGGATTACGCCGGCAAAGTCAAGCTCATATCGGTCACCCCGTCGCTCGACACGCCGGTGTGCGACATTCAGATACACGCGTTCGAGAAGGAAGCGGCCGGTTTGTCCGATGATGTGGCAATTCTCAACATCAGCGTCGATCTTCCGTTCGCGATAAAACGCTTCTGCTCGGCGAGCGGAATCGAGAGAGTGGAAGCCTTGTCGGACCACCGCGACCTGTCGTTCGGAAACGCGTACGGCGAACTGATAAAGGAATTGCGGCTGCTGGCGCGTTCGGTATTCGTGATCGACAAAAACGACGCCGTCCGCTACGTCGAACAACTGAGCGAGGTCACCGACGAGCCGGACTACGACGCGGCCTTGAACGCGCTCAAATCCGCGCTCTAAGCGGTCAGGTAAAAAACCGCTCCGCTCACCACGCAGGGGGCGGTTATTTTGCGCATAAATCGGGAACCCCGAATGTCCGTTATCCCTCTCGTACGTATGTCGGCGGCCGACAACGTGATGTCGGCCCCTTACGGAGGCTGTCGCGGAGACATTTCAGGTGACATCACCATGATATCCGACATTCCCCCCTGCCATAAAGTGGCCTGCGAGGATATCGCCTCCGGTGGGAGCGTCGTCAAATACGGATGCGCGATCGGCGTAGCGAGCCAGGCTATAAAAAAGGGCGAGTGGGTGCACGATCACAATATGCACTCCGCGGGCCGCGGCACGAAACCGGCAGCTTGCGAATGGAAAGGGCCGTATATCTACGACATGCGCGCGCCCCGCGTGTTTGCCGGGTTCAGGAGGCGCGGCGCCCGGCCCGGAATACGGAACGACCTTTGGGTAATCCCGACCGCCCGGTCTGTCGGAAACAAACTGAAACAGTTCATCGCAAACTACCACAAACCCTATTGGATAGACGACGTACGTCTGCTGGATTACCCTTCATTTCGCGCGGGCGCCGATTTGGACGAAACTCTCGATATTCTGCTCGGCTTATCCCGCGCTCCAAATACGGCGGGCGTGCTTTTCGCCGGCGCCGACGGTGAAAATATGCCTATGACGGACATCTGTCACAGAGCGCTTTCGGAGGGCGGCCGCGTCGCCTGTACCGTGCTGCGGGAAAACACCGCGAATATAGCGGCGAGCTGCCTCGACGACCTCGCGGCCGCCTCTCCGCGGCGAAGGGAAGAGTTTCCCGTATCCGAGCTATGCGTTGGAATACGCGGCGCAGCGGGAGGATATTCCGGTCTCTCGGCAAATCCTCTCCTGGGCCGTTTCGCCGAACGCATGGCGTCTCAGGGGACCGCCGTACTCACACCGGCCGGAGCTTACATGGCGGACATCCGCGAGGCGATATCGAAGAGAATTACATCTCATGCCGCATACGACAAATTCGCCGCGGCTGCCTCGGCTTATCCCCCCACGGCGCCGCCGGATGAATGGGAAAACGGCGCCACCACCCAGAAAGAACGGGCGCTGGCGTCGTGTCCGATAACGGGAAAATCTCCCGTCACGGCTTTTCTCGGATACGGCGAAACCGCCGCCCGAACAGGCGGAGTGCAGATCGTGCCAAACGCGGGAGAACTCGCCTCCGACTGCGTGATTTTCGCCGCGGCAGGCGCCCAGCTCATTCTGGTCGCGACGGAGCGAATGACGCCCTTCGGCGGCGCCGTGCCCACGGCACAAATTTCCTCGTCCGACGAGAAAGCGAACCGGCATCCTGAATACGCCGACTTCTCCGCGGGAACCATACTGATGGGAGAGAGCCTGGACGACGCGGCGAAACGCCTCGAGGATTACGCGATAAGCGTCGCCTGCGGCGAAAAAGTCTCGCACGACATGCGCGTCATCAGGGGAGTCGCGGGTTAGAGATTGTCAAATAATAATCTTCGCCGTCCGGCGTTAAATCCGTAAACATCGGCTCGCGTTTTAAGCCCGCAATGACATGTGCTACAATCTCTACTGTTTTTTTGACGGGGGAATGACAAATGGCGCTCACAAAAATCTCGATAGAAAATTTCACAGTTTTCGATAAAATCGAAATACCGTTTTCGTACGGTATCAACGTGTTTATCGGGGAGAACAGCACGGGGAAAACGCATATCTTGAAACTGCTCTACAGCGCATGCCAGTCGGCGCGGCAGAAAGTGACCGCCATAGACTTTCCGTTAAAAATCGCCAGGACGTTTCGACCGGACGAATTATCTTTACATAGGTTGGTGCGACGAGACTCCGGCAAAAAAACCACTAAAATAACTGTATATTCGGCGGTGAATGAACTGTCACTCGAGTTCAACTCTAAAATCAAAAAACGATGGAAGGCAAGTTTGAGGTTGCGCGTTCAATGCTCGCAGACGGCCTCCCTGCCGAAACTATCAAGAAATACACTGGTTTAGACGAAAGCTCTGTACTTTCACTGCGATAACTGACGCTGACAGTATGGGATGTTGAGAACTAAGAAACGGCGGGTGAAAGTGTTGCCCGCCGTAAAAAATTATTTTAATAGGAAGGAAATTTTTCAAAATAAGGCATCAAGCGCGATACCGCCTCTGACAAATCCGTCTCCGCAAGCGCGGCTTCAACATCGCGCGCCGAACGGCAAGGAACCTTCGACCGCAAAAATTCCGCGCGGGCGCGGCCTATGCCGGGCAGCGCCATCAACTCCGCCATGGTCGCGGCGTTTATGTCGAAGGGATACCTGACCGCCGTGAGCGACCGCCCTCCCCTCTCCGTCACAGCGACGTCGACTCTGTCGCCGGCGCGTATGCTTTCGGAGACTATTCCGACAAGCGGCGGGTAACTGCCCAACTGCCTGCCGAACATCACTTTACCGGCGCGCTCCTCGGCTATGACGCCTTTGAGGATCGTGCCGTCGGGGGCGACGCGGGCGAGCATCGCGGGGTCTACTTCGCTCCGCACCCATTTTTTCCATCTCCGGTAATCGCGGTCTTTTATCCTCGGCGGATACTTCGCCAATTCCGCCCCGAGCGCGGCGTCCGGAAAAACCATCGCGCGCCTGATGTTTATCCGGCGCACCGACAAACCTTTCTCCAGCAGTTCGCGCAGGAAATTCGTGTTCCATTCGAGGCCGGATGCCGTCTCCCCCGCGAGGCCGAACAAAAAATTCAGTCCCGGAAGCAGCGATGGCAGAGAGCGGGGAGAAGGCCGCTGTCCTCCGCACTCGTTTATTATCCGAACAGCCGTCATGGCTTCCTCGAACGAGACCTTGAGGCGGTTCGCCGCGCGCACATTAGGGTCGAGATTTTCAATCCCCAGCGACAGTCCGTCGCCCTCCGTGCAGAAACTCGCGATGATCTCGACGCATCGGGCCGACTCGTGCGGGAAACGCGCTATCGTGGCGGGGTTGCAGTTGTCCGTGTGCAGTACCGACAGGTTTTTGGCGGCACTCCTGATGCCGCTGTACAAATCGTAAAGACGCCCGGGACTGGGCCGGAAACCGATACCCTCGCGGCTTCCTCCCCAGGCCAGTATGTTGGCGCACTTCCCCAGCCTGTACGCCGTGACGCCTGCGGCGCTGAGCGCGGCTGTTTCGGACAGCGCGCCTTCCGCGCCGCGTTCCTCGTAACGCCAGCTTATCCCCTCGGTGCAGTACGTACAGGATACCCCGGTGGAAAAAACCCTGTCGCATCCGCGGGAAAGTTCCATCTCGGCGATCACGTTCGGATACGACGGGTGCGATTTCACGACGTCCGAGCCCAGAACGGCTATACGTTCACCGTCGAGCCAGGCGTAATCCGCGCGCGCGTCCGGCGCCCATTCCTTCGTGCGGCAGTATATGTCGAGCGACGCTTCAATGTCGCCGCGCGCGACGAAATCCACTCCCTCGGGGATATCCGCCGACGCGTTGCCGCCCCCTCGCAGCGTGTACCCCCAACGCACCGGGCCGCCCAATATCAAGCGTCCCCCGCGACGTTTACGCGACGCTATCTCGCCCAGCTCGCGCCATGTGAGAGGGGAACCGCCCCGGTATCGTCCCGGAACGGTGGTCCCCATTATCACCAGCACTATTTCGCTCCCGGCCGCGTCGTCATCGAATCGCTCCTTATCGGCCCGCCATTCGTCGCATGTGACGTATTTCGTCTCCCAGCCGTTTGCGGCGAGCGCACCGGCGCAGTACCTGACGTAAGGAGAGATGTAGGGCGGCACGCCGAAGCAGGCCGGCTCGTCGACGTAACCGTCTATCAGGAGGGCGCTTTTTCCCCTCACTTCACCTCGAACTCTCCCACGAATATCCTGTCTTTGGCCTCTCTGAGACGCATTGTCACGGACTCTTTTTTCTGATTTTTTTCGCCGTAATGGGTGAAGAAGTCGAGTTGAACGGTTGTGGCGTCGGATATCAACTGAGCGCCGTTGGCGTAAAAATTGACCTCTACCCTGTAAACGCCCGGTTTTGCCTTCTTGAGCGAATATTCCTCCGGCCCGTAGCCCACTGTGTTGTCGGGCGAGACCCTCCCGCCCTGATAACTCAGCGGGGCGCCGTAAAAGGCCTCTTCGCCGTTCGGGTCGGTCACGTGCAGATCTATGTCGGTGTTATCGGTATCCCAGGTGAGGACGACGCGCAAATCGAGCGGATAGTTTCCGATCAGCCTGGGGTCGATTTTCGAGGTATCGAGCGGCTTCGGCGACGACGCGATTATCGCGTTCATCTCGGCGAGAGCGATTGTCTCAATGCCTGGGAATCCGCGCTCGAAATCGCGCTCCACGACGTTGTACAGATTATCGACAGCGGACTGTTTATCTCCCGCCGCGTCCTGCGCGAGGGCGAGGTCGCGGTACGACTGCGGCTCATCGCCGGCGAGCGCGAGCACCCGCCTGAAAATGACGACGGCTTGTTCGGCCTTGCCCGTTTCGAGAAGACGATAGCCGAGCACCCTCAAAATCTGGCGGTTTTCGAGGTTCATCTCGGCGAGGTTCGACAGGACGCGCAGCGACAACTCCTCAAACCCTCTCCCGCTCAACTGGTACGACACGTCGATGAAGAACGGCACGCTGTTCTCGTAATCGGGGCGTTCGT
>JAISXR010000244.1 GCA_031270375.1 Synergistaceae bacterium | reverse complement strand
TAGATATGGCGGAATAGCTTTATTTAGCGAGTTGCGAGCTGCTATTACTTAAATCCGGAAAAGTTAGGGATACAATATTGCGCAAAGCAAAAAATCTCATAAAGATCAACCTTGCGCGGCCGCGTCTTCTTCTTTGTGGATTCTAGTTCCCGCGAAATCGCGGCAAACTGTTCCCTGCTTACATCACTGTCATATGCCTGGCGCGCATTTACCCTCTCCCATCCGCGTATGCCTTGACCATTTATATAATACACCACAGACAAGAGTTTTTGGACAGGCTCTTATACATCTTGCGCGAACCACGCGTAAAACGTATGGTTCGCGCCGCCCCTTTTTCGGGGCCGGAACTCGTATTATGGTCTCTTCACATCACAGCCGGCAGATCTAACACTTGCCCGCCAACTGTTTTTCCGCATCCTTCGCCGCCTCGATCATCGCCTTTATGTTTTCATCCGATGTCTTCGGTGACAGCCCGCAATCCGGGCTCAGAATGAAACCGCCGCCCACCGCGCCGGTGAGGCATTCGTCCAGGCATTCGTTATAGACCATTTCCGGGTCTCCATTCATCATAACGGGTACACAGGGGACCTGTCCCATCAGCGACACACTGCCGCCAATATCCTTTTTGGCATCTTTCAGGATCGTCTCCGCTATATGGAGGCCGTGCGCTCCCTCCGACACCGCGAGATCAAGCCGGTCATTCCAGTTGCCGCAGGTATGTACTATCAAATGCACACCCTTGCTCAGTACAAAGTCATTGAACCGCTTGTTGTAGCCTGTGCAGAATTCCTCGTAATGCTTCCTGGAGATGCAGGTCCCTCCCAATGTCGGAAAGGGCAGCCATATCACATCCGCGCCGGCTTCAATCAGCATCTCCGTGCATTTTTGCAGCGGTTCAAAGACAATTTCCGTCATCTCATGGATAAAGCCCGGGTTAGTCAGCATGTGATAGTAATAATTCGCGCCGTCCATCAAATCCGCCGCGACCATGCAAGGGTTATCGATTATGGTAAAGACCGGCTCGTCCGGTTCCGCCTTTTTCAGCGCCCGGATAGTCTCTATCCGCATATGCAGCTGCGCGCACGCATCGATACTGAACGGCTTTATGTTGGGTAAATCCTCCGGTTCTTGTATGGTGCTCTGACCGGTTACGGATTCGCGTCCGTGCTTGTCAATAAGGCCCTTGCCCATCACGGCCGTAATACCCTGGAATGTATCCGTCCACAACCCGTCATAGCCAAACCTGCGCCGTGACTCGACAATGGCCTCGACATATTTCTGGGGATCGCTGTCGCATTCATCGAACGAATACGGAGACCTTGAAACAGCGAATTTCGTGGTTACAGGGATAACAGGTATGGTGCCTGTTTTCTTGCGCTCAATAACATCAAGAATTGTTCGAATTTTGCTCATTCGTTTCCCGCGCTCCTCTCTCGGATATGGCCGTGCCCCTCCGCGTTGATTGGGCTTCCCGCCGATATTTTTACATTTTTTGTTGATAGCGCTGTTCATGTAATGATATTGTGTCTTGCGGTTATAGGATTTGCAGCGCGAGTATAGCACAAAATCAAGCGTTCCCGGCAAACGGCGACCCGTTATGAAAATTGGCCGAGACATGCCTGGCAATGGTGACGTTTATCAGGTCGCCTATCATGCCGGCGGCGGTCTCGAACTCCGATGTCAGCACCAAACCGGCGACCGCTGAGAACGTTTCCTTCGTTTTTGAGTTGACTGACATCGCTTCGAGCTCCTCCAAGAGGGCGTCCGCCTCTCCCACGTTTTCGGCTAGCAAGGCGCCTCTGAGCCTCTGCAATGTTTCCTGAAATGTGGGATTGGACACCCCGGAGTCTGCCCCATTTTCATCGCTATGCGCATATGCCGGGAGCGAGAACCTTATCCTGCCGATCAACCCTGACAGGTTCTCTCTGAACGCGGCAAGCCTCTCCCTGATAAAATCAACGCTGCCATTTTTCCCGGCTTCCTCCAGCTCCGCCGCCAAACGCGATATTTCATTCGCCCCGATGCTCCCCGAAGCGCTTTTGAGCGCGTGAACCTGTGTCGTGAACAGGGCGAGGCCGATGCCGTCCGGCGCGTCCGAAAGAATTTCGAGCCGTTTCGCGGCGTCACGGCAATAGGTTTCGAGCACATCGAGATAACGTTCAACGGTTCCGCCCGTCATGGCGAGTCCGCGGGATACGTCGATGCCTTCGATCTCAAGGATGACGGTCTGCCGGGCGGCTCGCTCCGCTGCGGGTTCCGCTTTCTCCCACTTCCCGCGGGGAATCCATTTCTCCATCATTTCATTGAGTTTGGCGATTTCTATGGGTTTTGCCAGAAAATCGCTAAACCCGTTTTGTAAAAACGTTTCCCTCATACCCAGCACCGCGTTGGCGGTCAGCGCGACGATGGGAAGCGCTTTGAAATAATCGCCGTCTCTCGCCCGTATTGCCGCTGTAGCCTCCATACCGTCCATCTCAGGCATCATATGATCCATAAAGATGATGTCGTAACTGTTTTCCCGCGCCAGCCGGACTGCCTCAGCCCCGCTAAAACAAGTGTCGATCCGCGATTTGTAGGGCGCGAGCAGCCCTTCCGCCACTCTCAGGTTAGTGTCGTTGTCGTCCACGATCAACAAACGCGCGGTGGGGGCGGTGAAACGCGCTGCGGCGTTTTTCGTCCTGGCATAGGTTTTCCCCGAAATCTCGCCCAAAGGCGTGAAATCCGTACATGTTTGAGTCAGCGCGGCCGTAAACACCGAACCCTTGCCGTATTCGCTCGTGACTGAAATATCGCCGTCCATAGCCAGGCACAGACTGCGGGTGATCGCGAGCCCAAGGCCCGTGCCCTCGATGCCCATGTTGCGCTTCTGGTCGATCCTGACGAAATCCCCGAACAGTTTGTCCCTGTCCTCGGCCTTGATGCCAACGCCGCTGTCCGCGATGGAAAAAGTGAGTTTCACCTTGTCGGGCCCCACGCGCTCGTGGGAGGCGGCGAGCTTTACAAAGCCTTCGCGGGTGTATTTCGCGGCGTTGGAGAGGATATTGAGCAGAACCTGCCTGACCCTCGTCTCGTCGCCTGTCATGCGGGCCGGGATATCCGGCGCTATCTCCGCGATCAGCTCGACCGGCTTGTCCTCCATGTACACTCGGATGATGTTCAACGCGTCATTCAAGAGCGATCCCAGTTCATAGGGCGCGGGGTTCAATTCCAGGCTGCCCGACTCGATCTTGGAGAAGTCCAGTATGTCGTTGATGATGGAGAGCAGGTTTTTCCCGGCGGACTTTATCTCCTCTATGTATTTTGGCCCCTCCGGCCTGCCGTATTCCCGCTCCGCCAATTCGCTCATCCCTATTATCGCGTTCATCGGGGTGCGAATCTCGTGAGACATCTGCGCCAGGAACTTGCTTTTCGACTCCGACGCCAGTTTTATCTTTTCGTTCAAATCCAGGAGTTCTCCGTTCTGCCTGGTGACGGCGTTGAGGAGGGCGAGGTAGAGCATGAAACCGACTATGGCAAAGACCGTAGCAAAGGCTATTTGCTGTAAAATCCTGGAGAAAATCGCGCGATACACACTTTCCGCTTCGAAATCGCAGCCCACAAGGCCTACCATGTCCCCAGCGGAGTTGAATATAGGCATATATGTCGATATCACCCATCCCCATGAACTCTGCAAATTCATGTCCCCAGCTTGCGGTTTCTTCGTCTCGTACGTCAATAAATAGGCGCTCGTGTAGTCGCTGACATCCTCTTCCGCCCCCAAGGGTGAAAATCCCTTGTCTCCGGGGGTCCCTCCGTCAATGATGAACCGGTGCGTGCCATCCTCGTACCGAGCCATAGTGTAGAGATAGAGGCATTGCGTCTCCTCCTTCAGCGCGAGGAGCTTCAGCCTGATCTCCTCGTAAAAGGGGTCCAGCGGATCGAGCGTTTTGCAAAGCCTCTCGAAAGCGTCCCCGCCTATGAAGACGGCAGCCCTCTTCACGATCGGATAACCCAAGCGCTCGGCGGTTATAGCCGCGGCGTCGTTGTACTGCTGGATCGAGGAGAAAATCACCACTGAAAATACGGCAAGCACGAAGATCAGAAAGAACAGGGAAAAGCGTACTTTAAGCGAGACGCCATTCCAGTTTTTCGGGGCAATTGAACGATTTCCGTCCCGGCGCTCCTTATTCACCGGAGACCTTCCTTTATCAGATCGTCTATCATGTTGGCTGCGGCTTCGAACTCCGATGTCAGAACCAAACCGGCTACTTCCGAAAGCGTTTTCTTCGTTTTTAAGCTGGTTGGCATCGCTTCGAGCTCCTCCAAGAGGGCGTCCGCCTCCCCCACGTTCTCCGCGAGCAACGCGGCCTTGAGCCGCAGCCCCGTTTCCTGATACACGGAACCAAGCTTTTCCGCGCCTGCTCCGTTTTCATTGCTATGCGCACATTCCGCGAGATGGAATCTTATCCGGCCAACCAAACCGGAGAGGTTTTCGCCGAATGCGGCGAGCGTCTCCCTGATAAGATCAACGTTGCCATGTTCCCCCGCTTCCTCCAGCTCTGCCGCCATACGCGATATTTCATCCGCCCCGATGCTCGCTGAAGCGCTCTTGAGCGCGTGAACCTGCGTGATGAAAAGAGGCAGGCTTGACTCATCCGGTATTTCTCTCAGTATCTCCAGCCTCGCGCCCGCATCCTTGCAAAACAGCGTCAGCACTTCGATATAGTTCGCTTCCGAGCCGCCAGTCATGGCCTTGCCCCGCGCCGTATCCACGCCTTCAATCCAAAAGCCGGCGTTTTGCAGGGCGGGGGCTTGTTCCGCGGCGGATTCCGCTTTTTCTCGTTTCCCGAGGGGCGTCCATTCCGTCATTTCATCGAGCCCCGTCATTTCTATCGCGGTTCCGCTGTCACGCTGGTGTTGCGCATCTTGGGCGCGCCGCCTGCGAACGTAAGTATTGAGCGCGGCGTCAAGCTGGCGCAGGTCGATGGGCTTCGAGATGAAATCGTCGAAACCATGCTCGCGGAACATCTTGTCATTGCCCATAGTGGCGTTGGCGGTGAGAGCGATTATCGGCGCGTTGTACCCTAGCTCCCTAAGCCTGTGTATTGTCTCGATACCGTCCATATCAGGCATCATATGATCGAGAAAGATGACGTCGTACACGCTGCCAGCGCGAACCCTATCAAGAGCGGTGAAGCCGCTTGCGGCCGTCTCGATTTTCAGGCCGTAGGGCGTCATCAGGCCCTGTGCGATAAACAGGTTGATCTCCATGTCGTCAACGATAAGCACCGAGCCGTAGGGCATATACTCCCTCTGAAATTGGAGTTTTTTGTCCAATCCATCGTTGGAAAACGTGAAACCGCGGAGCTGCCGAGCGATTTCCTCACCGATAATTCCCGCGTTTTCAACGGTTCTCTGGGGCAGTGAGACGGTGAACACACTGCCCTTTCCGTATTCGCTCTCGACCTCAATGGCCCCGTTCATCATGGCTGTGAGCTTCCGCGTTATGGTCATGCCCAGCCCCGTTCCCTCGGTATTGCGGTTCACGTCCAGGTTGAAGCGCGAATACTCGTCAAAGAGCCGCTCGACGTCCTCTTTCCGCATACCCTGGCCCGTGTCGGAGACGCGGAAGATCAGGAGCTCATCGCCGTTCACGCCGCGATGCGCGAACGACACCGCCAGCGCGACCTTGCCGCGTTCCGTATATTTGAAGGCATTCGAGAGTATATTGTTCAGTATCTGCTTGATACGCAACACGTCGCCGTGGAGCCGCGCGGGAACGGACGGCTCCACGTCCAGCGTAAACTCGATGGGTTTTGAGCCGATACGGATGACAGTGAGCTGCACCGTGTCGTTGATGAGGCTGGGGAGGCAGTATTCTGCCGGCACAAGTTCCAATTTGCCAGTCTCGATCTTGGACAGGTCGAGTATATCGTTTATTATATCCAGTAAAATGTGACCGCTGTTACGTATCTTGGCCAACGCGTCCGCAAGGTATGACGGAAGGTCTCCGCGCATCAGCTCTATCTCGGATATGCCGATTACGGCGTTCATTGGAGTGCGTATTTCGTGCGACATTGTAGCGAGGAAACGCGATTTCGACTCGTTTGCCTTCACCGCCTCGACGCGCATGGCTTCCTTCTCGTCGATGGTCTGCTTATAGCTGTCGATAATGTCAGCGACACTGTTCAGCAAAATGGCGATCTCGTTTTTATACGGGGTGCGCATGTCGAGGAAGTTCCCCTCCTTGACCTGTTGGAGAACGTAACGCGCGTCCTTGATGGGCTTTCGGATAAGCGCGATTAACGGAAACAGCAGCGCAAGCGAAATGACAATCGCTCCGAATATGAAATTTCGAAGCCACCCGATCCGCGCTAATAGATAGACAACATAGTTATCGTAAGCATCCTTCCCGGCAATCTCCACGCCGTCCGCCACGGACATCACGCCTTCCGCGATGCCGGCCTTCCGCGATGCCGCGTTTTTCATCCCCCAGAAAACGTCAGAGTCACGGTCTGCCTTTATCGCCGAGTAAATCGCGGCGATTCCGGGAAGATACTCCTCCGTCATCATTTTTTTCACCGCGCTCATTTTTCCGAGAAAATCCGAGATAACGGATTTGTCCATAAACGGGTCTTTCTCGATCGACGAAATAATGGCGTCGAAATCCCTGCCGAGCGTTTCCGAGGAGACATTGAAGCTGTCAAAAAGCGATTCCGCCGCGTCGTGATCACCTATATAAAGGTTCACGATCATGCTCTCGGCGATCTGCGTGATATTGTAAAAATCAGCGCGCGCCCTCTCCGCAAGGTTTTGGGTTTTAATTGTATTTTCAAGCAGTATTGAACAGGCGTGATGGCAGTTTACAATCGTGCCGACCGCGTGGAATGAAATCACCGAGAAAGCTATGATTATAAGAAGCAATATGATTATAAACCGCAATACCAGCGGAATGTTATGCAGTTTTTTCATAAAATATTCCCCTTTTCACCGGCGGTACTTAAAACATGCTTACATATCCCTGAGCAGATCATCGACTATAAGCGCCGCCTCTTTCAGTTCGGAAACGAGCATGTGATCTGAGACGGAGGAGAGCGCCCTTGCCATGTCCCTGTCAAGTGATATGTTTGCGATTTCATCCAGGATGCCGTTCGCCTCTCCGATGTCCTCGGCCTCCAGCGCGTCCCTGAGCCGCGACAATGTTTCACGAAACGCGGGACCGGACTCCCCGGGATTTGTCACGTTTTCACCGCTGTGTGCATATTCCGCGAGCGCCGGCTTTATCCTGCCGACCAAACCGGACAGATTCTCGCGAAACGCGGCGAGATTTTTACCGATAAAATCCGTGTCTCCGTTTTTTCCCGCTTCCTCCAGTTCCGCCGCCATACGCGAAATTTCAGACGCGCCTATGCTCGCCGAGGCGCTTTTCAGCGCGTGAACCTGGGTCGTGAACAGCGCGAGGCCGATGCCGTCCGGCATACCCGAAAGGATTTCAAGCCGCTTCTCCGCGTCCCGGCAGTAGGTTTCGAGTACCTTTATATAGCCTTCCATGGTTGCGCCCGTGGACACAATACCGCGAGGCGTGTCGAGGCCCTCAATGTTCAGTCCGGTTTCAGCCGGAGGCGCGGAGGGCTTGGGATTCCGCGCGGCAGCCGCTCTCTTTCCCATCGGAATCCAGCGCTCGACTATCTCGTTCAGCTTCGATATCTCTATAGGGTTTGGACAAAAAATCATTGAAGCCGTTCTCTAAAAACATCTCCCGCATACCGGATACCGCGTTGGCGGTCAGCGCTATTATCGGGACCGTCCTGAAATATTCGCCGGGCGCCGAGCGGATTGCCGCCACGGCCTCTATCCCGTTCATCTCCGGCATTATGTGATCCATGAAGATGATGTCGTAAATGTCCTCCCGCGCCATTCGAACCGCTTCCGAACCGCCGCCGCAGACGCTGATCTTCATCTCGTACGGCGCGAGCAGCCCCTCCACGACCTTCAGGTTGGTCTCTATGTCGTCAACGATCAAAACGCGCGCTTCCGGCGCCGTGAAGTCAATTCGCGCGTCTGGCGTTTCATGGGAATGATGAATCAGCGCGTCCGTTTCCACAAGCGTTTTGGAGTCTTTGACCTTTTGCAGAAGCGTCGCGGTGAACACGCTGCCCTCCCCAAAGACGCTCGAAACGGAGACATCCCCGCCCATCGCCAGACAGAGTCTTTTCGTTATCGCGAGTCCCAGCCCAGTCCCTTCAATGTTTTTGTCCGTGTCACTGTTGAACCGTACGAAGTCCTCAAAGAGCCTTCCAAGATTCTCCTCCTTGATGCCTATCCCGGTGTCCGCGACCTCGAACGTCATCAATATCTCGCCGCCCCCGCGCGCCTCGCCGCGCGCGCCGAACGACACGCTGCCGTTAAAGGTGTATTTCACTGCGTTGGACAGTATGTTCAGCAGAACCTGCCGGACGCGGATTTCGTCGCCCTCCAGCCTGCACGGCAGCGTGCCGTCGATGTTCGTCACAAACTTGACGTTCTTCTCGTAGAGGCGAATGCGGACGATGTCGATAACGTCGTTCAGCAGTGAGCGGAGCCAGTACTCCCTCGACGCTATCTCCATCCTGCCGGACTCTATCTTCGAAAAATCCAGGATGTCGTTGATGATGGAGAGCAGGTTCGCCCCGG
>JAISXR010000180.1 GCA_031270375.1 Synergistaceae bacterium | reverse complement strand
TTGGATACAAAGAAAATGATGAAATAAACATACCGGAAAGGAAGACAAAAAATATTTATTATATAAAATAAAACACAAAGAATAGAATTGTAAAGGGGCGGTACTTCGCGTAACAGGTCTGTTTACGCTTCGCCGCAGTGGCGGCTCGGCCTACGGTTTTGCTAGGTCATTCGATACGCTCATTCCCACGCAAAACCTCCGGCACAGTTTGTCGGCCCTGGTCTTTGCTTCGCAAAGCCCTTATTCGGGCTGGCAAAACGTCGTAAACAGCCGGAACGTTATGCGCAATATGGCCTAAAATTTGTCGAAAATAATTTGAAAATGGTTTGGGGGATCCTTTTGCGTCTTGATTTTTCCCCGCATACCTTGTATATTATTTTTTAAACTAGTCTCAATTATAAGCCGCTTTATGCAACTGTATATCATATATATGGATATAAGAGTGAATGTGATTATGGAGAAACAGGACAAAAATCTGTCTTCGATACAAAAGGCTTTCTTGCTTCTGGACTGCTTTTCCGAGCAGAATAAGCCGATGTCGCTTCAAGAACTGTCCGACACGCTGACATACCCCAAGAGCACTGTCCATCATATCCTGTCCGAGTTGCGCAGACAGCAGGTTATCGAGCAGGAGCCCGAGACGGGGAAATACTACATGGGGATCAGGCTGTTCAACTTGGGCAACGCGATCCGCAAATCCCTCGACATCTTTGACGTAGCGACGCCATATATGAGGCAGCTGTGCAACACTGCTCACGAGTCCGTCCACCTGACGAAGCTGAGCTGTCTCAAACTGACCATAATCCATAAGTTCGAGCCCGCGGAAAATCCCTTGCGTATTGTCCTGAACATAGGTGTGGATATGCCAATGCACGCGACATCGCATGGCAAAGTGACCCTTGCGCATCTGTCCGAGTATCAAGTGAAAGCAATCTTGGATAACTCGCCGTTGAAATCATTTACCGCCAAGACCATAACATCCGCCGACAAACTGATGAGACAGCTCGTGGAGATACGTGCGCGGAGCTATGCGGTAGACGACGGTGAACGCCACATCGGGCTGCACTCGGTGGCCTCTCCGGTGTTCGATGGTTCGGGCAGCGTCGTATACGGTGTTGGTTGTGTCGGGATGTTCAATTCCGTGGAAAATCCAAGATTTGCGGTCGCCATCCAAACGACGGTTGAAACGGCAGCCAAGATTTCGTCGAAGCTTGGTTACAGGAAACCCTGGTCTGAAGTGCGCACAGGATCAAAACCTTAAGACGGCGCCTCACGGTTTTGATCCTGTGATTAAGATTACGACTGTCCGCTCGCTGCTAGCCGCATGGCGATGCGGCTAGCAGGCGGCATCGCGATCGCCGCCGCGACGTAGCCGGCGGCGAACACCTTCGGCAGTATCCCCAGATACGCGGGAAGCAGAAGATCCGAGAATCCCGTCTCCAACGCCGTCATGAAGAACGCGACGATGGTGACGTATATGCACGTATTCACTAGGTCAAGGATCAGGAAGAACATGAGCGATCCCGGCCGTGTGCCGCATTTGTGTGCGAGCGCCATTCCCCATTTGTCCACCGGTAGCAACAGCGCGGACAAGAAGTTGATCATGAACGCGCTCGATGCGGTCTTGAAAAGCAACGGCAGCGTAAAAACCGCGCCGGTCGAGATGAGCGCGACAACGCCAACGGCGACAGCACAGGCCAGCATCGTGATGACCGCCGTGACCAAACCTTGATAGTTTTTGAGTACCATAATCGTAAACCTCCATATCCGCGTGCCGAGACCGCGCTCAATCGCGTCAGGCGGCTTTCAGTCGCAGGATGGCTGCGCGGACCATTTCCCTCAATTCGACCACCTTGTACCGGTTCTTCGCCATTTCCAGCGTTCCCTGCACAGCCAGTTCCCCGGCTTTCTCCGCAACCTCGCCGCTGACCTCTTTGCCAATCAGGTACTGCTCGACGCGCACCGCGCGCACCGGAGACGGCGCGACTCCGCCAAACACGACGCGCGCCTGCGCAATCCTGCCGCTCCTGTCCATCGCAAAGACGGTCGCCAAGCTGAGGATGGCAAAATCCACAGAGTCCCGCAGCCGGAACTTGTCGTAGTGCATGATGGCGCCTTCGAGCTTTGGAACCCGCACCTCCTGGACGATCTCGCCTTTATCCAGAAAATCGGACGCGCGGAGCTTAGTGCAAAAGAAGTCCTCCGCCTCGACAGTGCGCCTGTTCGTCACGACTCGTGCCCCGAGCGCGACAAGTGCCGGCGCGAGATCGGAGGGATGCACGGAGTAGCAGCCGCAGTTGAGGCAGCGGGCCGCCTCGTCCATCGCCTCGCGTTCATTCAAACCGAAGGAGTCTTCCTTGCTGATGTCTCTCTCCGCGGGCGGCAGCTCGTGAAGTTTCGCGCCGACACGCCTGTCCGCCACCCCTGGGACGAACGTGAGGAACGGTTGCATGAGATTATCCTTTGCGCCGCAACACGGGGTTCCGGGCGTCCCAAGGAATACGTTCATCCCAATTGAAGCCTTTCGTCCGTTTGCAATCCCCTGGATGACAGTGGCAGGTCCCGTCGTCACGTCACCGCCCGCGAAAACTCCCTGGCGCGATGTCGCCTGGGTCTCGTCGGACACGTCGATGAGACCCCGCCGGTTAAGCTGCATCGCGTACTTCTCGTCGAGGAACGAAAGATCCACGAGTTGTCCGACGGCCATGAGGACATTCTCCGCCTCGACGGTAATCTTTTCGTTTTCGTCGTACTGTGGGCTGAATGCTCCCGACGCGTCTCTCACCTGCGTGCAGCGCTTCAGCTTCATGCCGCTCACAGCGCCGCCGTCGATCAGCACCCTGGACAGTCCCCAGGACGGGAGTATCTCGATGCCCTCCTCCCTGGCGCGCGCGATCTCCTCCTTGCCCGCCGGCATCTCGGCCTCGCTCTCGAGACACGCGAGCGTCACGTGCCTCGCGCCGAGTCTTTTGGCGGTGATCGCCACATCCATGGCCACGTTCCCACCGCCGGTCACGAGAACCTTGCTGCCGATCTTCCCCTCCATCCATTTGTTGACTTCGATCAGGAAATCAAGGCCGAACTCGGTCAGTTCCTCGCCAGCGATACCGATGATCGGGCGCTTCCATGCGCCGGTGGCGTAGAACACGCTATCGTGCTTCTTTTCGAGAGCAGCCGCCGTGATGTCCCTGCCAACTGTCGTCGACGCGGAGAATTTGATGCCCATGGACTCCAGCGCCAGCGTAAACGCCCGTACGATGTCCTTGGGCAGCCGGTACGCCGGGATCGCGTACATCAACATCCCTCCGGGCTCTTCCTTGCTGTCGTAGACGGTGACGTCGTGCCCTGATTTCCTGAGATAGTATGCCGCCGCTAGGCCCGAAGGCCCACCGCCTACGACAGCGACGGACTTGCCAGTCAGCTCCTTCGGAGGCTGGTAAAAATCCGCCGCGTGCGCCAGGATGTAGTCGCCGACGAATCGTTCGACACTCCCGATGGAGACGCTTTCGTCGTTGGCGCAGCGGTTGCACTCTTCCTGACAGAAATGCGCGCATACCCTCGAGGTAATCATCGGCATCGGGTTCACGCTGAGTATGATATCCGCGGCGGCTTTGACGCTACCCTTCCTGAGCTGTTCCATATAGGCGGGGATATCCGTCGCGGCTGGGCATCCTCGCGTACAGGGCGTGACGCTCGCCTTCATACCGCCGAAAATGGAATGGTAGCGGTTGTCGCCCTGCAGCGCGTAGCAGGTGTCACCGCCTTTCCGCGCGCAGTTCATCCGTCCGCCCGCCTCGTGCGGGTAACGGTAGTACCAGCATCGCACGTCCTGGCAGATGTTTCCTCCAACAGTGCCGAGCCGCCTGATCAGCGGAGTGGCGACCGATTTCGCGGCCTCGCAGAGAATCGGCGCTGTGTCCCTCACCGCCTGACTCAGTTCGACCTCCCACAGCTTCGCGAGCGCGCCGATCCGCAGCGTACCGTCGGCTTCCTCCGCGCTGGTCGCGTTCGCGCCCGCGATACCCTTGATATCGACGACCATGTTGGGGTAGCTCGAAATGATTTCATCTTTCAGGATTGCGAGCAGATCCGTGCCTCCCGCCATCACGACCGAGGACGTCCCGTCCACGAGCGCGCCGGCCTCCTCGAAGCTCTCCGCCCTTGTATGTTCAAAATATTTCATGGGTTTCCTCCTTTTACCCGTTTGGCCGCGTTACAGTCTGCCCATGGCCTTTAGAATGACGGCGGGCGTCGCCGGATATTCCTTGACCTCTACGCCGATCGCGTTGGAAATCGCCGACATGCAGGCACTGGCCGCCGCGCCGCCAGAAATCTCTCCCACGCCGACAGCTTTGAACAGGAACGTGTCGAACTGCGAACTCAGCATCACCGTGTCGAACTCCGGCAGTTCGTTGAATGTCCGCCATTTGTATTCGATCATGTTGTAGGTGAGCGGTCTGCCGGTTGGTAAGTCGATGATGTTTTCCTCGAAGATCGCCGTGTCCAGGCTGGCGGATCCGATGCCTCCCTGGCATTGCATCTCTAACGTCGCCGGGTCGATAACCTGTCCCGCATCAGTGCCGCCGAGCATCTTGACCACCCGCACGCGTCCGGTGAGCTTGTCCACCTCGACCTCCAGCAGGACGATAAAGAAATTGGGCGTCGAGAAATTCTCGAGGTGCTTGCCGTAGCCGGTAAGCGTCAGGAAAGGCGGGATGAGCCGCTTCCAGGATACCCACTTGCCGGGGCGCGAGATCGCGCCGACGCCGTAGTCGCGCAACTCCATGAAATCCGGCGGAACTTCGAGGAACGGCTCGGCCAGCGCGAACAACTGCCGTTTCGCGTCCAGCGCCGCCTCCGTCACGGCCCGTCCGCTCGTGATCGTGCCGCGCGAGCCGCACAGTCCCATGCTGGAGGGGTTGACGAGCGAGTCCGGGGGAGTCAGTTCGATGCGCTCGTACGGGATGTTCAGAACCTCCGCGACCATCTTCGCCGTGTTGCTGCGCTGGCCCATGCCGGATTCGGTGATGTCGAGCTGCATGACGACGCGCGCGGTATCGTCCGCCATGTCAGGCACGATGCGGACGTAACACTCAGTCTGGTCTTCGCCGACGTCGGCGTTGCCTATGATGCCGCAGCCGACGCCGCGCGCGTACCGGCCGTCTTCCGAGACGCTCGTCGGGATGCCCCATCCCTTCCACTTCTCGCGCCATCCGAATTTTGCCGCCGACGCTTCGATCGCGTTCACGTAGTTGACGCCGGTAGCGCGCCACCTCCGTCCGTCACGCCAGGTGTATTCGTCGCCCGCGCTCACGTAGTTCTTCTTGAAGCACTCGATGGGGTCGAAATTCCCCTCCCGCATTGTCCTGCCAATTAGCAGGGCGAGACAACTGTTCAGTTCCTGCCCGCCATAGCCTCTCACGATGCCGGCCGGTAGTTTGTTAGTCAGGACGATATTCGTGTCAAGGTCCCAATTCGGACATTTGGCCATTACGAGCTGGGCCTCGCCGATTCCGACACCGACCTGCCCTTGCGTCGCGTTGCAGTGAGAGCCTGTATCTACAAACCACAGCGCCTTGACGGCCTTGACGACGCCGTTCTCGTCCATGCCTATCTTCGCGCGCACCTGCGAGCCTAGGCGCGTCTCGTGAATGATCATCTGCTCGACTTTCGTCTCGAAATAGCGGACCGGTCTCCTCGCGGCCATCGAGAGGAGCGCGCCGTAGATAGTCGGCACCGTCAGGCTTTGCTTGTTGCCGTATGACCCGCCGACGTTGAACGTTTTCGCGTTGATGTTGATCCCGGGGATGACGGTGCCGTTGATGATTTTGAGGATGAAGGTGCTCTGCGATGTCGCGTAGACAGTGAACGTCAGGTCGCCCTCCCAGTTCACGATACAGCCGGGTGGTTCAGGCGAGAGGGGCGCCGCTTTCTTGTCGAAGCTCACGACATCCTCCGCGATGTACCCGCACTCCTCGAAACCCTTTTCGACATCGCCTCGCACGAGGTGCCAGAACGGGCCGTCTCTTTGGAACGGTGGGTAGCCCGGCGGGACAATGTTATTCTTGAACATCTCGCAGAGTTGAGGGGCGCCGTCCTCCGCGGCTTTCATGCCGTCGTAGACGGGCGTGAGCTGCTTGTATTCGACCTCGATGAACTCCATCGCGGCATTCGCGATCTGTTCGGTCTCCGCGGCGACGAGCGCTGCCGCGTCACCCACGTAGAGCACCCGCCTTCCAAGCACCGGTTTGTGCGGCGGCCAGCCGAATTTGTAGCCCTGGTCGACGTCCTCCCATGTCAGCACCGCGTGCACACCCTCGAGCGCCCGTGCCTTGTCCGCGTTGATCCTGACGATCTCGGCGTGAGGGTACGGACTCTTGAGAGACTTCCCTACCAACATACCTGGCAGGGAAAAATCGTCGAGAAATTTGGCCTTTCCCTGCACGATGTCCCTAGCGTCCTTGCGGACGGTATTCTTTCCGATATATTTATACTCCGGCCTGGTCATGACGCGCTCACCTCCTCATGCGCGATGTGCTCGATCGCGTCGATCACATGGTAATGGCTGATACAGCGGCAAAAGTTCCCGGACAGGGCGTCCTGGATCTGCGCTCGCGTCGGATGGCGGTTCTTGTCCAGCAGCGCCTTGCCCGCCATGATTATCCCTGGCGTGCAATAGCCGCACTGGAAGGCGTAATAGTCGATGAACGCCTGTTGGATCGGGTCCAGCGCGCCCGTCTTCGGGTCGGTCAGCCCTTCTATTGTAGTGATGCGCTTTCCGTCGCAGTCGACGGTCAGAACCATGCATGAGGCGACCGCGCTACCGTCGATGATGACCGTACAGCAGCCACAAGCGCCCTCGTTACAGGCAATTTTTGTCCCCGTCAGTGAGAACCTGCCACGCAGCGTTTCCGCGAGCGTCTCCGACGGGGGAATCTGGCCGAATTTCCGCCCGACGGATATCTCATAACGGATACCGTTGATGTGCAATGCCACTTCCTGAGTCTTCATTCACCAAACGCCTCCTGTCTCTTGTGAATTCACCACACATTGCGTTACGTAACGTCCCGCCGCATCCCTTCATCACATCCCCCCTCCCCAATCGCTGTTGCGTCCGCGGCGCCCGTTGCGCGACAGACGCCCGCTATATCCCCACTATATGAGGCAAGGCGCGCCATGAAAATACGTTATTGCGATTGTTCAAACATATGGAAAGCCGCGTGGAATAATTCCATAAATTTTCCGTGAACACCAACGGCAAGCGATTGACTTTTGCTGATTCGCGCCGTGTTATTAAGTTTTTGAACAGGAAGAGGGTGTGTTGTTGATAAACTCCGCGCTACGGGTACGAAATTTCTCGAATCACGTGTATAAA
>JAISXR010000076.1 GCA_031270375.1 Synergistaceae bacterium | reverse complement strand
CAAGATGTCGCCGCTCTCCGACACCACAAACCTTGCCCCAGCGATGGCGGGAACCGATATATTCCAGCACATCAGGGCGATGGTATGGACGACGGCTCCCACTTACATCATAGTGCTGGTGATCGCCGGCGTCATGGGCGCGGGTTATTCGTCGGGCGAATTCGACACCGAAAAGGTGAGGGCCATTCAATCCCTGATGCAGACGGAATTTCGAATCTCTCCCATAGCCCTCATTCCGCCGATTTTGGTCATCGCCCTCGCGGCGTCCGGCAGACCGGCGCTGCCCAGCATTTTCGCTGGAGCGCTCGCCGGCATAGCACTCGGGATGTTTGAGGGAGAAACGTTCGGCGCGATGCTCAACGTCATGCAGAACGGTTACACGCCGGTTCTTCCGGCGCAAATCGCGGAACTCGCCGGGGATATCCCCGCGCTCGCCGGACTGATCGCCGAAAAGGGGCTGTCGAGCTTGTCGACGGAATCCATCCAGTCGGCCGCGGCGGTGCTGAACGAACTCCTCGCCCGAGGAGGGATGCAATCCATGACGTGGTCGAACTCTCTCGTGATGTGCGCTCTGATATTCGGAGGCGTTCTGGATCGCTGCGGATTCCTCGAAGTGCTGCTCGGCGCGATAATGAAACATGTAAAAACAGTCGGCGGCTATGTCACGGCCGTTTCCATATCGTGCCTGATCACGAACATGTTCGCGGCGGATCAGTATATAGCTATAGTCCTCCCGGGCCGCATGTTCAAGAAGGCTTTCGACGACAAGGGGCTGCACCCCAGAATGCTCTCGCGCGTGCTGGAGGACACCGGCACCATAACGTCCGCGCTTGTGCCCTGGAACACCTGCGGCACCTATCAAGCCAAGACGCTGGGCGTCAGCACGATCGAATACCTGCCCTACGCGTTCCTGAATTACCTGAACCCGATACTGGCGATAATCATAACGTACATGGGCATAGGCATAGCGTGGCAGGGCAAGGACGGCAAGCCCGTGATCGCGAAGACCAGGCCGGCCGATCTGTCGTAACAATTTCCGGGACGCTCGGAGATAACGCCGGAGGGGCTATACCCTCCGGTTTTTTTCTTCGAAAAGACCGGCGGGTTACAAACTGACATGAAAATCCTTTGCGATTCCGGGGCCGTCAAAAATATGCCCAAGTGGATGCGGGCCTTTGCCATCGCGTTGGGCATAGTTCTGATATATAACGCTCACTTCGTGTTGGGCGTCATTTGCGTTTTGGGCGCGGGGATCAGCCGCCGGCTCTACCTGTCGGACGCCGGGGCTGTGCGCGAGACACGCGCCTGGGGGCGTGTCGTCCGTAGGGTCCTCCCGTGGGAAGACATAAATTGCGTGACGCTCGCGTACAAGGGCGGCATGATGATGGTTTTCCTTGAGGTAGGCCCGACAGGCTGGAAGATGCCCTTTTTACGCGGCCAGAGCGGCCAGGTCCAGGACGTAATAGGCCGGATGATGCCGGACATGGATATCGAGACGCTATAAAGCCGGGGGTTACCATTTATTAATTATTCGCCCCTGCGTCTGAAGGGATGGTTGTCCATACGCCCGATGCGCCTACGGCCCGAAATTTCTAGTGCAGAGCCAGCCTTTCGGCTGAGTTCATTTTGAATTGCGCCAGGACTTTTCTCATCTCCTCGGCCGACAGCGACATTTCCTCCGCCGACAGCGACACGTAATTGCCCGATGAAGCTGTTTGGTCGCTGAGTTCGTGCAATTCCTCCATCTTCGTCGATATCGTATCCGTGCTCTTGTTGAGTTCATCAATGGCGTGCGTTATCGCGGACCCGGTCGCCGTTTGTTCCTGCGCCACGGCCGCTATCGACTGGATCGCTTCGTTGGCGCTCGTTATTTCCTTGATGGCCTGGTTCAATTCTTCAGTCGTCAACTGCGCCATGGATTTGATATTTTTTACGATCTCGACCGAGGCTTCCGTTGCGGAAATTGCTTCTTTAGCGTTTTTGATGAGCGTAGTGACGAGATGTTCGACGCTCTTCGACGCGTTCCGCGATTCTTCGGCGAGCTTGCGGACTTCCTCGGCGACGACGGCGAAACCTCTCCCCGTGTCGCCGGCGCGCGCGGCCTCTATGGCGGCGTTGAGCGCCAGCAGGTTCGTCTGGTCCGCGATGGATGTAATGACGTTCATGAAATTGGATATCTCGGAAACGGATGTCGACAGTTCGCGAATTTTCGTCTGGTTCTCGATGGTTTTCTCGTCCACTATGCTGATGCTGCGCGCCAGATTGGCGACGGAACTGGCTGCCTCGTGCGAAATTTTAGTGGTCTTGGCCAGCGAATCGGCGCTGTCGGCTGACATTTGGGCCACGGAATCCGCTCCGTGCGCCATTTCGCCCACGCCCACGCTTCCTCTTTCGGCAGCCTCGGAGTTGGCCTGACACAGTCTCGATACCTCTTCTATCAGCGACTTCGTTTGTGAGGCGGCATTATTGTTCTCTTCCGACAGACGGGCGAGTTTTTTCGCGTGTTCGGCCACCGCGTCCGACGTGTCCACCGCCCTGGAAAGGGCCGCGCCCTGAGAGGATATCATGCCCGAGAGCGAATCGACGAGCGCCGCTAGTTCGTCGCCGCCGTTGTATTCGAAATCGTCTCTCGTGATGGTGAGGTCGCCCTCTTCGCCCCTCTCAGCCATTTCCGTTATGCGGTTCAGTGGTTTCGATATGCCGCGCGCGGTCCTCCACGCGATGATGAACGCGATCGCCAGTACGACGGCCGCGGCCAGCGTCGTGGTGACGACGGCCGATCTTATCGCCGCGTACATGTTTTCCATGGATTTTCCTGTGAAGTACATTCCGACCACCGCGCCGGAATCGGGATCTTTGACGGGCGAGTAGTGCGACATGTACCTGCCGCCAAAGATTTCAATCTCGCCTGAGTAGTCTTTTGCGTCGTTCAATACGATATCCGCTATTGCCTGTGCGGCATCGGTTTCCAGCGCGCGATTGCCGTTCTTTGTGAATGTGGTATTTATTCGTGTTTTGCCGGCGAAGACCGTAGCTTCGACGCCAAAGAGATTTTTCACCTGATCGACCAGTGATTCGTCCTCCAGTGAGAAAGCGGCCCTCAGCATTCCCACAATCCGCCCGTCATAAATAACGGGAGCCCCGCAGTAATATCCCAATTTTGACGACGAGCCGGATCTGAATAACTGGTATTTTACGCCCTCGATCGCTTTCTTGAAATCATCGTCACTCGCGATGCTGTCGCCAATTCTGTCTTTGTCGTGAGGGCGCGCCAGAACTTCTCCGTCGGAGGCAGCCACAATGAGTATTTTGATTTCGGACGCATCCATAAGAGGTTTGGTCAGTTTGTAAATGCCCTCTTTATCCCGTCTGTACACAAACTCCGCCAACTCTTCCATGCCGGCGAGCTGATCCCTGAACAGCCTGGTTTTAGCCATCGCCTCGTCCGCGAGCGCTTTGAAACCGATGATCGAGGACTCGGCCTGTCCGGTGATATCGCTCAGCATGTATTTTTCGAAACTTTTCTCCGTGGTAACGGCTGTGCATATTACAGAAACCATCACGAGCAGAAACGAGACTATGATAACGCGAGGGCCTATTTTCATTTTTTTCCACATTTTTCAAAATTCCCCCAGATCAGGTTTATGAAATTTTTATCAATAACTGTATTATATAATATACAAAGAAGAACGCGTATGATAGTCAAAGAAACTCGGCATATCGAATATAAGTCCGAGAGGACAAGGTTGTTAGATTTCAGGTTCTCGGCAGTTCAATAAAGAACGATCACCCTTTAAGCCGCTTGCCGAGCCAGCCAGGAAAGAGATACGCAAGTTCCTGGGGGGATGGATACGACACCGCAAGGCTTGATATAATAGTACAGGGTGGTTGAATTGATATATCTGCGTGGCGAATATTTAAAAGCCGAGGACGCTGCCAAGCTGCTCGGCTACAGTGTCGAACATGTCACAATGCTGTGCGTCAGCGGGCAACTCCAGGGGGCCGTAAATTTCGAAGGCGAATGGGTTATTCCTCTCAGGAGCGTATGTCGCTATAAGTTCAGTAGTCCCAATATGCCTCGAGCCGGTACGCTGAAAATTGAAAAAATAACGATGGAAGTCCGGCAGGCACTTAATGAGTCCGGCGTTCTGTTGTCACCTTACGGTAATTATTATACCGCAGAGGAAGCTGCGGAAAGATTGGGCGTGAGCCGCCAAGCCGTAATAGAATTATGCCAGGACAAAAAATTCGATAAGTGCATAGCGGGCAGAGACACATGCCTTATCCCGGATTATTCACTCAAAAAACACCTTCGGGGGGCAAGGACACGACCGCGACCACAACCACGACCGCCGAGAAGGTCAGTTGTGGAAGTAGTCCCCCCCGGTGAGCCGACTGCGATAGAATTGCACGGCGAGTACATCATGAGCGGCGATGCGGCGAAAATGCTAGAGTTCACCTTAGAGTACTTCTGGCGCCTGTGTCGGACAGGCAACCTCAAAAGCGCCGCCAAGGCCGCAAACGAGTGGCTTATCTCATTTGCGGAAGTGGTAGAGCGGCGCAATAGCGCGCCAGCCAAGCGCCGCCGGCGTTCGCTGGCCATTAGAGACGGCAAGCTTGAAATAGTAGACAATGAGCCAACTATCCCCAGCGATGAAGAAATGCGCGCCGCAGGGATAATAATCCCCCTTGACGGTTCCTATTACACGGTCCAGGGAACCGCCAGCGCAATGTGCCTTACCGAAAACACCGTGCGCGATATGATCAGGAGCAAAGAGTTTGGCGGGGTTGCCAAGCTTGGCAATGTATTAATTATCCCTGTTTCGTCAGTAGAGAGTTGTATGCGCGCGAACAATGTTAGAACCGTGTTAGAACGACAAAAAAAAGGGCTTACGGTGAATCCCGTAAACCCTTGATAATTCTGGCGCGCCGGACAAGAGTTGAACTCGTAACCTTCGGATCCGTAGTCCGATGCTCTATCCAATTGAGCTACCGGCGCATATTTGTTTCCGCTGCCGACTAGAGATTTTATAACCGAAAAGTCCGACTGTCAAGGGTACCGGAGGCGAACAACAAAGAGCCTCGCGAATTCTTGTTTCAATTCGGAAAACATGCTAAAATTTTAATAATTATGAATATTTCGAGTTATATCGACGAATTCATCAGATATACGCGCGACGCGAAGGGACGTTCGGGAAATACGGCTGTGAATTACGCGGTGGATTTGGCTCAGCTCGCCGATTATATGGAATCCGCCGGAGACTCGTCCGTGGAGGCGTTGAACAGGGACTGCCTCAGAGGTTTTCTGAGGGAGTTGTCTGGTTATGGGTTTTCAGGGCGTTCTGTCGCCAGGAAACTGTCGGCCCTGCGCGGATTCACCAGATTTCTGGCGGAGACGGGCGTGATAGGTTCCGATGTAGGTGTCGGACTGAGAGGCCCTAGGGCGGATCCGTCCGTTCCGCGGGCGATAACCTACGACGATGTCGTGCGGATGATGGATATGGCGGAGAAAAAGGGCAAAAAAGGCGCGCGGGACAGGCTCATCCTGGAGTTGATGTACGGCGGGGGGCTTCGCGTCAGCGAGCTGGCGTCGCTCAGATGGAGCGACATCGACATCGATGAACGGGAACTGCGGGTCATGGGCAAGGGCTCGAAGGAACGCCGGACTTATTTCGGCAAACCGGCCAGAGAACTTCTGATCGCCTGGAAACGTGACGCGGCTATGAAAGGACATGAAACTGAAGGGGACGCGCCGGTGTTCTACCCGGAAAAAACCGGCGCTCCGCGTCTCACGGAACGCACCGTGCACAGGATGGTCGTTGCCGTGTCGCGCGCTTTGGGCATGTTCGGCGTCTCTCCCCACACGATGCGCCACAGTTTCGCGACCCACATGCTGGAGCGCGGCGCTCCGCTGAG
>JAISXR010000064.1 GCA_031270375.1 Synergistaceae bacterium | reverse complement strand
CTGTACTACAATACCGCGGACGACAACGTCTGGTTCGTCCGCGGCAACGATATCGTCATATACAACTATAGCGGCTCACCAACAACTGGTAGCCTTCAGGAGGTGGCGGGGCCGATAGTCATGGGAGGAACCCCCGCTTCGAACCTCGCGCCGTTAGGCTTCAACATCAACGGGGCCGCGATATACGGCATCGAAGGCACCGTGAAGGGCGCGCCGCACCCGTCCAAAGTCGCGGCGCGGGCCGTGGCCGCGGAAGAGGGAGAAGAGGATAAGTGACCTCTTCCCGCTTTATTCCGCCTCAACCGAGGAACGTTTGAATATCCCCTCCCCGCCTCTGCTGTCGGGGAGGGGTTTCGGCATTGCCGGAACTTACCCGTAAATTTAACGAAACTTTGTAAAAGGAGTGGATATTATTATGACCTTGCGATTGAACCCGGCAAAAAAAGCGCGCTTGCTCGCCCTGCCGGTCTTGATAATGTTTTTGTTCGCGGCGTCGCCCGTGCTGGCCGACGTGGAGCCGGATATGACGTGGTACAACCCGGACGACCAGGAGTTTTTCATCACCAAAGAGGCAGAATTTCTCGGGCTGGGGAAACTGATGAGCGACCAAGACATTAACTTCCACGGCGTGACCATCATGTTGACGCGCGACCTCGACTTCACTGAGGCCAAGCCCGCTTGGACGCCGATCGGCAGAAACGTCGCTTTTTCAGCGGGTTCCCCCCAATTTACTGGTGTATCCACCGAAAAATACGAGAGTTTCCAGGGGACGTTTGATGGTAGACAGAACAAAATAACTTACTCCCGGGAAACAGACGACATTGCAAACGGCAGCTTCGCGCTCTTTTTAGACATTGGCACGGAAGGTAAAGTGCAAAACTTGAAGATCGACGTCACGCCACCCAAATTTGAAAGTATAGCTTCCAATGAGAAGTACTTTGTCGGCGGCATCGCCGTAAGAAACGAGGGAATCATTTCCGACTGCGTCGTCTCGGCGGACATGAAGGGCGCGGCGATGTATACTTACGCCGGCGGGATCGCCGCAGGCAACGAGGGCGTCATAGAGAGATGTTCGGTTACTGGCTCGTTTTCTTTCATTATTGACGCAAATTCACGCTACACATTCGGCGGGATAGCCGGCGACAACTACGCGACACTCTATTCTTCCAGACAGCCGATCATTCGAGACTGCGAATTCTTCGCGGAGAGCGTCACAGTGAACGCGACCCCTAAAAACATGGAGTTGCTTACGGGTGGGATAGCGGGGCAAAATAGGTACGCGAACGCCATATCAATGGGTTACCCGCGGGCGGTAATCGAGAACTGCCGGTCCGAAGCCTCATTCCTCTCCACAAACACCAATGACGCTAAAGATTTTAAGGGCTATGTTTACGCAGGCGGCATAGTGGGAAGCGCCGAAGAGCGCTCTATTATTCGAAACAGTTCTTTTAAGGGTTCTCTCTCGGGCATGTACGTCGGAGGCATAATTGGCGGAAACGCTGATCGTAATGGCACCGCAGCCACAACACACGGCATCGTGTCCGGTTGCGCGTCGGATTTCGAACTCCTCGACGAAGGCATGTCTTGTTATAGTTCAGTAGTGGCGGGTGGAATAGCTGGGTTTCTTCCCCGAAAAGTCGACATTGAAAACTGTTACGCGAGCGCGGAACTGAAGGTCGCGGAAACTAAAACAGGCGTAAGCGAAAGCTATACGGAAATCGGCGGAATCGTCGGAGAAATCTACGACAACAGCGTGAGCATAAAAAACTGCGTCTCCGCCGGAGAGAAATCGACGTCCCGCAACTTGAGTAACGATTACGTTTGGGTGGGTGGCCTAATTGGATATCAGAATGGGGCGGTTACAATTGAAAATTGCGTCTCGCTCAGCAAAGTGATGAAACCGGAGACTCCAGCTTCCGAAAAATATTACGGCGCGCTGTTCGGCATAAGCGATAACGAAGCCAAGTCGGGCACGTCAAACTGCCGTTGGCTCGAGAACGCCGCCGTAAATAACGGGCTGCCGATAAGCGGCTCCGACGCCTCTTTCATATCGACCGAAAACGTGCATCACGCCACGGCCGTCTCCGCCCTCCCGGCGACCGCCGCGATCCTGTCGCCCGTCTATGGCGAGGTCAACGGGATCCCGCTCCACTTCGAGGCCAAAATATACCCCGAGGGGGCGTCGGGAGCGGACACAATATCCGGGAGTTGGTCCGTGACCGATGGCGCTGGAAATATCGCGCTCACGCAAAACGCCAGCAATGCGTTGACGGCCGCCGTCATCGGCCTCGCCGAGGGGCCGGGCAGGATATCGTTCGCCGTAAGCGAGTTGTCGAAACTTTTCGGGGACTTCGCGCCCACGCTCACCGCCGGCGTAAACGTGCTGCAAGCCGCGTTCAGCACAGACGCGGCGATACAACGCGTATACGCGAAGGTCGGCGACGTCGATTACGTCGCGGACGGCGACGGCCTCATCGTGGTCCCCAACGGAACAAACCTGACAAATCTCCCGATATACGCGGAGACGCGGCACGCGGGAGCAACGGTAAGCTATTCGGACACGCCGGGAGGGACTTTTAACCCCTTCACGGACGGCACGCAACTCGATTTCACGAACGCGCGGGTCTCGTATTTCAGGGCGACGGCGCAGGACGGAACGACGCTTGGCGACGAGTTCGGGGTCTACGTCATGCTCCAATCGGACGCGGTAAAAGCCGGAACATTCGTGACCACGAACCCGGCGGAATGGAAGTCTTACGTGGTTCGCAAACCCGACGGCACGGTCGGGGTGTCGGTCAGGATACCCATCGACGCCGCCCAGATTGATCCCGTAAACGGGTTTACCGCGCCTTACATAATAGACGTCTCGACGCAGGGAATAAACAGGGAGAGCGTGGTCCTGAAGATAGTGCGCGACGACGGCGTGGTGGTGCACGACTACCGCAACGGCTACAACAACGCGGGCGTAAGCGCGCCCGACCCGTACGCGCCGGACCACAGCTACACGCTGATCTTCTCAGCCGTCTGCGGCAGCGACGCGAACTACGGCGCCGCCGCGATAACGGGCATCACATGGTTGCCGGACGAGAGTTCGCCCGCCCCATACGAGCAGGTTTTCGCGGGCGGCATCAATATCAAAAACGCCACGACGGTAGAGGATGAAGTAATCGAGAAAAAACCGCCTTCGGACAGATCCGGCGGCGGATGCGACGCCGGGCTCGGCGGCGGGACGCTCGCCCTGGCTGTGCTGGCCCTGGCCGCGGCGAAAAGGAAAAAATAAACGCGGCAGCGCGTTTAAAACCGCGGGCGGCAATCTGCCGCCCGTTATCCGGACCAGGCGACTGTACTGTAACCCCCCTTCATCCTCAAAAAGTTTTCTTTCACCCTTCGGGTGAAAGAAAACTTTTATAAATGGGTCAAGGGGCTTGTCCCTTGCGGGGCGCGGGGCGGAGCCCCGCGGTCTTGATCCCCCCGGACTGACGATAGAAAGGAGCGAAAACGACGCGAATGGACATGAAACGACCCCCGGCGCGGAGTCACCTCCCGCCGGAAGCCGCGAAAAACCTCGAGCGACATATCCTGGCGGAATCGAGGGCGCCAAAGACCCTCGTCGGGTATTTTCTCGACAGGCTGGGCGGCGATATCGCGATGACCGAGACCGTGGAGCCGGACAAACTCCGCCTCACGCTGACATTCGCCGACAAGACCGGCGAACTGGGCCGG
>JAISXR010000272.1 GCA_031270375.1 Synergistaceae bacterium | reverse complement strand
CGTGGAGTCCTTTGAAGAAGTTTTCGGCGGCGGGATCACCATTTTCGGCGGAGCTTCTTCGGATAACTACAAAGCGCTGACCACATCGCAGTATATAGGCGACAGAGCCAGCCTCCGCGGGGCGTGGGCCGTGGGTTTCGCGGACGGTACGCTAAAAGCGTCCGCCAGGGCAACACACGGATTTAACGCGTTCGGCGCCGCGATGACCGTAACCAAAACAGATCACAACCAGATTATCGAAATAGACGGACAGCCGGCATGGGAGGCGTACAGCCAGCGCGTGGGAAATTTGCCGGACGAGGACGTCCGCACGCTGCTGGTCACGGGAGGCCTGGCGTTTGAACTGTCCCCGGAACTGGTTTCCGATTATGGCAATAAACATATTCTGAGACTGGGACTGCCGAGAGAGGAGAGCGGGGCGATATGGCTGTCGGTATCGGCCAATGAAGGCGCCAGGGTCTACCTCACGACCCGCGACGAAGACCTGATTTTCTCCGAACAGAAACATGCCCTCGAACTGCTGCGCGAGGAGATAAAGGGGAAAGCCGGCGAAAACAGCGGGCCGGTCGCGGTATTTCAGACGGACTGCCTGCTGCGGGGGCGCACGCTCTTCGATAAAGTGATGAAGGACGAAATCATCGCGATGATGCAAAACGCCTTCCAGAGCGGCGGGGAAACCCCTCCGTGGCTTGGGATGTACGGGTTTGGAGAATTTTGCCCTCTGCGTGGGGAAAATATGTTCCACACCTATACGACGTCGCTCCTCGTGTTGTACAGATAAAGAAGAAATGCGTGTATGACCGGCGAAAAATCGAGTGAAATTGATGAGCTGAGGGATGCCGTCAGCGCATTGAATTCGAAGACCGCGCGTTATGAGGTCGAAAAGGCAAACATGCGCGTGATACGCCACAGGCTCGACGACCAGATCGAACTTTTCCGGCAGATACACCGTTTTACGCAGAGAGCGTTCACCGCGTCGACGGCCGAGGGCTTGGCGGATATCCTGTCGGAAGGCGTAGTGGACATTTTCCAGCTCGAAACGGGAGCCACCTTCAAGCTCGACGTCTCGGGGGATTGCTTGGAACTGTTCGGTTCATGCAATTTCAGCTCCGCCGGCCCGGAATTTCCCGTCTTGATGGAGTGGCTGCGCAAACCGGAACTCCATGACTTCAAAGGCCGGAGCGTGATTATGGAATCCCCTCCCGGCCCCGGTTCTCCGTTTGCGTCCATCGGTCTGTCGTACGCCGTCTACGTGCCGATTTTCGGCAACGACAGAAAGATGGCCGGCGTGATACTGGGCGGCATTACGGAGGAAGGGGCGCTTATCTACGACAAGATGCCGGAGATTTTTTCTTCCTCCTTTCTAGTTTACTGCCAAACGATGAACGGCATTTACAACAACCTGATAGCGCTGGATCAAGCGAGAGCGGGCATGAGAGCGAAATCCATGTTCCTGTCGAGCCTGAGTCACGAGATTCGTACTCCGATGAACGCCATAATAGGCATGACGCAGATCGCCTCTCACAGCGGCAAGCCGGAGGAAATGAAAAAGTGCATCTCGCAGATTGATATATCCTCGCGTCATCTGCTGGGGCTGCTGAACGATGTGCTGGACATGTCCAAAATCGAAGAGGGCAAACTGGTTCTGGAAAAATCCCCGTTCGTTCTGGGTCCCGTCCTCGAAAATATCATGAGCGGCCTGCACTCCATCGCCGCAAACAAGGGGCTCTATCTCACGCTTGCCACAAACGGCACGGAAGATCTCGCCCTCTGCGGCGACTCCATGAGGCTCTCTCAGGTCGTCATCAACTTCATCTCGAACGCTTTGAAATTTACAGAGTCCGGCGGGGTGACGCTGGATGTCCGCGAGGTGTCCCGTGACAGCGAAAAAATCCTTCTTCGGGTCGCGGTGACGGATACCGGCATAGGGATGTCGGACGAGACCGTCTCCAGGATATTTTCTCCCTTCGAGCAGGCCGACTCCAGCATGTCGCGAAAATACGGCGGCACGGGTCTCGGCCTGTCCATCAGCGGCAGCATCATAAAACTGATGGACAGCGAAATATGTGTGGAAAGTTCGCCGGGGCATGGATCCTGCTTTTCGTTTCAGGCGTGGTTCGATCTGGACACATCCTCGGCATCCGCCGAAGCTGCCGCCGAGGACGAGACGTGGGATCAGGATTTCTCGGGCAGTCACATCATGATAGTGGACGATGTTCAGATCAACAGGGAAATTATAGCGACTTTTCTGGACGGCACCGGCGCGGTTTGCGACTGTGCCTCGGACGGACAGGAAGCGGTCGGTATGTTCGCCGCCTCGGAGGAGAATTACTACGACCTTATATTGATGGATGTTCAAATGCCGGTCATGGACGGATGCGAGGCAACGCGCCTCATCAGAGGGATGGAGCGCGGCGACGCCAAGACGGTGACCATCATCGCCCTGACAGCAAACGTCCTGAAAGAGGACCTGCAGGAAGCTTTGGCCTCAGGCATGGACGGATACGCCGGAAAGCCGGTGGAATATGCTACTATAATGAAGCTGGTGGATCGAACGATTCACGGCGATATCGGCAAACGCTGAGCGCTTATTCGAATGTAAAAAAATTGGAATGATATTTTTCCGTTACAGACACATATCGGTTACGAAATTCGGCCACCAGTCCTCCAAACCCAGGACGAAAGATTCCTCTATGGCCGGTATTACCACGTCATAACCCAATACGTCGTCTTCCAAACCGGGAAGAAGGTCAATACAGTTGTACTCGACCATTCTGTCTTGTTTCGAGAGTCCCAGTACAGCCATGTATTTTCCCTCCTTCCACCTTGATTCGTATATTGCGTCGCCCCTTATTATATTACGATGCGCGCTTTTATTCCATAGCGTAATTCGGGGCGGATGTACAACAAAATTGTAGGGCTCGATTGTCCCCACCGCTCAATTGTCCCCACGAACGTGTTGTCAAACATCGTCCGGACGTTATATAATGCGTTTATATAACATGGTGAGGTGCGTCCGTATGAAATATATGACCACTCAAGAAGCGACAGAGTTATGGGGCATAAACATTCGCAAATGAGTACTTGCAAATAATGATGAATGTTTTACAAAGTGAAAATAATCCAAGCAAAGGGAAGTGGTGCGGGCAAGTTATGTTGAACATGGTATCGCAGCAATGCGGGGAGGTAGAACTATGCCGGCAGTAGTAGATTTGTTCTGCGGTGTTGGTGGCCTTACCCACGGTCTGAGACTTGCTGGGCTTAATGTTGTGGCTGGAATTGACGTTGACGAATCCTGTCGATATGCTTATGAACGCAACAATGAAGACACTCGGTTTGTGTCAGCGGATGTGTCTATATTGCGTCCGGAAGAAGTTGCGGAGTTGTACCCAGACGAAGGTATTCGGATATTAGTCGGTTGCGCTCCCTGCCAACCATTCTCAAAGTATACGAAACGCTACCGCAAAAGTGAACAAAACGGCGGGCGTGGGAAAGACAAGTGGAAGCTGCTCTATTCGTTCGCGGACATTGTTAGACACGTTTTGCCGGACATTGTATCAATGGAGAATGTGCCAGGGCTGGCGAAAGAACAGGTGTTTACGGATTTCTGCAAAACTTTGATAGAACTTGGTTACAATGTTAACTATAGTGTGGTTTATTGTCCTGAATACGGCGTTCCGCAAAACCGCAGCAGATTGGTATTATTAGCGTCAATGTTGGGCAAAATACAACTTATTAAGCCAAAATATACCCCCGACAATTATCGGACAGTAAAGGATACTATCGGTTGTCTTCCTGAAATCGCTTTCGGCAAACAGGATAAGAACGACCCATTACATTGCGCGGCGCAATTAAACGCCATTAACCTTAAACGCATCAGACAATCTAAGCAGGGGGGAACGTGGCGTGATTGGAATGAGGATTTGCGATTGTCTTGCCATAAAAAAGAAAGCGGCAGAACTTATGCGTCGATTTACGGCAGGATGTCTTGGGATAAACCAGCGCCAACAATTACAACTCAGTTTTATGGATATG